>CAIYMZ010000140.1 GCA_903927415.1 uncultured Alphaproteobacteria bacterium
GCCGCGATGCGCGAAAAATAGTGCGCCATCGCGCCAGTCGGCGGTGCAATCGACATGTCATTATCGTTCAAAATCACGATCAAACGATTGTCGTTGAAAAATTCAACCTCGAGTGCGCCCGCGTTATTCATGGCCTCGAAGGCCATTCCCGCCGACATCGCGCCGTCACCAATCACCGCAATCACGTGCGATTTTTCGCGTTTAAATTTTTTGGCGACAGAAATGCCAAGTGCTGCGGAGATAGATGTGGAGCTGTGCCCCGCCCCGAACGGATCATATTCGCTCTCGGCTCTTTTGGTGAATCCTGCAAGTCCATCCGGCTGACGAATCGTCCTCATCCGATCACGTCGCCCAGTCAAAATTTTATGCGGATAGGCCTGATGCCCAACATCCCAAATTAATTTATCGTGCGGCGTGTCGAAGACATAATGCAACGCAGCCGTAAGCTCTACAACCCCAAGCCCAGCACCCAAATGTCCGCCAGTTTGCGACACCGCAGCGATCGTTTCTTGGCGAAGCTCGTCCGCAATTTGCTTAATTTCCGCGAGCGAAAATTTTTTGAGATCGGCAGGGATTTTGATTTGGTTGAGGAGAGGAGTTGATGTCAAAATAAGGTGGTCGGGGCGGAGAGATTTGAACTCCCGACCCTCTGGTCCCAAACCAGATGCGCTAGCCAGACTGCGCTACGCCCCGAAATAAATTCTTGAAAGGAAATTTTTAGAAGAGAAATTGTGGATTTTTGAGGGCGCGCATCAGAATAATAACATCACCAAAAGTCAATCATGAAAATTTCACCACACATAAAAACTTTCGTAATATTTTTTGCTGCATTTTGTCTTAACGCCAATCAAAGTTACTCTTGGACTGGTTACGATTATGACAATAAAACTGAAATTGACATCGGGCCAGGAAGCCTTGTCCGCGAAGGTTTGATAATCCAATTTTATGATTCCAAAACTGACAATTATCACACCGCAGAAATTCTTTTTATGGATTCAGTTGTTGGCGGAACAAGGATTCAACTAAAAGATCTGGATATAAAAAAAGAGCGAACTTTTTTAATGCAAAATTAGTTTTACGACTTTCCTACAAAATAAAAATGATAAAAATTTTAGATCTTGAAACTTATTGCGATGAGCGTGGATCATTGACCGTCATTGAATCTATGAAGAATATTCCGTTTGACATCAAGAGAATTTATTATCTTTTTTTAAACAAAGGAGATGTTACTCGCGGCAAACACGCTCATAAAAATTTAAAACAAATTTACATCGCCATATCTGGTACTTGCGCTGTTACTTTCGACGATGGAATAAAAAAAACTGAAATAATTTTGAATAATCCTAAAAAAGGCCTTCTTATTGACGAGGTGGTGTGGCGAGAATTATCAAGCTTTAGCAAAGATTGTGTGTTACTGGTTTTAGCTGATAATTTTTTTACAAAAGACGATTACATCTACGATTATTCAGAATTCTTAAACTACATCCGTAGTTCATAAAAACTTTCTTATTATCGGAATTTTAACAAAATCCTATGCAAAACACTGAACACTTAAAACAAAACATTTTTGCTGCAGTTAACGAATATTGTGCCGCCAATCACAATTTTAATTTTGATCCAAAAAATCCCGTCATTCGACTCCACGAACCAACTTTCAGCGCTGAAGAAATTAACGCTTTTCTCGAACCAATGCTCACAACGCATGTGACGATGGGCAAAGAAGTTCGTAAATTTGAAGAGCAATATGCCAAAGAATTTGGTCACAAATATGGCGTGATGAATAATTCTGGATCTTCGGCGAACCTTCTTGCCGTTGCTGCCATCGCTAATCCTGCCACTGAAAATAATTTGAAAGCTGGTGATGAAGTGATTGTTCCCTCTCTCTCTTGGTCTACAACTGTCTGGCCTCTCATCCAAAGCAATTTGATTCCGGTATTGGTCGATTGCGATCCAAAAACTTTTAATTTGGATTTGAATAAAGTTGAAGCCGCGATCACACCAAAGACTCGCGCCATAATGCTGGTGCATGTTTACGGTAATCCTTGCGACATGGATGCGATGATGACTCTCGCCAAAAAATACAACTTGCAAATCATCGAAGACACCTGCGAATCAATGGGCGCGTATTACAAAGGCAGGGCAGTTGGAACTTTCGGTCGCGTCGCAACTTTCAGTTTTTATTTCTCGCATCACATCACAACTCTCGAAGGCGGCATCACGGTTACTGATGATTTTAAACTCGCTGAAACCATGCGCATCATGCGCGCGCACGGCTGGACACGCGAAGCTGATGAGCATCAAAAATATGTCGCACAATATCCCGACATCGATCCACGTTTCATTTTTGTAAATTTGGGATACAATCTCCGCCCTACAGAATGCCAAGCACGCATGGGTCAGATACAATTGCCGAAGCTGGCAGGATTTGTGAATAGACGTCGCCAAAATATTGAACGCTACCTCCAAAATCTTTCAAAATATTCTGATATTTTTGACTTCCAACATGAGACTGCAGAAGCCCGTTCCAGCTGGTTTGGCTTCTCTGTCATCTTGAAACAAAATTGCCCGTTTAAAGTGAAAGAAATTTCTGATTATTTGAAATCAAAAAATGTTGAGAACCGTCCGATCATCGCCGGAAATATTGGCTACCACCCGGTCATGAAAATGTATGAACACCGTATGGCCGGCGATCAGAGCGCTTCCAATAACATCATGAAAAACGGTTTTGCTTTTGGTTGCCATCAAAGCATGAATGATGCCGCGGTTGATTATGTCTGTGTGCAGGTGGATGATTTCGTTAAAAATTACAAAAAATAATCTCATGAAAAAAAAATTACTGATCTGCGGCGCCACCGGTTTTGTTGGCCGTAACATGGTGGAATATTTCGCCAAAAAATCTGAATTCGAAATTCATGCCGTGCGCTTCAATCGCCCAGAATATGCGATTCCAGGAATCATTTGGCATCAGGCAGATTTAAAAAATCCGGCAGAACTCGAAAAATTGGTTCCCGGTTGCGACATAATTATTCAAGCTGCAGCCACAACTTCCGGCTCCAAAGATATCGTCACTAAACCCTTCGTTCACGTGACGGACAACGCCGTGATGAATTCCTATCTCTTCCGCAGCGCCTTTGAACACAAGGTCAAGCATGTAATTTTTTTCTCCTGCACCGTGATGTATCAATCAAGCGATGTTGGTCTGAAGGAAACTGATTTCGATGCGAATCAAGATTTACATCCGCGCTATTTCGGCGTCGGCAATACCAAGCTCTACATCGAAAAAATGTGTGATTTTTATTCACGCATCGGCAACACCAAATTCACCGCCATCCGCCATTCCAACATTTACGGCCCACACGATAAATTCGATTTGGATCGTAGCCATTTTTTCGGCGCCACCATCACCAAAGTCATGCTCGCAAAAGATAAATTTTCAGTTTGGGGAACGGGAGAAGAAGAGCGTGATTTGCTGCATGCCAACGATCTCAATCACTTTGTAGATCTCGCTTTGCAGAACCAAAAAGAAAAATATCGTCTTTACAATTGCGGCGCCGGCAAAGCAGAAAGCGTGATTAATGTCGTTAAAAAAATTGTTGCTGCTTCGGGAAAAAATTTACAAATCGAACATGATTTGTCGCAACCCTCAATCAAAACCAGCTTGTTTTTGGATTGCTCTTTAGCCAAGCAAGAGTTGGGTTGGGAACCACATGTAAATTTTGAAAATGGCATTAAAGAAACCATCGAATGGTGGAAAAAAAATATCGATGCAAAAACCCTCAAGCCAAAAATCTAAAGAGATCATAACATTTCTTGATTCACTAGAAATTCCTTTTTCTGGCAGCACGATTGCGTCGGCACAAAAAAAATATCACGTTTCTCCCTTCCCTCAGATCAGCATTTCTGGCATCGGCCCGATTTTTTACATCAACAAAAAAACGCAAAAAATTCACACGATTTTACAGCGTCGCTTCAAGGATAATTTTCAATGGTGGTTCCCAGGTGGTTATGTCGAGCTACCGACTCCACAACATGGATTTTTTCTAAAAAATTTTGAAAAAATAAAAAATGCCACCATCGACGAATTCTACAAAAACGCGATGAAATATGACTCTTGGCAGAAGGCAAAAAAAGAAATTAATGATCCAAAAAAATTAGAAAAATTTTTTAAAAAACATGATTTAAAATGGCCGCATGAAACCGATGCCAACTGGCA
>CAIYMZ010000141.1 GCA_903927415.1 uncultured Alphaproteobacteria bacterium
CCCCCTATTTAGGGGGGAGCGAGTCGACGCGTCAGCGCGACGATGGGGGGTGTGTAAAGGTTCCCCCCTATTTAGGGGGGAGCGAGTCGACGCGTCAGCGCGACGATGGGGGGTGTGTAAAATTTCTCGACATCTACATCGCCAATTTTGTTTTGATGGAATATGGCACGGGCGCGGTGTTTGGCTGTCCGGCGCATGATGAGAGGGATTTTGAGTTTGCGACAAAATACAATTTACCGATTCGGCAAGTCGTGAGTCCTGCGCGGGACGGGGTTTGTAACCCCGTCCCCACGTTCATTTCAAATCAAGACGACATGAACATGCGGACTGGGTTGCAAACCCAGTCCGGCAAAGGGGACGACATTTTGCCTTACCTCGAAGATGGAATCCTAATCAACTCCTCCTTCCTCAACGGACTAACTTGCGCGGAGGCCAAAGAAAAAGTCGCCGAAATCCTCTCCGCCAAAAAACTCGCGACCAAAAAAACAAACTACCGTCTCCGCGATTGGGGCGTTTCGCGCCAACGCTACTGGGGCTGCCCGATTCCAATTCTTTACCTCGAAGACGGAACTATCGTGCCCGTTCCAGAAGATCAACTTCCCGTTGAACTGCCTTCCGACGTTGAATTCACTGGCGCTGGCAATCCACTCGCACTTCATCCAACTTGGAAATACACCACCTACAACGGCCAGAAAGCCATTCGCGAAACCGACACCTTCGACACCTTCTTCGAAAGCTCCTGGTATTTTTTACGCTACATTTCTCCGCAATCCGAAAAAGCTTTCGACCGCGATGCGGTCAATAAATTCATGCCTGTAGACCAATATGTCGGCGGAGTTGAGCACGCGGTTTTGCATTTGCTCTATGCCAGATTTTTTACCAAAGCGCTGAAAAAATGTGGCTACTTGGATATCTCTGAGCCATTCAAAAACCTGCTCACGCAAGGGATGGTCTGTCACCAAACTTACAAAGAAAAAGCGACGGGAAAATGGATTTTTCCCGAAGACGCAATTGGCAAATCAGCCGACGAAATCGTGATTGGCCGCAGCGAAAAAATGAGTAAGTCAAAAAAAAATGTCGTTGATCCGGCGCACATTGTTGAGTCGTACGGAGCAGACACCGCGCGGCTTTTCATGCTTTCCGACACTCCGCCTTCAAGAGATTTAGATTGGTCAGAAAGTGGGATTGACGGCTGTTGGAAATATGTGAATCGTCTTTGGCGATTAGGTGCTAGGTATCAGGCGTTAGGCGTTAGGCAGGATGAGGAATTCTTGCGGGACGGGGTTTGTAACCACGTCCCCACGTTCAGTTTAAATTCGCAAGACATGATCATGCGGACGGGGTTACAAACCCCGTCCGGCGCTAGGTTGGAGATTTTGAAGATTGCGCACAAAACAATCGCGGCGGTGACTGAAGAATATGAAAAAAATGGCTTCAACCGTGCGATTGCCAAGATTCGCGAGTTCTCAAATGCACTCGAAAAGTTTGAGGAAAATTCTGCGGAAATGAATTTCGCGCTAAAAAGTTTAACGATTTTAATCTCGCCGATCATGCCACATCTTGCCGAAGAATTGTGGGAAAAGCTGTGTGGGCAGGGACTTGCCAGCGAAGCAGAATTTCCGAAATTTGATCCGAAATTAATCGTTGACGACACCGCCAGCATTGCGCTGCAAGTTTGCGGAAAGCTGCGGGCAGTGGTTGAAATGCCGAAAGGTTTGGCGAAAGATGAAATCGAAAAACGCGCTTTCGAAAATGAAAATGTAAAAAAATTTATTGAGGGAAAAGAGGTGAAAAAGGTGATTGTGGTGGCGGATAAGTTGGTGAATGTGGTAGTGATCTAAATTTTATAAGGCGGAAAATCTAAATTTTTTGGTGATGAGGTGAAAATTTCGGCACCGTTTTTTGTGACGCCGATTGTATGCTCAAACTGCGCTGAAAGCGATTTGTCACGAGTGGTTACTGTCCAACCATCATGCTTGCTTAAAATCGTTTCATGCTTGCCGGCATTGATCATAGGCTCGATTGTGAAAAACATTCCTTCTTCCAAAATTATTCCTGCACCCTTTTTTCCGTAATGTATGACGCTTGGTTCGCAGTGAAAAATTCTACCAATTCCATGTCCGCAATAATCGCGCACGACGGAGAAATTATTTTTTTCGGCGTAAGTTTGAATCGCATTTCCAATATCTCCCAAATGCGCTCCTGGTCTGACTTGATCGATGCCAAGCATCAGGCAATCATGAGTGACTTGGGTTAGTCTTTTTGCTTTGATTGAAGGTTCTCCGGCGAAATACATGCGGCTAGAATCGCCATGCCAACCATCCAAAATTACGGTGACGTCGATGTTGACGATGTCGCCATCTTGCAATTTTTTTTCACTCGGGATTCCGTGACAAATTACGTGATTAATCGAAGTGCAAATCGATTTTGGAAAGCCTTTGTAATTAAGTGGGGCAGGGATCGCGCCATTTTCTAAAATTTTATCGTGGCAAAGCCTATCGAGCTCTTCAGTTGCAATTCCAACAGTTACAAATGGCGTGATGAAGTCTAGAATTTCTGCTGCTAACTTTCCGGCAGCGCGCATTTTTACAAAATCTTGTTCAGTGTGAATCGTGATCATCGTAAGAATAAAAATCTTTGTTGATTTGAAAAATGGCTATCCATAAGGTTTCCCGCCTCTTTCTTAAGTCCTTTTTCCAAAACTAAATTCCAATCTCCCAATGGCAAGAATTACCGTCGAAGACTGTGTTACAGTTGTGTCTAATCGTTTTGAACTTTGTTTGGTTGCGAGCAATCGGGCAAAAAGCATTTTGTCTGGCGCTGGCACGACACTCGATCGCAAAGAGAAACCAGCGGTAATTGCGCTTCGTGAAATCGCGGAGCATCTGGTTGACGTAGAAAGCATTAAAAAAAATATCA
>CAIYMZ010000142.1 GCA_903927415.1 uncultured Alphaproteobacteria bacterium
GTGACAACTCACACTCAGTGTCACCCCGCACTTGTTGCGGGGTCCAGAAAGCTAGAAATGAAAGTCGGCCTCTTCAACTTGAATGGGTACAGAATGTTCAACTAACACCGGATCCCTGACCGAAGCGGGGATGACAAACTAAAAATAAAGTTCCGGCTTCTTCAGCTGAAATGGGCATATACACATTACTCCCACACATTCTTCATTTAATTAAGCTGTGTAGTTAAAAACTACATTACCCTATCACAGGTTTTTTTAGTGCCGGCGGAAAGAGGGGATACCACCCCTGATGGCGGTGCATCGCCTCTGCCAGAAGAGGATGTTTCTGCTCCGGCACCAGCTCCAGCACCAGCTCCAGCTTCGGCAATAGCTTCTGAGCCGGGAAAATTTTTGATCGCGATTTCTTTACCAACTTTTCTGGAACCGTTGATCCCAGGACCAAACTGCATGATCAATAAATTTCTTGTTGTGGGATTTCCGCTTTCATCAAGTGGTATATTGTCTCTCTCTGGCATATCAGTGACTTTGGAATACCATTTTCCATCTTCGGCTTTGGTGATTCCGCTCAGCATCATTTCAGTTTCTCTTTCTCCGAAATTTGAAACCATTTCTGATCTTTTTCGGTGATATTCTTCATCACTCTCGCAAAACATAACCACCCTGACTACCGCTCTAATGATTCCGGCACTTTTCAGTGATTCCATCAAAGGATTTGGATTGAAACCTGGACCGAACTTTGATGCGGCATTGATTGCCAAATCGCAAACCACAGTGCTTGTGCCTTCCAAAACCACTTTGTGATCTTTCGCCATATCTAGGGTTCCGCCTTCGCGCCGCGCTTCTTTTAAAAGTTTTACGCGTTCTGAACTTTCGACTTTTTCGCCGTCTTCTGTTAAGTAGAATCTTTTTACATCTTTTCCCAGCGTAGCAAAATCAAGGACTCCGGCATTATGAAACGCTAATAATTCTTTGGCGCTTATCATCGGCATTCCTGCCAAAGTTTCCATATAGCGGCCTAGAAACCTGCTAAAATACTCACGCTCCTCTTTTGGCAATAAATGGTTGAACGGTGGGACAAATAAAAATTGCCGCCAGACGGTCAAGCCTTCGACATCACCATGCTCGGATTCATGCAAATCACGACGAAGGCGTTCCCAAGGATCGGTATCGGTCGTATATCCAAGCATTGAATTGAAGCGTGCAACAATCGGTGCATAGCTTGCGCCATCGAGCTGCAAATGAAAATGATCCTGAATGGCTTTGCATTGCGCTTCCGACTTGCCAGATAAGTTATCGATGAATATTTCTAAACCTTCGCGATCCGCTGTTAATGCGGTTCCGGCATCATCTTTTTTTACGTTACTTATGATATCATATAAAAATTCCCGCGCTGTTTCCGCTTTAGCTTTAGTTCTTTCTGCTGCCCCAACATTTCCGTTTCTGCCGTGGTAAGATTCAGTGATTTTATAGCCTGTTTCGATAGCGCGGCAAAGGATCATTGCCACCTGCCAAAGATGTATTTTTCCACCATGTGCATCAGCGATATTCTGAAAAGTTTTTTGCGAAATTTGCAGCTCTTCCGGATATTTGTAGGTGTCATCTGGTTGTTTGAACAAATCTCTTGGCCAAGATTTTCCGTAGTCTTGAACTTTATGCAGCAATGGTGTGCGTGAAACCATCACCAGTTTTAATGTATATTCGTTATGTGGATTCGGAGAGAATGTGAAGGTGCCATCATCGCCTATTTTTAATTCTCCTTCCTGAAAAAGTGTTTTGGCAGCATCAATTCCGCTTAAGCCTTTGCCTTCGATTGCGACTACGATTTCCTTATTGGTGTCGCCTCTTGTCGCCCTTCTTTCTAGTTCGGATTTGATGATTCTGGCCACATCTTTTTTAAGATTCGAAATGGGCCAAAGATTATGAAGATAACGGCCGGATTGTTCAGTGGCGACATTTCTCCATCCCCCACTAGCGATTGCGACGTGATCGACTTCCAAACTGCCGCCTTCGAAATGCAGCGTAAATTTTTCGTCTGCTTTTGCGATGGAAGTGATTTCGGTTTTAGCATGTCGAACTACCGCAAAACCTTTGCTTTCAAGGGTTTCTACCGCTTCTTCAAATTGGGTAGTTCCAAATATTCCAAGCAAAGTTCTTGGATAATAGTCCACGGCTTTTTTTATGTCGGCCGGATTTAGCGCATTTAGATAGCGTCTTTTAAAACTATTCCACAAATTTTCATAATGATCGCATAGATCTTTTTTTGAGCTTTCATATTCTGCTCTTTTTTCTTTTTCATATTCGGAACCGAAGCGTTCTAAAAATTTTTCACGCAGCCTGGATTCAAAGATTTTACTGAAATGCATTTCGATTTTATGCCGGTTTTCAGCAGTCATCCACTCGGCGAATTCAGCAGGTAAATGATGATTCGTGCCGTTTAAAAGATGTTCTGCATCGGTAATTGTAGGGTCATAAGGGCTGCCGGCACCAAATAGGATTGAACTGTCAAAAACATGTATCTGTAAAATTTCATTCGGGCGCAACCGACCTTCTGCTGCTTGCTGCGCCAAGCCCATAATATATCCAAGTCCCACAGGTCCCGTTCCGATTAAGGCAATTTCTTTCGGCATATTTCGGCATATTTATTTTTACGTGCTTTGGGATCTCATGCGTTAGAACTGTCAAACCTAAACGCATGAGATTCTCGAGTTCTTCGAACTCAGGGATGACAAAAGAAATTTAAGATCGGTATCTTGAATCAGTTTGAGTGTAGTCCAACAATCAAAAAATAAAAATGCTAAATTTCAAAATCCTAACCCTCTTCCCCGAACTCTTCCCTGGGCCACTTGCCGCTTCAGTCACCGGCGCTGCTCTCGCAAAAAATCTTTGGTCACTTTCGGCAATTAATATTCGCGATTACGCCTTCGATGTGCGTGGCACTGTCGACGATGCACCTTACGGCGGAGGGGCTGGGATGGTGTTGAAGGCGGATGTGATTGCGGCGGCAATTGAATCGACTTACGACTTACGACTTACGACTTACGACTCCAAAATAATTTACCTCTCCCCCCGCGGAAAAGTTTTTACTCAAAAAATCGCGCGTGAATTAGCGCAAGAAAAAGAAATCGTGATTCTGTGCGGACGCTATGAAGGCGTGGATCAGCGCGTGTTGGATGAATTTGCAATCGAAGAAATTTCGATCGGCGATTATGTTTTGTCGGGTGGAGAAATTGCTGCTTTTCCATTCATCGATGCGATTTTGCGAAATGTTGAAGGCGTGCTTGGCGCCGACGAATCTCTCGCCGAAGAATCTTTCGGCTCCAAAAAAAATCCTGAATTTGAAAACCTGCTCGAATATCCACACTACAGCCGACCTCAAGAATGGCGCAGTCGCATCGTTCCTGAAATCCTAACTCAAGGTCACCACAAAAAAATTTCTGAGTGGAGAAAAGAAAAAGCAATCGAGCTAACAAAAAAAGTTCGGCCGGATTTGTTTCGGAAGTTTTTGGAAAAAAAATAAAATTAAAAAATGTTTTCACTTCTCAAAAAAAATATTTGCAGAAGTGAATGTTAGTTGTGGCAATCTTGAGTTTCGCAGTCTCTACTGCGATTACAAAGAACACCACATGATGATTACGTAGCATTAATTTGCTCACATTGATCGCGATAAATTTCAAATTGATGTCAGAAAAATTCCAAAAGGTGACAGATGGCAATTTTCACAATTTGAATAAATCCCCTGCTAGTTGAATTTCAAAAACAGCCTGCTTGCTCAAAAATAGTTGTGCGCATTTTGCGCGCCGCAGCTTTGTCCCTCTAAGTTTGTAAAATAACAGACCTCACCGAAATCTGAATATTTCGAGGGAAATTTAATTAAAAAATTCGCGTTTTCAGCAGACTTAAACGCGAGAAAAAAAATACAAAATGACAAATTTTAAAAATCTAAATCTTAACGAAAAAATTCTCGGCGCGCTCGAAAAAAAGGGCTACACCGATCCAACTCCAATCCAGCTTCAAGCCATTCCACACGTTCTTGACGGCAAAGACCTTTTGGGAATTGCCCAAACTGGAACTGGAAAAACTGCGGCATTTTCTTTGCCGATTTTGCACAATCTGGCGAAAAATTCTGTCTCTGCAAAATCAGGCTGCATGCGGGTTTTGATCTTGACGCCGACACGCGAACTCGCTTCGCAAATCGCCGAAAATATCGAACTTTACGGCAAAGATCTCGGTCTGCGTTACACCGTAATTTTCGGCGGCGTTGGCGAGCGCCCACAAATCGCGGCGATGCAACGCGGTGTTGATATTTTAATCGCAACGCCGGGGCGTCTTCTCGACCTCACCAACCAAGGCTACATCCGCTACATGCAGCTCGAAGTTTTGGTTTTGGACGAGGCTGATCGCATGCTCGACATGGGTTTCATCAACGACATCAAAAAAATTATTCAAAAAATTCCGGAAAAAAGGCAGACGCTTTTTTTCTCCGCAACAATGCCTACAACCATTGCTGACTTGGCTGGATCGATTTTGAAAAATCCGGTGAAAGTTGAAGTCACGCCGCAATCAACAACTGTCGAAAAAATTGATCAGAAAGTTTTATTCGTTGAAAAATCGAACAAACCTTCGCTGCTCAAACGCATTGTCAAAGACGAAGCTGCAACCAGCGTTTTAGTGTTCTGCCGCACCAAACACGGCGCCAATAAAGTGGTCGAATTTTTGGAAAAAAGTTCAATTTCAGTTGAAGCAATTCACGGCAACAAATCTCAAAGCGCGCGCGAAAAAGCTTTGGGACAATTCCGCGCCAGCGAAATTAAAGTTTTGGTAGCAACTGACATTGCAGCTAGAGGCATCGACATCCCCGCCATTAGTCACGTCATTAATTACGACATTCCAATGGATCCCGAAAGTTACGTGCACCGCATCGGACGCACGGCCAGAGCGGGTCGAACTGGAATCGCGATTTCATTTTGCGATCCAAGCGAAGTGAAACTTTTGCGCGAAGTTGAGAAGGTAATCAAAACTAAAATTCCGGTTGACGACACTCATCCGTTTCACGGCGTTGAGGCCGTGCCAGCACACCGCACTTCTTTTGAATCGCGGGATCGTGATTCTGAGCGTCGTTCGTCAGCGCCAAGAAGTCGTGAAGGATCTTACTCGCGTGCGCCGCGAAGTGGTGGCAGAGTAGCGGCGGGAGCTTCGGCAAGAAGAAGTGAGCCGCGTCGCGATTCGCGTTCGACTGGCGAGAGAACGGCTCGCGACAATTCTCCTCGGGACAATTCTCGGGACAATTCTGAGAAAAAAATCTTCGGATTTTTTGGCTTCGGCAAAAAGAAATCTGATTCACATTCAAGACCAAGAAGAGAAGAAGGTGGATTGCGCGAAGGCGGCAGAACAGTAGTCGCGGGACGCGAAGAGCGCAGGCCAACAAGAGACGGCCTTCCTCACTTCGCCGACGATTCCAAGAAAAAATCTTTTGGTTTTGGCTGGTTCAAAAAATCTGATTCAGGATTCGCAACGAAACGTCCGGAACGTTCAGGCGACAGAAGAAGAGCTAATCCAGACTTCGTTGGCAGCCGCGCCAGATCAGGCTCCGACAGCGAAAGACAATTTCATTCTGCTGTGAGTGGAGCTGGTTCAAGTGGCGCCAGAAGACCGAGTTCTGGTGGCAGTCGCAGCGGCTTCGGTGCTAGTAGACCAAGCGGCAGCAGCAGAAGCAGCGGCGGTTCGAGAGATGGTGGGAAGAGGTTTTAAGAAGACTACCTCATCATCCTTGGCGCCAACGCGCCGAGGATGACGTGGAAAAATGGTCAAGGATGACGAAAAAAGGACTTACGTTGAAAAACGTAAGTCCTTTTTTTGCGCCAATTCTGTAATTTTTCTAAAAAATCACACTAGTCTCAAACCATTGAATTCATTGGCTTGAAGAGTGATTTTTTAAAAAGTCGCCGCGCGGCGACTTTTTGATTTTCTGTGTAGAAAAAAACCTCGCCCAGAAAAAAATTTCTGACGAGGTTTTTTACAAAAACTGACGGATCTGGGTTCAAAACAGGCTCTAACTACAAAAGCAAATCATCCGCAATCGGCACAAATTCTGACGCGGCATTTTTCAGTGAATCAGCGGTGAGGCTAGGCACGCCGTAAACTTCAAATTTTTTACCGAATTTATTTTTTACTTTTTCAGCGAGCAGATCGAAATCGCCGTCGCCAGAAGCGAGAATCACAATGTCGCAATCTGGTGCGTGCTCAATCACGTCGAGCGCAATTCCAACATCCCAATCGCCTTTCGCTGAACCGTCTTGGCGCTGAATAAATGGTTTTAATTTCACCTCAAAACCAATGCCGCGCAAGATATTTTGGAACTGTTTTTGCTTCTCGTCATTGCGCGCAATTCCGTAGGCAAACGCTTTTACGACTTGACGATTTTGCGTTGCCGCTGCCCAAAATTTATTGTAATCAAAATGCTGGCGATAGGCTTCCTTCGTGGTGTAGTAGATGTTTTGAATGTCGACGAAGAGGGAAATTTTTTGCATTTTATTTTATAATTTTCCCCAGTGGTGCAGGCGGCGGAGCGGATTCTACGAATTTCCCAAATAATCTTTCTTTCCAATCTCAACTCCATTGTGGCGCAGAATGGCGTAGGCTGTGGTGATGTGAAAAAAAATGTTGGGCAAAGTGTAATTCAGTAAGTAGGGCAAGCCAATGTAGTTGCGGTCGCGGCCATGTTGGTGGTAACTGATTTTTAATTCTTCTTTGCCGTTAATTTGATTCGGCTGAACCATTTTTAAAAATTCGATGGTTTTTTCGATGCGGGCTTGGAGCTCAGAAAAAGTTTTTTCGACATCCTCAAATTTTGGCAGTTCGATCTCAGCAAGCCTTGCCACTCCGGCCTTGGCAGTGTCGCAAGCAATTTGTACTTGGCGCAGAAATGGCAACATGTCGGGAAATAATCGCGCGTTAATGAAAACGCTTTGGTCGATTTTCTTCGCTTCAGCGTGAGCTTCAGCTTTTTTCAGAATCGCGGCAAGGTTTTGTAAATTGTGAATGGCGGTCGGGACTAGAGTTTGGTACATTGAGATGGTCATGAGTTGCTCCTTAAATTTAGGCTGTTGGAAGTTAAAAAAGTTTTAATTTTGTAAATTTTAAGTGCGTCACAAAATGGATTGCTTCGCTTTTTCTCGCAATGACAAACTCATCCGTTATTGCGAGAAAAAGCGAAGCAATCCATGGTCAGCTGTTTTCAAA
>CAIYMZ010000143.1 GCA_903927415.1 uncultured Alphaproteobacteria bacterium
ACGCAGGACGGAGTTTGTAACTCCGTCCTCACGTTCAGTTCAAAAATTGTCAGATCTTAAACTGCAAAATTTACATGAATGTTGGGGCGGGATTGCAAATCCCGCCCCGCCTGAGGCGCAGGTCGGCATTTGCAATGCCGACCTCATGTTCATGTAAAAATTAAATGAACAATGGGACGGAGTTACAAACTCCGTCTCGCCACCGAGTCTATTCACGTCCCTTTGATAACAAAATGAAGTTGAGGTATGAGTAAATTTCTAAAGTTTTTTTTGATTCTGGCGATGCTTTTTACCAGTTCTTGCGCGATGATCTTCAACAAAAAAGATGTTGAGGTGAATTTCAGATCTATCCCCGATGGCGCTGATGTTTTTGTAGATGGTGAGAAGATTGGAAAAACTCCCATTTCTGTTAGATTGATACCAGACAGAAATAGAGTCGTCTTATATACAAAAGATGGTTTCGCAAATCGAGAATTTAATATTCATAACACACTTGCCGATAGTCGCCTAAGACCAGGTTATGAGCATACAAATTGCATATTGGATTGGACTGGTTTCATTTTTATACTGCCTTTAATATCAGCGCATAGCCCAGCGTGCAGTAATTTTGACCAGTCTGTTTACTTTAAAGCTCTAGATAAAGGCTCTAGAATAAATGTGTTAAACCAAGATGTGAGGTAATCATGACTTCACTGGACGGAATCTTAAACCCCACCGCAGGACGGAGTTTATAACTCCGTCCTCACGTTCAGTTCAAAATTTATTCGAGGCTTAGAACCTGTTCAAAATCTTTTTCTCATTTTTCATGTTGTCATTGCGGAGCTAGAATTTGTAGGAGCGTCAGCGACTTACAAATTCTTCATCCGCAATCCATTTTCAGCAGTGGATTGCGGATGAAGAATTTCTAGGAGTCGCTTCGCAACTCCTAGAAAATCTAGCTCCGCAATGACGAAGGAAAAAGATTTTGAACAGGTTCTTAGGCTTAAAATTTACATGAACATTGGGACGGAGTTGCAAACTCCGTTTCGCTCGAGACTCAAATTAAAACTCCCGAGATCCTCGTCCTTTCAGGACAAGGATGACGCGATAAAAATGACAACCAAAACTTAACCTCATGAAAATCGACATCTCCCTTCTCGACAAAGCAATCGCAAGCCTCGAAGAAGTTTTGCTACTAGAAAAAAACCCGATCATTCGCGATTCCGTGATTCAAAGATTTGAATACACATTCGAGTTCGCGGTGAAATTTATCCGCCGTTACATCCAACAAAATTATGCAAATTTGAGCGATTACGATCCGAATAATTTTCGCGATGTGATTCGCACTGCGTTGCAGTTAAAAATTACCAGCAAATCTTTCGACGATTGGATAGAATATCGCGACGCTCGCAACAAAACCAGTCACGGATACAGTGAAAAAGCGGCTGAAGAGGTTTATGAAATTGCTAAAAAGTTTTTGGATGAAGCAAAATTTGTTTACGAATTCTTAAAGAAAAACATCTCATGAATCTCGAACCGGAATTTATTTTTCTGATAAAAAGCTGCGTCAAAAAAAATTTTCCTCAGGCGAAAATTTTTATTTTTGGCTCACGCGCCAAAGAAAATAATCGCAAATTTTCCGACATCGACATCGCCATCAAAGACTCAAAAATAAATTCACAAAAACTCGCAAAAACAAGATTTGAGCTCGAAGAATCAAACCTGCCTTACAAGGTTGATTTGGTTGATTATGACGAGCTCGATGAAAAAATTTTAGAAAAGGCGATCGAACTATGACCTACACAATCCAAGGCAAAACCAACCTCTACGAACTCGTCGTCGGTTGCGAAATTCACGCACAGGTTGCGTCGCACTCAAAACTTTTTTCGCGGGCGGCGACTGAGTTTGGTGCTCCTCAAAATTCGCAGGTTTCGCTAGTTGATGCGGCCATGCCTGGCATGCTTCCTGTGATCAATGAAAAATGTGTTGAACAGGCGGTGAAGACTGGACTCGGAATCAATGCGCAAATAAATCTTCGCTCGATTTTCGATCGTAAAAATTATTTTTATCCGGACTTGCCGCAGGGTTACCAAATCTCGCAATTCTCCGATCCGATTGTTGGCGAGGGTGCGGTTGAGATTACACTCGAAGACCACAGCAAAAAAATAATCCGCGTCGAACGCATTCATCTCGAGCAAGATGCCGGAAAGTCAATTCACGATCAGCACCCTACCCTCACCTTCATCGACCTCAATCGCTGTGGCGTGGCGCTGATGGAAATCGTCTCCAAGCCCGACATGAATTCACCTTTCGAAGCCACGGAATATGTCAAAACAATTCGCTCACTCGTGCGCGCGCTGGGCACTTGCGACGGCGACATGGAGAAAGGAAATTTGCGCTGCGACGCCAATGTTTCGGTAAAAAAAGTCGGAGTCGAAACTCTCGGCACGCGCTGCGAAATAAAAAATCTCAACTCGATGCGTAACATCGGCCGAGCCATTGAATTCGAGGCGGCGCGCCAAGTTGAAATTCTTGAAAATGGCGGAAAAATTTCGCAAGAAACTCGTTTGTTCGACGCGATTTCCGGCGAAACACGCACAATGCGCAGCAAGGAAGATGCGATGGATTACCGTTATTTTCCTGATCCTGATCTGCCGCCACTCGTGCTCTCGCAAGAGTTCGTCGACGGAATAAAAAAATCTCTGCCCGAACTTCCACAAGCAAAAAAAGCGCGCTACATTTCGCAATTTGGAATTCCCGAATACGACGCCGGCGTGCTCACAGCAGACGCCGAAATTTCCGCTTATTTCGAAAAATTAATTCAAAAACACGAAGCAAAAATTTGCGTCACTTGGCTTACAGTAGAGCTATTCGGTCGCATGAACAAACTCGGAATTAATTTCGAAAATCTAAAAATTTCCGCCGAGAATTTGTGCCAACTTTTAGATTTAATTAAGAGCGGTGAAATCTCCGGAAAAATCGCCAAAGATGTTTTGGATGTAATGATTGAGACTGGTGAGGATGCGGCGCGGATCGTTGAAACCAAAGGCTTGAAACAAGTTTCAGATTCTGGAGCGCTGGAAAAAATAATCGACGAAGTGATCGCAAAAAATCCGCAAATGCTGGCAGATTACAAATCAGGAAAAGAAAAATTATTCGGATTTTTTGTTGGACAGGTGATGAAGGAAAGCAAGGGACAAGCCAATCCGACGATGGTGAATGAATTGCTTAAGAAGAAGTTGAGTGGTTAAATTTGTTTTAAAAAATTAATGCCCACCTATCTCCTCAAACGCCTTCTCCTAATTTTCCCCACGCTTTTCGTAATTATGCTCGTTAATTTCGCGATCATCCAAACCGCTCCGGGAGGGCCGGTAGAACGGTTTATTGCACAACTCAATCACACCACAAAAATTGCTGGCGAAGTTGAAAATATTTCCAACATCAAAAGTTTCACCAACGACTCATCCTTGAAATATAAGGGTTCAAGAGGCGTCGATGAAGAAATAATAAAAAAAATTGAAAAACTTTACGGCTTCGATTTGCCGCCTTCCGAAAGATTTTTTTTGATGATAAAAAAATTTTTAACCTTCGATTTTGGCGAAAGTTTTTACCAAGATAAAAAGATTGTAGATTTAATTTGGGATAAGCTGCCGACCTCAATTTCCCTAGGACTGTGGACGATTCTGCTCGTCTATTTTATTTCCATTCCACTCGGCATAAAAAAAGCAGTGAATGACGGTTCGAAATTTGATTTGTGGACGAGCTCGCTGGTAATTTTTTTGCACGCCATTCCATCTTTTCTCTTCGCGATTTTATTGATTGTACTTTTTTGCGGCGGAAATTTTCTCAACATTTTTCCCTTGCGCGGCTTGGTTTCGTCGAATTTTGCAGAATTAAATTTTTGGCAAAAAATTCTCGATTATTTTTGGCACATGACACTTCCCGTAATTGCGATGGTGATTGGCGGATTTGCTTCGCTAACTTTTTTTGTAAAAAATTCTTTCATTGAGGAAATAAATAAAAACTACGTTCTAGCCGCCTACGCCAAGGGTTTGAGCCAAAATCAAATTTTGTACAAACATGTTTTTAGGAACGCGATGATGATCGTGATTGCCGGTTTGCCGTCGGCATTAATCGGAATTTTATTTACGAGTTCGATGTTGATCGAAGTAATTTTTTCACTCGACGGGCTTGGTCTTCTCGGCTACGAAGCCGCGCTGTCACGTGATTATCCGCTGATGTTCGCCACGCTTTACATCTTTACTTTGCTCGGACTCGTCACCAACATCATCAGTGATTTGACTTACAGAATCATCGATCCGCGCATCAACTTCGACAAAAAATAACATGGAAGATTTTACAACCATTTACCTCGTCGCCGCAACAATTTTAGTTTTTGTTGCCTCAATTTTTTCCTGTTCCGAAACCGCAATCACAGCTGCCTCGCGCGCAAAAATTCACCGCCTTGCCACCGAAGGATGTAAGCGCGCAAAAAAATTAGAAAAACTTTTATTGCAGCGCGAAAAAGTTGTGAGCGCGATGTTACTCGGCAACAATGCTGCCAGTATTTTATCGTCGGCGCTCGCAACCAGCGTGTTAATAAAATTTTTTGGCGAAGTGGGCTTAATCTACGCCACGATTGGGATGACGACAATGATCCTAATTTTTTCTGACATTGCGCCAAAAACTTTTGCACTAAAATCGCCCGACAAAATCGCCTTATTCATGGCGCCGCTGATTGATTTTTTATTGCGAGTTTTTTTCCTAATCACACATGGCGTGCAAAAAATTGTTGATTCCGTCGTCAATCCGATTTTTGCCAAAGTGCCAAAAAAATCGAAAGAATTGGAACTCGAAGAAATTCGCGACACCATTGATTTGAAGATGAAAGAGGGTGCGATTTTCAAGCATGACAAGGATTTAATCGATGGCGTGCTCGATCTTTCCGACACCGAAATCAGCGAAATAATGGTGCATCGCAAAGACATCGAATCAATCAACATTGATCAACCGATTGCAAAAATTGTGAAGCAGGCAACGGGCATTAGTTACACGCGCATCCCGCTCTGGCGAGGTCACAAAGAAAATATTGTCGCGATTTTGAATGTGCGAAAATTACTGAAGGCGTTGCATTTTTTTAAGGGAGACGTGGAAAAATTTCAGCTCACCTCAGTCACTTCTGAAGCTTGGTTCGTGCCTGCCAGCAACACTCTGCGTTCACAACTTTTTTCCTTCAGAAAAAAGAAAAAAAGATTCGCGCTGGTGGTTGACGAATATGGCTCACTGCTTGGCTTGGTGACGCTTGAAGATATTCTCGAAGAAATTGTCGGCGAGATCAAAGAGCAAGATGATCAATCGGAAATTAACATTGTCAGAACCAAATCTGGCGCTTGCAAAATTGTCGGCAAAACTCTGATTCGCGACATTAATAAAAAATTAGAATGGGAAATTGTCGAGAGTGATCACGCTTACAACCTCGCGGCTTTCATCATTAACAACTTGGGAAGGATTCCGGAAGAAAAAGAAAATTTTGTGATCGACGGTTACTATTTTGAAATTCTAAAAAGACGAAATCACGATTTGATTTTGGTGAAAGTGAAGAAGATTTAAAGCCCATCCTCTAACCTTTGTTTCATTGCCCGCCTTCTTTCAGCATCTTCTTTGCGAACCCTTTCTTTCTCTTCAACAAGTCTTTCTTTTTCAATTTCATTTAAGACTTCAAAAAGTTGCGGCAACCAAGCCTCGGGAGCTGGATTTGGCTGATCATCAGTTTTGCTTACAGAAATCACCTCTTCCATCGCAGCCAAAGTAATTTCATCGGCTGAAAAAATTTTTAGCAGCTCAACAAAATTGGAAAGATTGAGCGAAGCGATCACCGCATCATCTCCATGCTTAAACAGAAAATGCCGCTCATCATCTTCCATCATGCGCACGATATCCATTTCCTCATTGTTCAAACCAAAAATATTTTTGTAACATTCGTGCGGATTTGAATTCGGCATGAAAATTTCAGTTGTGATATTTTTTTTAACCTCAGGGGTGAAATTGCTATTTGCTACATGTTCGATGTCTTCGGAAGTAAAAATCACGACACAATTTTTTTGCCTCATTCTGTTTAAAAAATCGGTAATCGTCGGCCCTAAAACTACGTTATCGATCATGTCCCATGCCTCATTGAGAACTATGATTGTCGGAGATCCATCAAGCGCACTTTCGATACGATGCAGCAAATAATTCACCACCGGAATTAACACCGGCTTTTGCGCCGAAATCTCGGTAAGATCAAAGGCCATGATTTGGTTGGACCAGCTAATTTCATTTTGTGATCCAAAAATATGTCCGAGATTTTCACCATTCCAAAGCTTTAATTTTTCGTAAACAACCCGCGTTTCTGGTGCATTAAAAACTTCGACAGCGGCAGTAAAATTGTTAGCGTTAGAGATTAAAATCCGATCAACAATTTGCGGAATGAAGGTAATTTCATTTTCAGGAACAGGGTCTTTGCTGAAAATCACCAAGCTCGTAAAAAAACCAGCAAGAAATGTTTTATTTTCACTAGTTCTTTCTAGTGAGAGTGGGTTGAGATGTAAAAAATCTGGGTCTTGCGCCACATGATGTGACATGTCGTAATAATGACCAGATAGAGCTTGGATGAAACATTTAGCTGCACGATTAAAATCAAAATAAAACAGCCTGTTGTTGAAACGACGCGATTGCGACAGAAGAAAATTCAGCAACACAGTTTTGCCAGAATTTTCTGGTCCAAGAATCAAGGTGTGCCCAGAGTTATCTTCGTGAAAATTAAAAAAATAAGGCGTGTTTAAAACGGTGCGAAGCACTGTAACCGCTGGACCCCAATGATTACCAGCAATGATTCCGGAAGGGAAGTTATGCAATGCTGCAAAACCAGCAACTCGGTAGGTATTAATAATTTTTTGACGACGCAAATAACGAAAATTTCCTGGCAGTTGCGACCAAAAACAATATTCAGAATAAATATCTTCCCGCACCACAACGAAACCGAGGGAATTGAACTGCTCCAACGCCTCTTTCACATCATGCTCTAACTCATCCTTGGTGTGACTGATGAACATGATCGTGGTTTGCAATTTGCCGTAATCGGTTGGTAAACCGTGCTTACTTTCAATAAAATTTGCTGCACCACTCAACTGACGAAACTCTTCATCACCGCTAATTTGTAGGATGTAATTTTGATATTCGTAAGGCTCGATATCTTTTTTGTTAAAAATAAAATCGAATGATTGAGTGATTATAAATTCACATGGGAGCTGTAAAATACGATCCAGGGCAGCAGTTGAAGCTTCAAAATATTCTTTCAACGACAGCATCGCCGCAAAATTTTTATTTTTATATCCCACCACCTCTAACTCACGATCACCAAAAGCAACTTTGTGGCTAGCTAGATCGTTAGAAATATCATTTGCTGAAAGTGGGTAACGCTCTTCATAGAGGTTAACAATTTTGCCAAAAAACCGCATTGGCTCTGAATATAAAACCCCTTCCCAATCAGCAATACCAAGTAATTTCGCACCATATTCTTCAGTTTCCTTCACGATATTTCTTACGACTCGCAAAAGTTTTTTATGAGCTTCTTCGAGAAAATTTTTATGTAACGATTTGGTGGTGATGTAAGAAAATGAACGCACGAAAGAATTTACGTTAACAATTGAGGTATCGATGCCTTCAATGATCACCGTGATGTAGAGCTCGTTAACATATTGGTCATCCCACTCATTTGCCTCAACCCACGCGCTGTTAACTTTTTGCGAAAAGAAATCTTTGAACTCGCCCTTGGGTGTGATATTTTTTTTGCGTCTGATGGTGTTAAACCAAAAAGCAAACTTCGTTTCTTTGACATGATCAATGATGGCATCACGCACGGTGTCTCGCAAAGAAATCAATTCTGATGAAACGGAGCTATTACTAAAACCAGTAATACGAATAATCTGCAAAAGCTCACCGTTCTTCGTCAGAATCGTATTTGGATCATAATGACAGACATAGGGAATAAAATCTTCATCGGGCTTTTTTGCTACCAGCTTATTCGGATCTTGCTTCGCTTTTTTTATTAATTTTTCGAGGATGAGGTTCATGAAACAACTTAGCGATTTTCGATTGGAACATAATCCCTCTTCACTTGCCCAGTGTAAAGTTGACGTGGTCTGCCGATTTTAAACGCCGGATCTTCGATCATTTCTTTCCATTGAGAAATCCATCCTGCCGAACGCGCGATTGCAAAAATTACCGTGAAGAGATTACTCGGAATTCCTAAGGCTTTGTAGATGATTCCGGAATAGAAATCGACATTTGGAAAAAGTTTTCGTGAAACAAAATATTCGTCATTTAGCGCGATTTTTTCTAGCTCAACAGCGATATCCAAAAGTGGATCTTTAATTCCCAATTCACCCAAAACTTCATCACAAGATTTTTTCAAAACTGCGGCACGTGGATCGTAATTCTTGTAAACACGGTGACCAAATCCCATCAAGCGGAAGGAATCATTTTTGTCTTTGGCGCGAGCGATAAATTCTGGGATGCGATCTTTCGATCCGATTTCTTGCAGCATTTCCAAAACTTCTTCATTGGCGCCACCATGCGCTGGACCCCATAACGAAGAGATTCCAGCCCCAATACAAGCAAAAGGATTTGCGCCAGAAGAACCGGCCAAACGCACGGTTGAAGTTGATGCATTTTGTTCATGATCGGCATGCAAAACCAAAATCATCTCCATCGCTTTCGCAATTGTTGAACTGACTTTTTGTTGCTGATTTGGTTTGTCGAAAAGCATGTGCAAAAAGTTTTCAGCAAATCCATATTCTTTGTTTGGGTAAATTATCGGCTCACCGATTGAGTATTTGTAGGCCATTGCCGCCAGTGTCGGCATTTTGGAAATGATTTTGTAGACTACGTCCATTCTGCCTTCCGGCGTGTGTATATCCATTGCTTCGTGGTAAAAAGCAGAAAGTGATGCAACTGCTCCAACCATGATTGCCATGGGATGAGCGCGCCTCGGAAAACCGCGATATAAAATTCCGATTTGTTCGTGAACCAGCATGTTACGAATAATTCCGCTGCGAAAGTCGCGATATTGCTGGGCGTTTGGCAATTCACGATTCAGCAAAAGATAAGCAACTTCAAGATATTCGCTTTTTTTCGCGAGCTCTTCAATCGAATATCCGCCATGCTGCAACACACCTTTGTCACCATCGATGAAAGTAATTTTTGATTCGCAAGAAGCGGTGGCAAGAAATCCTGGATCGTAGGTAAACATGCCGCTTTCTTTGTAGAGCGATGTGATGTCGATCACATCTTGACCAATAGTGGCATTGCGAATCGGAAGAAGAATTTCTTTGCCATTTGGCAGAATGAGCTTGGCTGATTCAGACATAAAATTTAGATTTAAGATTTGGGATTTATGATTTGATGTGAGCGATTTCTAAATCTCAAATCTTAAATCTAAAATCTAAAATTTTACCGATGAATTCACTGGGCTTTGCCAAGCCAAATAGAAACACCCGCATTGTCGTCGCAATGTCAGGAGGCGTTGATTCTTCTGTCGTCGCCTGCCTTTTGCATGAGCAAGGTTTTGATGTAATCGGCATCACTTTGCAACTTTACGACATGGGCGAAGCGCTGAAAAAAAAGAATGCTTGTTGCTCTGGAACTGACATTTACGACGCCAAAAAAATCGCCGAAAAAATCGGCTTTCCGCATTACGTTTTGAATTACCAAAATCTTTTTCGCGAGTCGGTAATTGACGATTTCGCCGATTCTTATTTGCGCGGCGAAACGCCGATTCCTTGCGTCAAATGCAATCAATCAGTGAAGTTTCGTGATTTGATGAAAGTAGCGCGCGACCTTGGCGCTGATGCTTTGGCGACTGGTCATTACGTACAAAGGACAGTTGGTCAGACTGGTCAGATTGAAATGCGCAAAGCTGTGGATGGTGGCAAGGATCAAAGTTATTTTTTATTCGCAACCACAAAAGAGCAGCTCGAATTTTTACGTTTTCCTCTCGGCGGTAACAGCAAAGAAAAAACGCGGCAAGAGGCAGAAAGACTGGGCTTGGAGGTCGCGAATAAACCTGATTCGCAAGATATTTGCTTCGTGCCAAATGGCGATTACGCCGCCGTAATTCGTCATCACCGCCCGACGGCTTTCAAACAAGGAAACCTCGTCCACATCGAAACCAAAAAAGTTTTAGGTAAGCATGATGGCATCATAAATTTTACTTTGGGACAGCGTCGCGGCATTGGCATTGCCTATCCCGAACCACTTTACGTCGTGAAGATCGATCCGAAAGAAAATGTGATTTTCGTCGGCGAAGAAAAATTTCTACAAAACCGAAAATTCAAAATTCGCGATTTAAATTGGCTGGCGGATGACATCGATTTAACCGCGCCAATTAAGGCTCAAGTGCGTTTGCGTTCAAATCACGCGGAAGAAAATGCGACGGTAAAAATCGGCAAAAATGGCGAAGCTGAAATCGAAATGAATTCGGAAACACGAGCGATTACCCCAGGGCAAGCCTGCGTGATTTATCAAGATTCGCGCGTGCTCGGGGGTGGGTGGATTACGAAGGAGATTGAGTAAGTTAATGGATTGCTTCGTCCCTCGCAATGACGGCGGAGAGTTTGTATACAAAACTTTAGCCCGTCATTGCGAGGGACGAAGCAATCCATTCTCAAAATCAAATCCGAAGTAGAATTTTAAATCTTTTTTCGAATTATATCTTTCATGAAAACTCTCCAACTCCTCCAAAAAAATCGTAAAAAAATCTACGAAATCGCGAACAAATATGGCGTGTCCAACATTCGCGTTTTCGGCTCAGTCGCGCGCGGAGAAGAGACAAAAAATTCGGATGTGGATTTGCTTGTCACCCTTACAAAACATCGCGGAATGGGACTTGATCTGGTTCGTTTTGAAAGAGAAGTAGGCGAGACTTTCAAAGTAAAAACTGATGTAGTGCTAGAAGATGGTGTGCACAGATTGTTAAAAAATAAAATCTTCGATGAGGCAGTTTTGCTATGAAAGACGATAAAATTTATCTGATACATATCCTCGAATCGATCGAGAAAATAGAAAATTTTTTGCGCAAAAAACGTCAAATTTCTGACATCGACGAGATAGTAGAAGATGCTATTGTAAAAAATTTACAGAACATGGCTGAAAGCACTCAACGCCTATCTCCAAGCCTAAAACTCACGGTTCGCGATATTCCATGGCAAGAAATTTCTGACTTTCGCAATAAGCTGGTTCACGATTACCTTGGAACCAGTATGAGTATCGTTTACGACGTAATCAAAACCGATCTTCCTAAACTCAAAAAACGCGTGACGAAAATGATCGAGTTTTTGGAGAAGAAAGAAAAAAATTCTTAACCGGACAGTAGTGATTACAAATCCAGTCCCGCACTTTTTTAATCCCTTAACAATTTAACTTTTTAAAAAATGACTCAGCAAAATTTCGACGTAGTAGTAATCGGTGGTGGCCCAGGTGGATATGTTGCAGCGATTAGAGCGGCACAGCTTGGAATGAAAGTGGCTTGCGTGGAAAAGCGCAAAAATCTTGGTGGGACTTGTTTGAATGTGGGATGTATTCCGTCGAAGGCTTTGTTGGAAATTTCGCATAAATTTCATGATGCGGGACATCAGTTTGAAAAGTTGGGAATCATGTTCCCCCTGTCTAGGGGGAGCGAGTCGACGCGTCAGCGCGACGATGGGGGTTCAGAAAATCTGGTTTCGAAACCAAAAATTGACGTAAAAAAATTATTGGAGAATAAAAACGAAATCATCGCGGGACTTACGGGCGGAATCGCTGGGCTCTTCAAAAAAAATAAAGTTACTGCGATTGAGGGCGCGGGAAAATTTTTAAATAAAAACGAAATCGAAGTCACAAAAACTGACGGCAGCAAAGAAAAAATTTCAGCGAAAAATTTTATTATTGCGACCGGATCGGAAGTTACAAAACTTCCAGGAGTTGAAATCGACGAAAAAATAATCGTCTCATCCACTGGTGCTCTAGAGCTCGAAACAGTTCCACAAAAAATGATCGTGATCGGCGCCGGCGTAATTGGTTTGGAATTAGGTTCGGTTTGGGGACGTTTTGGAGCTGAAATTGAAGTCGTCGAATATCTCGACAAAATCACGCCAACAATGGACGCAGAAGTGTCGCGCAACTTCCAACGCATTCTCGAAAAACAAGGATTTAAATTTCGCCTTTCAACCAAAGTTGTGTCGGTTTCGAGAGAAAAAAGTGGCGCGAAAGTTGAGGTTGAATCTGTTGCTGACGGTAAAAAAGAAATCTTATCAGCCGATGTCGTTCTAGTCGCCATCGGTCGTCGTCCAAACACAGAAAATCTCGGACTCGAAAATGTCGGCATCAAAACCAATGCCCGCGGTTTCATCGAAAATAATCACCTGCGCACTTCGGTTGAAAATATTTTTGTCATCGGCGACGTCACTACTGGCGCGATGTTAGCGCATAAAGCCGAAGATGAAGGAATGGCTGTCGCTGAAATTATCGCCGGACAAAAAGGTCACGTAAATTACGACGTAATCCCGAGCGTAATCTACACCCACCCAGAAGTGGCCTGCGTTGGCAAGACAGAAGAAGAATTAAAAGCCGCAGGAATTTCCTACAAAGTCGGAAAATTTTCGATGATGGCAAACTCGCGAGCCCGCGCCACATTTGACGATCAAGGCTTCGTAAAAATTCTCGCTGACACAAAATCCGACCGCATCCTCGGCGCTCACATCATCGCTCGCGACGCTGGAAACACGATTCACGAAGTTGTTGTCGCGATGGAATTTGGTGGATCAGCGGAAGATATTGCCAGAACTTGTCATGCTCACCCGACTTACAACGAAGCAGTTAAAGAGGCGGCATTGGCGGTGGATAAAAGGGCGATTCACAGCTAAATAAATCAACATCACACCAACAAACCCATGTGGCACTTGTATCTCGACGAAAGCGGAGATCTTGGTTTTGACTTCATAAATAGAAAACCTTCCAAGTTTTTTACAATCACAATTCTAGCTCTGAACGGCATTGAAGCCAATAGAGCGCTGATTACCGCCGCAAAAAGAACGATCAGAAAAAAGCTCAATCCAAAAAATCAAAACAAAATTCACGAACTAAAAGGCACGTCAACAACGCTGGAAATTAAAAAATATTTTTATGAACAAATCAAAAAGATCGAATTCAATATCTACGCGATTACCCTAGATAAGAAGCGGCTCTACAAACATTTAGAAAAAGACAAAGAGCGCATTTACAACTTCATCGCCAGGCAAGTAATTGACAAAATTCCTTTTGAAAAATTTGGTGAAAATGCAATCGAGCTAATCGTTGATAAATCAAAAGGAAGGCCAGAAATCACAGAATTTAATAACTGCATCAGAAGCCAGCTCAAAGCAAAAATTAAGCCAAATATTCCAATCAATATCAAACATCTCAGATCGCATGAAAATCATGGGCTGCAGGCTTGCGATTTATTTTCTTACGGAATTTTTCTGATTCACGAAAGATTAAGAAGTGAATGGCGCGAAATGTTTAAAAGCAAAATTGTATCTGATGAAATTTGCCTTGGATGGGATGAGAGAGAATGGAATGTGAAATGAGGGGGAGGAGAGCCTTGCAAGCTCTGGACGCTTAGACTCTTAATCAACCGATGGATGGAAACATCTAAGACAACCTGCAAGGACTTACCTTGCGAGGCAAAGTAAATTTGCGATAAAAAAAAACAACCAAAAATTAAACCACCACCCTCCTCACCACAGAATTAATCCGCGTCACCACTTCATAATTCGAACTCTGCGACCAGCTCGCCCAATCATCGGCAGTAATTTTTTTGCCGATGATTTCCACAACATCGCCCTCTTTCACATCCGCAACATCAGTCACATCGAGCACAATTAAATTCATCGTCACGCGTCCAATTTGTGGAACTTTTTTTCCGCCGACAATCGCAAAACTTTTATTTGAACTTACACGCGCAATGCCGTCGAAATAGCCGATTGGCAGCACTGCGAGCTTTGAATCACGTTTTAAAATGTGAGTGCAGTTGTAAGAAATTGCGCTGCCTTTCGGCAAAAATTTTATTTCGGCGATGCGCGTTTTCCACGACAAAGCGGGGATTAATTTTATTTTATTTTTGTGTTTCGTCTCAATTTCTTTTGATGGCCAAAGGCCGTAGAGGCTGATGCCAACTCGCACCATGTCGAGATCAACAGCTTGCGAAGTAATGGTAGCGGCACTTGCAGCATGATGAAGCAAAGGTTGCAAACCAATTTCGGCAAAAGATTTTTTCCATCTCAGCAATTCGGAAATTTGTTTTTTAGTGTAAGAATCGAAACTTGAATCATCAGCGCAAGCGAAGTGGGCGTAAAGCCCTTTCACTTCGAGATTTGTATTTTGTAGCAGTGGTAAAATTTTTTTGACGTCAGAAGAAATAAAGCCGTCACGTCCCAGACCAGTGTCGGCGCAGATGTGGATCATTAATTTTTTTTTGCCGGAAATTTTTTTAGCAGCGGCGAGAATGTCGAAAGTTGAAACTGTAATTTCGATTTGATGTTTGATCGCTAGAGAAATCTGACTCGGAAATGTTTTACCTAAAACTAAAATTGGTCTGGTGATATTTTTTTTGCGTAAAAAAAGCGCGTCTTCAAAAGCATAGACCGCAAAATAATCGACTTTATTTTTAACCGAGCTCACCACCTCCATCAACCCGTGGCCGTAAGCATTAGCCTTCACCACCGCTATAAATTTTGTTTGCGGCGGCAGATTTTTTTTGATCTGCGTTACGTTATTTTGCAGCGCGTCTTTGCTGATTTCGAGCCAAGTTGGAGTTAGTCGTAAGTTGTAAGTCATAAGTCATAAGTCGTAAGTCAGCGGTGAATCTCGTTAAAAAAACAACTTTTCTTCCCAGTGTGACAAGCAGCGCCGGTTTGTTTTACTTTCAACAAAATGCAGTCGAAGTCACAATCGGCGCTGATTGACACCACTTCTTGAAAATGTCCCGAACTTTCTCCTTTTTTCCAAATCGCATTTCTTGAGCGCGAAAAATAAGTGGCAAAACCGCTTGCCAAAGTGAGCTGCAAACTTTCTGCATTCATCCAAGCCATCATCAAAACTTCACCGGTTTTTTCATCTTGAGCGATTGCGGGAATTAAATTATTTTGATCAAATTTTAATTTTTTTAGAATCTCTGTCATAGCTTAAAGAAGGTTGATAATTCTAGCTCCGCGGGTTAAAAATGCGCTTCACTTTTACGAAACAAAATCAATTTTCAAATGATTACTTGCACTCGCAGAATCGAATTCGACGCTGCACATCGAATCCTAAATCACGAAAGCAAATGCAAAATGTTGCACGGCCATCGCTATGCTTTGGAAGCGAGTTTTGCTGCAAAAAAATTGGATGATTTAGGTCGCGTGATTGATTTTGGAATCGTCCGAGAACTGCTTGGCTCTTGGATTGACGAACATTTCGATCACAACACAATTCTTTCAATCAAAGATAAAAAACTCGGCGAAAAAATCGCCGCTGAGACTGGACAAAAAATTTTTTATCTCGATGAAAATCCTACGGCTGAAAACATCGCCAAATTTTTATTCGAAAAAATCTGCCCAAAAATTTTCGCAAAAAAAAATGTAAAATGCGTCGCGATCAAACTTTACGAAACCCCGAATTGCTACGTTTCGCTGTCGTGATCTTTTCTTGATGTCATGCTGAGCCTGCCTCCGCATGCTTCTGGGCACCGAGACCAAAATCATGCTTCGACAAGTTCAGCATGACATCGAAGAAGAAAATAATTTTAAAAAATGAAAAAAAATAATTTCATCTACCGCATCTACTACGAAGACACCGACGCTGGGGGCGTGGTTTACTACGCTAATTACCTAAAATTTTTTGAACGGGCGCGCACTGATTTTTTGCGCGCTCTTGGCATTTCACAATCCGAACTTTCGCAAAAAGAAAATTTGGTTTTCGTCGTCAGAAAATGCGAAGTGGAATATGTTTTTCCGGCGCGACTTGATGATGAAATTGAAGTGTCGGTTAAGGTAAAGAAAATTTCTGCCGCATCGATTTCGATGGAACAAAAAATGACAAAATCTGAAAAAATTTTATCAAGTTTGGACATAGAAATCGTCTGCGTTCAGGCGGATAATTTTAAACCAAAAAAAATCCCAGAAAACATAAAAAATATTTTCGATGTTCGATAATTTCTCCTCCAAAATCACAACAATTTTTGATAAAATTTCCGGTAAAAAATTTATCTCGGGGGACGACTTAAATTTAACGATGCGAGAAATTCGTATCGCGCTTTTGGAAGCCGATGTTTCTCTTCCTATCGCAAAAGATTTTATCGAAAAAGTTAAGGCTGAAGCCTTGGGACAACAGGTTGTAAAGAGCATTTCAGCTGGACAGATGATCATTAAAATTCTTCACGATGAGTTGGTAAAATTGCTCGGCGGAGAAAAATCAGAAATTAATTTTAACGCCCGCCCTCCGATTGTGATTTTAATGGTAGGTTTGCAAGCGTCGGGAAAGACGACAACTTCCGGAAAACTTGCGCTGCGATTAAAAAATAAAAATCACAAAAAAGTTTTATTAGCGTCGCTCGACACTTACAGACCAGCTGCTCAAAAGCAGCTCGAAATTTTAGCGCAAAAAATTTCCTCCAATTCTTTGGAAATTATTTCCGAAGAAAATCCGCTCGAAATCACGAAACGCGCTTTGCAAAAATCGATCGATGGTGGTTACGAAATTTTGATTCTCGACACCGCTGGCCGCACTACAATCAATGAAGAGATGATGCGGGAACTAGTCGAGATTGAAAAACTCGCGAAGCCTACGGAAATCTTGCTCACGGTCGATGCCATGATCGGCCAAGATGCAATAAATGTTGCAAAAAATTTCGGTGAAAAATTGCCGTTGACAGGAATTATTCTAACTCGTCTCGATGGCGATTCCCGCGGTGGTGCAGCGCTGACAATGCGTGCCGCCACAAATTGTCCGATCAAATTTATCGGCATTGGCGAGAAGCTGGAAGATCTCGACGAATTTAATCCGGAACGCATCGCATCGCGCATCATAGGCATGGGCGATGTCGTGTCTTTGGTGGAAAAAGCGCAGGAAGTTTTTGACGTCGGCGAGATGGAAAAAGCAGCAAAAAAAATGCAAAAAGGTCAGTTTGATTTTGACGATCTTCTTTCGCAAATTCGTAACATGAAAAAAATGGGCGGGTTTGCCAGCATAGTAAATCTGTTACCCGGCGCCGGAAAAATAAAAGAGCATTTTGGAAAAATTGGTGGTTTTGAAAAAGAAATTAAGCTGCAAGAAGCGCTGATTTTATCGATGACAAAAAAAGAAAGACGTGATCCGGAAGCCCTAAACTCTTCACGTAAACATCGAATTGCAAAAGGCGCTGGAAGTACAATTCAAGAGGTAAACCGCTTGATGAAAAAATTTAAACA
>CAIYMZ010000144.1 GCA_903927415.1 uncultured Alphaproteobacteria bacterium
ATAAAGTGATCTCTTTTTGAGCTAGAGGTAGCCAGTTGTAGCCCTCGATAATTTGTAAAATTCCTATTCTTTCAGAAGAGCCAATGCTTGAAGCCAGTGTGGTGCAATCCACCAAAGCAGAATAGTTAAATCCTCTTCCAGCTTGCACAACTGTCGGAACATCAGTTGAGCGACTGACGGTGTGAACGGCAGTTGTTCCTTTGAGATATTTCCACCGATCAGCAAAGTAAGTTGCGTCAGAAATGCTTGTAAACGAAGTGCCGCGCTGCCAAATGTTAAAATCACCGTTGATGAAGGCATTTTTATTTGAAAATAAATCTGCCAGCGCCATCTGTCCTGCACCCGTGAAGTAAGAAATTTTTTTAGCTGCACCAATTAGAGCAGCAATGGCAGCGAGGTTCGCGGCATAAGCCTGAACATTAGCTCCTATCTCTAAACCAAGATTCACTCTAGCTTCTTCGGCATCTTCTAGATCAGCTAAGTTCTGTGCCTTTGCCAATTTTTCAGCTAAGGCGATAATGACATTTGCATTAAAATTAGGATCATTGTTGAGATCTTCAGACATCACCAAATTGACCTGCGGGGCGTTGGTGAACCCTAAAATCATCCTGATATAAAGTCTTTTTCCGGAGCCGCTTTCTGAAGTTGATTTAAAAGTTTCGGGATATTTTCCGATTGCAAAAAGCTCTCCATCGGAATCAAAAATTCCGACCTCACGAATGTAAAACGACCCTATCGTTTCGTTGATTACTCCTTCAACAATCAGCTGATTTGGATTGAATTCATCAATTGCAACATGGGTTAAGGTTGTGCGATAAACCTCGTTAACAAGAGCTGTTTGTGATCCGGCTGGATTGTAGCTTGTGCCATTTCCATCTCCAACCGCGATATGAGTTAAGTTTACTGGTGACCCACTACTTGCTGCGGCTTCCTTCAACAGACCATTATTTGTGATAATGCTGTAGTAGGTTTGTGTCATGTTAACGGATAAATCGTAGTAATTTCTTTAGTAATAAAAAATGTTCCCACAATCGGTGCGGATGATTCATTTTCCAATTCATCATCGTGATCAAAGATGACCGGATTGAGTGAAGTAACTTCTTTTGAAATAATAACGCTGCCGATACTTACCAAACCAGTTTCCACTGATAAATAGGCTCTCAGGCTTTCGAGATGTGATCTTGCGTTCTTGGTGCTCTCTATGACTTTTTGAACTTGCGGTAAAATGTTAACATCAAAGCCAGGTTCTTTTACATCAAAAAACACTCTGAAGAAATAAGGGTCAGCGCCATATTCAAACCATTCTTCAACCTTAACATTTTCGTAGTTGAAGGCTTGTAGTGCCTTTTTTAAAGCACCAATCGTCCCTTTTTTTCTGTGAACCTCAACACTTGCCTTGATAACATTGCGGCGAATTTGTTCCGGCCAATTATCACTCCAGTCATCAACTGATAATGCCCAGGCAAGCCACGGTAAAATATGAGCCGGTGCAAGATCAGGATTTACAACATAACGATTTAGCGTTGGCAGATCAAAAGAATTGCCAAATACACTTTCCAAATCTCTCAGTAAAGTGCTCGCATTTGGCGGCAATAAAGATTGATTAATTTCGTCACTCATCAACTACGATTGAGATTGTTTTGCTGTTGCAATAAGCCGCTTGTTCATCGGTTGTAACAACATCTTCCGTTGGACTTATAAGCTGAACTTTCTTTACGCCATCAACATGAAGAGCGTCATAAATTCCTGACACTGCTACCAGTTTTTCAATTGCGTGTCTCTCATCTAAAAATTTATCTAAGGTAGCTCGTGCTTCAGTTTCAACCACTGCTGAAGATGGACCCGAATAAACCGTAATTACTGCTTCAACCGAATAATTGATGATCTCCGCACTTTGCACAGAAACCTGATCGGTAAGTGGTCTGACATCTTCTTCACTTAACTTTTCCAAAACAGCATTAAGCAATTCTGATGATGCAGTTCCATTTCCGGTCTTGGAAAGAATTGTTACCAAAACTTCACCAGGATTTGGGCTTTTTACTGAAACCGATTTTATATCGCTTGATGCAGATAGCGCATGAAATGTGTAAGCACCAACTGATCCAGCATTGGTGAATGCTTCTGGTGCAAGCTGGATTCTTTGCCTTAACTGATCGTCAGTTTCTCCTTCAAGTTTTTGTACACCAAGAGAAGCGCCTAAATTTTCTAAGTCGCTTCCAGTTGCGTAAGCGAGCATTGTTGCTTTTGCTGCTTCGTTAATTCTATTGCGAAGAAGTAATTCGCGATAAGCGCAAACCTCCAGCAGGATCATCGCCGGGTCACTTTCAAGCAAAGTTGAGTAAGTTGGATTTTTTTCTAAAAAATCACTTAAGATGTCCTGAAAAATTGTCTCATAACTTAGCTCTTCAATTACTTTTGGTGCCGGTAATTTTGATAAATCTATTGCGGTAAAATTGCCCATTTAGCTACTGTTGATCTGAATATTTTCTAAAACTATTTTTTGTCCGTCTTTTACAAAACTGCCTTCAAGGTCGATTGTAATTTTACCTTTTTCGATGCTTTGAACTGTAACTTGTTCAACCTCAAAACGAGGCTCCCAAGTGAAGAGTGCCTCGACAACATCGGAATAAATTTCTGCAATCAAATCGCCGTTTATCGGTTGATCAATTCTTTCAAAAAGCCGTGAACCATAATCGCGGCGCATAATTCTTGAGCCAATTGGTGTGCTCAAAATATTTGCAATCGACTGCTTGATGTGAGCAATTTCTGAAATTGTTTTGCCAGTATTTACATTCATGTTGCTTTCACTTTGCTTGATCCACCAATGATTGGCCATTCACCAGCAGAAGAACCGGAATCAATTTTTACTTTATCGCCAACTCTAGCCACGGCATTTCCACCACTGCCTCCAAGATCAACATTTCCTTTTAAGGTAATGTTTGCAGCTTCAATTTGTGCGTTTCCTGCGACTTTAATGTTGGCGCTGCCTTTGATATCTAAATTCAAATTTCCGGTCGTTTTATCGAAGGAAATTTTTGAACCATCGGCAAAAGTTATGCTTTTGATATCGCCGGAATTTTCGGGAGCGTTGCCGCGATAAAGTGAAGGCAAAATCACTCCCTGATTTAATTCTCCGCAGGGAGATAAAATGATTACTTGTTCATCAATTTCGGGAGGATTCCAGTCTTTAGTTTCGCCACTGTTTGCAGTCATCCACGGCAGCCAATCAGTTTCTAAATCACCGATTTTTATTCGTGCTTTTGCTGTTTCATAATTGATAGCAAATATCTGTCCCAAGCGAATGATATTTGCTAGTCTTCGTGCAAGATCGTTTAAATTAAATCCGTCTTTTTCACCGAAGTTCATTGATCATTTTTCTTGGATTTTTTGCTTCCTTTATCGCTGTTTTTTTCTTCAGAATTTTCTTCAGTTTTTTCTGCTGCAACATCATCTTTTTTGCGGTGAATTTTTAAGGCTTTGCCGTTAGTTAAAAGGTTGACTGCCGCTTTCTCATCAAGCTCAACAATTTGTCCTTTTTTGTAGTCTTGATGGTCGGTGATAATTTGAATTTTTACTAATTTGCTCATGGGAAATTTGCCTCAATTTCAGTTGGTATTGTTCCTGAATTATCAGGTTCTTTGCTTGTTGTGTAATATGTAATTGCGTAGGTAAGCCTCACAGCCCCATAGATTTTACTGCCATCAATCGAGATGTCGATTTCGGTAGATTTCAATTTCAAAACATCCGCTTTTCTTGTCGGCATTTCCCATCCATCAAAAGCATTTTCAATTTGCTCGGCGATTTTATCGAGGGCGGTATCAACTTCTTCACCTCCTAAAACTACAGCTTCGAAGGCAATATCTAATTCTCTTTTAGTCGGACCAAAACCATCACTCGCAAATCTTTCTTCAATGACATTTTCATTTCGCGCATAAACCAAAATCGCTGGCAGAAACTGGTCAAATAAAGGCTTCGATCTGCTGCCGTAAATTTTGTCTCCTGCATCAGTTAGAAAAACATCATCAACTTTTGTCTTAAGTCTATCGACCAAAGCATCTCTAATCGCTGTTCGCGGGTGACTCATGAAGTATTAATTTTTTGCTTCCTGGTAAGTGTTGCTGAATGTCGATGATTTGGTATCTGGTGTTTTCCACTTCAATAAAATCACCTTGATTTGCTTTTGGATAAGCTGATGGCATCGAAACATTGCGGATGAATAAAACGATTTCATTAGAGCTGATTTCTACTTCAGAAGATTTGGTGTTAACACCTGAATAATCTTTATGAAAATCGCCCTTAATGGTGAAGGAATCAAAATCGCTATTCGCTGGAATGTAAGTTGCTTCTCGCCCAAAAATTTCAACGCACGGCTTATTGATAAAATTGTCGAAATCTAACATTGATCTTCTTTAAGCACCATTATTCGCGCTGTTCTCAGATTGTTTTGTCTCTGAGTTTTTTTCGTCTTCGTTGGCGTTATCATCAGGCTCAGTTTTCTTCGAAATTTCCGTAAATATTTTTTCAGCTTCATCTTTTTTAATTGGTTTTGGAGTTAATAAATTTTTCTCTGCGTCAAAGACATTGTATTTGCCAAAGCTCACATGCTGGATGCAGGGATATTCTGTTGGCGCTTCAACTTTGTTGCCGTCAGGTTTTTTGTCAGAAATTTCTTTGAGATTTTCCAAAAGAGATTTGGTTAAAGACTCAGGCGAGATGGTGATTTTCTCGCCTTGTTTGAATTGCACTGGTTCAACAACTTCAAAGATGTCTTTTTTCTTACTCTTCAAAGAAGTTACACGACTCTCAACCTGACTTTCTGACAGTTTAAGCTCAGTGCCAATACCAATGGTTATGTGCTTTCCGGTTACTTCATAAGTTTGCATGATTTAGCTCCTCTTTTAAGATTTAATCAACTTCACCTGACAAGCGTGTTGCCAGTATCCGTAGCCAACATTTCGCCATGTATCAACACCGTATTCGTGTTTATCATGTCTGAATTCGAGCTCTGAACCTTCGGCAATTGCTTTGAGTTTAACGCCTTCTTCTTCCTGACGAATGAAAGGCTTGATCGCGCTGTCAGTTCTGAAAATCGCAAATTTATCAGTCCAAGGAAGGCGAGGATTTTGCGCTACAGTGATATTAAGCTCATTCATCACTTTGATTGAGTTGGTGCTGCCACCAACAGTCAAAGGAACAGCAACTGCAGCCTGAGCAATATGCCACATTGAGGTTGGAACCTTAACCAAAAAGTTAGTGGCGTTTTCATTCATCGGCTCACCCTGATCATCTTTAAATGACAAGATTTGCTGAATGCCTCGAAGTACTGCTAAACGAAATGCAGCCTCACTTGGAGAAATCACAACACCAACTTTTCCGCCGTCAATGACATCAGCAAAACCAGTTAGATCGACTTGCAGTTTATTGCTTTGAGTTCCGCTTTTTCCTTCGGCGTGATCAGTATCGAAGAAATATTGGCCATCATAACAAACAGTGCTTTCAGCATTTACGAGCAGCTTAGATAAAAGCTGCGCCCAATGTGAATTTGTTCTGTCAGCAAATTCATTAATTCTGGCTTTGATTTGTCCGGTTTTATCACGGCGTAAATCTTTCACCGCAATTTCCAAAGTTCCTTCAAAGTGTTTGTTTTCGATAGTCAGACCATTGGTTGAAAAACCTTTTGCCTGTCTTCCGCCAACCCATTCACGCATCACAGGAGATTGACCTAACCATTTGTAGGTTTCAGATTCCTGATCAGATGCAAAGTAATTAGAAATTGCCTCGATCCAGTCCATGCCGGTTTTTTGTTCGAGACGCTTGTAATAAAGGCCAATAATAGCCCTTGATGATAATTCGTTTAGAGACATAAATTTTTTGATTTGAAGTTGTTAAAAGTTACCTAAGCGGCTACAGGAGGGAGTGCGGCAACATCGAATTCAACGAGAGCTAAACCGCTTGAATCTATGCGTGAAATTTGTCCGATATAAACCGAACTAGAATCAGACAAGGTGAAGGTGTTATCATCAGTTGCATAAACCGACTTGTTTATATCCGCCAATGTGATGCCGGAAATTTCCAGCAATATTGATCCTTTTTTCCGAAGGCGAATTGTTTTTTCACCATCGCTGCCGCTGGAATTGTCGATATGCTCATCGGCAAAACCTACAAATTTGTCTCCACTTACAATTGATTTGGCATATCCAGAAGAGTTGCTGCCAACGGCTGCTCCTTCGTAAATTACCGATCCACCTTTGATTGGAAGTTGGTTAATATCGCCAAGCTCGTAGCTGCGATTTGCGTCTGTTACTAATGCTGTCATGTTTTACCTCTTTGAATTTTGTGTTGATAAAATTTTTACCTGATTTGCCTCATTGGCTTTTTTGAAAGCGAAATAAGCGTCATAGTCATCGGCAAATTCAGAGCGGAGTTTTACATGGCTTTGCCATTCCGCTTTTGCTCTTTCCTCAAGAGGCGCATCTTTATCGATCTTTGCTTTTTCCTGCGATGTGCTTTCGAAATTTGGGCTAACTTTTGGCATTTCTTTTTCCGCCTCTGATGCCTGCTCAACATATCTCGTGCCACGCTGTTTTTCTCTTACGACAATTTGCAGTGCTAGCTTATCTGCTGTCATGTCGGCATCTTGTTTTGCTTTTGTTACCAGATCTTCATGACCAGGAAGCGAGGCTTCTTCGATTGCTAAAATTCTCTCTCTTTCCGATTTAATTCCTTCAGAAAAGCCAGCTTTTTTTCCTTCAGCAAAAGCAGTTTCTTTTGTTTCGCTTCGGATTTTTTCAGAATTTTCTTTTGCCAATTTTTCAGCAATGTCAGGAAATTCTGATTTAATAAAATCTGCGTTAATCGCAGACCTTTCGATTGTTTCTTTAGACATAAAATTGATTTGTTTATTTGTTGAAATTTTTTGATTTAACTCGGCTATGACCTCTTCGTAACTTCCAAGAGAGTCAGCCATGCCGCTTGCAACTGCATTTTTTCCGATCAGCACTCCGCCTTGTCCGAAATCATTTTTTACTGTGTTAACAGTGACATTTCGGTAACGCGCA
>CAIYMZ010000145.1 GCA_903927415.1 uncultured Alphaproteobacteria bacterium
GAGCAAAATCCGAGGGATTGGTATGGGGAACTCCTCGATCGATTCGCAGCGATGAGTGGGGTGTTCACACGCCATTGATACAGGTTGCCGTCAATAATAATTTTGAACGCTACAATAAAACATCTCCTTACAAAGAAGATCTAAGAAGTAACTATTCGCTACCTCTGAAAGATTGGAGCATCCCATTCAAACCTGCTCTACTAGGATTTTATATACTGCCACCTGCATATGCCTTTTCCTCATATCACTTCCTGATAATGGCCGCATTTCTTACGGGATTTGCTATTCTTTTTCATAGACTTGGCGCACCACATAGCCTTGCTATCGGACTATCCTTACTAACTTACTTCTCAAGCTTCATACAGAATTGGTGGTCCACAGCCGGAATGCTGTCAGCTTTCTTTCCCTGGATTTATATCGCAATTGTAAGCAACAAACCCTTGGCGGTCAGAGCGGCGTTATTTTACTACTCCGTTTCCTGTATGCTTTTTTCTATATTCTATCCTCCCATTTTTTACGCCTTCGCATTTACAATATTTCTATTTCTTTACAGCTTTCACCGCAGCTATTTGAATTTAAAAAATCTCGTCACATTCGGTGCCTGCGCCATATTGGCTGTTTTAACATATTTATTTTACATACAGGATTCTTTAGTAGCCCTATCTAACACAATATATCCCGGACATCGCAGCAGTTCTGGCGGAGAAGTATCTTTAATACATCTGATCGCACATTTATTCCCCTCTCTTAACATTAACATATCCAAGTCAGTAACCATTGGAGCCATATCTAATGTTTGCGAAATGAGCGTAGTGGGATCCTATTTATTTTTGTTAATTATAATATTCGGTCGCTGGAAAAATTTCTGGAAAAATATTAGCTACGAGGAAATCAAATCTCTCTCCTGTTTATCGCTGGGATTCCTTCTTATTAATGCTTGGATGCTATTGCCAATCCCAGCCTCATTCGTCAAAATTATTCTTTTAGATCGTGCTCCAGGAGTTAGGTGTCTCTTTGCCTACGGCCTTATTTTAATTGGCATCGCGATCATTATTTTAAAAAGACTAGAATTTACCTTCACTACCCCGCGCTTGATTCTATTTGTCTCATGCGTTTTTGGTGCATCCGCATTTTCAGCCATACATTATAATGCCCAAGACGTAACTCTGGTTTTTGAAGGTCTCGTAATACTTTGCCCATTAGCAATATTTTTTCTAATTACTCACAATATTTTTACGATTGATAAAAAATATTTTACACAGTCTGTACTTGCGCTAGCGCTCATTAACAACGTCATTGTGTTTGGCGCTTTCAATCCTCTGCAATCAGCCAAACCAATTTTTAAAATACCTCAAACCCCATTTGTTAAATCTTTGAAGAATAAAGAAAATTTTAACGCAGAAGGATTTTTTATCGGCGAAGGATTGCCTGGAGCAACTGCAAATGGATTAGGACTTCCCTCAATTGGCCACGTTCTTTACGTGCCTCAACTAAAATTTTTCCGCTGCTACTTTCCAGAGCTTCCCGAAGAAGAGTTTAACATTATATTTAACAGATACTTGCACGTGTCTCTTCAAAACAGCATTACCAAACCAATCAATGTGCGGGCAGATCAATCATTTGTTCCTTTGCAAACATTCACCTCAACAGAAAATCGTAAAGAGCTTCACAAGTGTCTGGGGCTATAATTTAACCCCAATAACGCTTAAGAAACCCCAATCGATTCAAGCAAATCGCTGGTTTGCTCGGGTTAAGCATGTAAGCAAGCAGCGAAGGAAGAATGTTGGTAAAGTAGTTGATTTTGGATCGGTATTTGGTGTGAACGAGATGCCGAAAATCTTTTAGAGCCTGTTGACATTCATTTACATGTCCTCACTCACCAATCCGCCATTGTCACCCCGTCAGAAGGCGGGGTGACAATGGCAGGCGTGTGCAAATTGAATGTCAACAGGCTCTAGTGTTAGATACAGAATAACATCGAGAGTTCAATAATTTCCTAATGCCACAAAAATTCACCCTCCACTCCCCCTTCTCCCCCGCTGGCGATCAGCCCCAAGCGATCTCCAAACTCGTCGCCGGTCTCAAGCAAAATAAAAAATCCCAAACCCTTCTCGGAATCACTGGCTCGGGAAAAACTTTTACGATGGCGAATATTATCGCACAGACGCAACGCCCAACGCTGATCATGGCTCACAACAAAACTCTCGCGGCGCAGCTTTATGGTGAGATGAAGGAATTTTTTCCGGAGAATGAAGTCGGATATTTCGTTTCATTTTATGATTACTACCAGCCCGAAGCCTACATCCCCAAGACTGCAACCTACATCGAAAAAGATTCTGCAATTAACGAACAGATCGATCGTCTCCGCCACGTCGCCACACGCGCGCTGTTTGAGAGGCGTGACACGATTGTGATTGCTTCCGTCTCTTGCATTTACGGCATCGGCTCGCCCGACTTTTATTCGAAAATGGTTTTGCGTTTGCATGTCGGCGAGGAAATGAATCGTCAAAAACTTTTGCTGCGTCTCGTCGACTTGCAATACGAGCGCAACGACATTGCCTTCGAGCGCTGCTCCTTCCGCGTCTCCGGCGATGTGATCGACATTTTTCCATCGCATTCCGACGAAATCGCGTGGCGCATTTCGATGTTTGGCGACGAGATTGAAGAGATCACCGAGTTCGATCCACTTACGGGCGAGAACTTCGCCAAGCTTACGGACATCGCGCTCTATCCCTCATCGCATTACGTCACGCCGCAAGAAACTTTGCGTGCGGCGATCATAAATATTCGCAACGAATTAACGATTCGCGTCAAAGAATTGGAGGAGCAAGGAAAGGCTGCCGAGGCGCAGCGGCTCAATCAGCGCACCACTTACGACATGGAAATGTTGCTCACTGTTGGCAGTTGCAAAGGCATCGAAAATTATTCGCGCTACCTGACAGGACGCCCAGCTGGCGCGCCACCGCCGACTTTGTTTGAATATTTGCCGAAGGATGCGTTGCTTTTTGTTGACGAAAGTCACGCCTCGGTGCCGCAAGTCAGCGCAATGTACAAGGGCGATTTCGCGCGAAAATCTAATCTCACAGAATTCGGATTTCGTCTGCCTTCGGCGCTCGATAATCGTCCGCTAAAATTCGAAGAATGGGAAAGTTACAAACCGCAAACGATCTACGTATCAGCCACTCCAGCGGCTTACGAACTCGAAAAGTCAGAAGGCGAAATTGTCGAACAAATTATTCGTCCGACTGGTTTGCTCGATCCGGTTTGCGAGATTCGTCCGGCTAAAAATCAAGTTGCGGATTTGCTTGCAGAAGTGCGTGCCACAACAGCTCGCGGCTTTCGAACTTTGGCGACAACTCTGACAAAAAAAATGGCCGAAGACCTCGCCGATCATTTAAACGATCACGGAATTAAAGTTGTCTACATGCATTCCGACGTTGATACGATTGACCGCATCGAGATTATCCAAAATCTGCGACTGGGAAAATATGACTGCCTGATCGGCGTGAACCTACTGCGCGAAGGCCTAGACATTCCTGAATGCGCGTTAATGGCAATTCTCGATGCCGACAAGGAAGGATTTTTGCGCAACGAAACTTCGCTGATTCAAACGATCGGCAGAGCTGCGAGGAACTCGGAGAGTAAGGTGATTCTCTACGCCGACAAAGAAACGAAATCGATTAAATCGGCGCTGGCAATCACCAACCGCCGTCGCGAAATCCAAATCGCCTACAACAAAAAAAATGGCATTACGCCAACGACAACGAAGAAATCTTTCGGCTCGGCCTTGGCAAATCTTTACACAAAAAAAGCTGGCGAAGAAGACGCCTTCGATAAAAGAATTCCGACTGAACGCGAAATTGAAAATCTGAAAAAAGAAATGTTGGAAGCGGCTGCGAACCTTGATTTTGAGAAGGCGGGGAAGATTCGTGATGAGGTGAGAAGGGCGGAGGCTTTAAGGTTGGTGTAGGTTTTTGGATATATTCCCATCTTCACCGCAAAAACAAAAAATTTGAAAAATTAAATTCGATCAGAACAATCGCGCGCTCACTTTTGACGGGGTAGCTTAGGTTTTGAGCGGTGAGCTTTAGCTCATGAAGCGCGAAAGCGTTTCAAGCGAAAAACGGGAAACAGCTATGCTGCTTTCCCAGTCGTGAGTCGTCTCTGAGCCGAAGGCGAAGAAAGCGACGAAACGTTTTTGGGAGAAGCGAGAAAAGTGATCAAGAGTGTTTAAACCATTTTTAATTTGGCGGGGTAGCTCAGTCGGTAGAGCAACGGGATCATAATCCGTGTGTCGGGGGTTCGATCCCCTCTCCCGCTACCAGGCTTCGCTCTTACGAGCTACGCCTGGCACGCCAATGCCAAAGTAGATCGTTAGAGCGAAGCCTGTCCGGCATAGCCCGAAAGGCGACGATGGACAGGTAATCCATACCAAAATTTCAGAATTCCAAAATCATGTCAAAGCAACTGACGCAAACCTCTCCTTTCTTCAGCGCCAACGTCATTTTCATCAACGAACTTTATCAAAAATTTTTACAAAATCCGGCGTCGATTGATGCGAGTTGGGCGGATTTTTTTGTGACGAATGAGGATGAGGTGAAGTCGGTTTTGTCCGATTACCAAGGTCCATCTTGGAGTCGTCGCGGCCTTCAGGTTGTTGATTGCGCCGAGTCAAATATTTCTGCAAAAAATGCGGCTGGCAAAGATGTCGATCTACGAATCGCCAATTTAATTTCAGCTTACAAAAGATTCGGACATCTCGCTGCAAACCTTGATCCGCTTGGCTTAACGCCAAAAAAAGATGTTCCAGAAATCAATCCAAAAAATCACGGATTAGAAAAATTAGAAATTCCGCAAACTATTTTGGCGCGCTTAAATGCGATTTACGCTGACAAAGTTGGTTGCGAATTCGAATACATCCGCGACCAAGAACAAAAAAATTGGCTAGCTGCGGCCGCAGAATCAAAGCTGCTTTCCGCCATTGCCAAAGACGAAAAAATAAAAATTTTACGCGAAGTAATTCGCACTGAACGCTTCGAGCAATTCCTCCACAAACGTTTTCCTGGTGCCAAAAGATTTTCGGTTGAGGGTGGAGATTCTTCGATCAATTCGGTCGAGAAAATGATTGACGTGGCGGCGAAGTCTGGCGTTAAAAAAATCGTCATTGGAATGGCGCATCGTGGACGTTTAAACACGCTGACAGGAGTGATGGGCAAGCCTTACCACCAGCTGATCGCCGAGTTTAAAGGCATGCCGGGGATTCCGGAATCTGTAACCAAATCCGGTGATGTAAAATATCACATGGGCTACGCTTCAAGTCGTGAAATTTCAGGCAAAAAAATTGATCTTTCACTGGCATTTAATCCGTCACATTTGGAGGCGGTGAACACAGTTGCGGCGGGACGAATTCGCGCCAAGCAAGAAATTTACGGCGATGTTAATCGCTCGCAAGCCATGACGCTGTTGATTCACGGTGATGCTGCTTTTGCCGGCCAAGGCTGCGTTGCGGAAAGTTTGGTGATGAATGGCGCGCCCGGTTACGACACTGGCGGTGTGATGCATTTGATCGTGAATAACCAAATCGGATTCACGGCGAACCCGACAGATTCTCGCAGCACGACCTATTCCTCCGATTTGGCGAAGATGATCGACGCGCCGATTTTTCACGTAAATGGCGACGATGTTGAAGCGGTGGTGAAGGTCACCGACATTGCGATGCGTTACCGTCAGACTTTCAAAAAAGATGCGGTGATCGATTTGATTTGCTACCGTCGCTACGGTCACAATGAAGGCGACGAGCCGCTCTACACCCAGCCGGTGATGTACACAAAAATCAAAGATCAGCCGACGCTCGAAAAAATTTATTCGCAAAAATTAATTTCCGAGGGCGCGATTTCTGCAGACGAATATCAAAAATTAGTTGCGGATTTTGAGGCGCATTTGTCGACGGAATTTGACAAGTCAGCTGGTTACGAACCGAAAGAAGCTGATTGGATGAAGGCTGATTGGAGTAAGGTGAAACACGGTGATCAAGTAAATCCAAAAACAGCGATTGAGCAAAAAATTCTCAAAAATTTAATCGCCAAAACCACCGAAATTCCGGCAGATTTTAACGCCAATTCAAAAGTTGTGCGTCAGCTTGAAGCCAGGAAGAGCGCGGTTGAAGCTGGTGTTGGAATAGACTGGGGATGTGGCGAAGCGCTGGCTTTTGCTTCACTGCTAGCAGAAGGATTTCCGGTGCGACTTAGCGGACAAGATTCTGGTCGCGGAACTTTTTCTCATCGTCACTCAATCCTTCATGACGCCTTGAATGGCAAGCGTCACAACATTTTCTCCGCTCTCGGAAAATACGAAGTTTACGATTCAGTTTTGTCGGAATATGGCGTGCTCGGATTCGAATATGGCTACTCACTTTCAATGCCAAATGGTCTGACAATTTGGGAAGCACAATTCGGTGATTTTGCCAATGGCGCGCAAATTATTTTCGACCAATTTATTGCATCGGCGGAAGTGAAATGGTTGCGCAAGTCAGGGCTGGTGATGTTACTGCCACATGGTTACGAAGGGCAGGGGCCAGAACATTCTTCGGCGCGATTGGAGCGTTATTTGCAAGCTTGCGCCGATGAAAATATTCGTGTGTGTAACATCACAAATCCGGCGAATTTTTTTCATGCTTTGCGTCGTCAACTTCATGGCAAAGATCGCAAACCATTAGTCGTGATGTCGCCGAAATCGCTGCTTCGTCACAAGCTCGCCACTTCAACTTTGGCGGAATTTTCTGATTTAAATTTCAGAAGTTTAATCGGTGAAAGCGCAAAAATTTCTGCAGCGCGAAAAGTTATTTTGTGCAGCGGAAAAGTTTATTACGATTTGGTTGAAGCTCGCGAAGCCAAGGGAGTAACTGATGTAGCACTGGTTCGTTTGGAACAACTTTATCCATTTCCAAAAGAAGAGTTGATTGCGGAATTAAAAAAATATCCAAATGCCGAAATAATTTACTGCCAAGAAGAGGCGCGAAACATGGGCGCGTGGAAATTTGTTGAGGAGTTGATCGAAGAAACTTTGCTTGAAATAAAACACAAATTTTCTCGCGCAAAATATGTCGGCAGAATTTCCTGCGCCTCACCCGCCACTGGCTACGGTGTTTACCACGCGAAGGAGCAGAAAAAATTAATTGACGAGGCGTTGAGCTGAATTAGTTTTTAAAAAACCCGCTAAACCAGAGTTAAACCCAACCACAAAAAACCATGAAAACCAAAGATAGAATTAAAGAAGAAATTGGATTGCATAAATTGCTCATGACAATCGCATCAGCAATGTTCAGCTCTCTTGCAAGTTGGCTCTTTAATAACAGCGATCGCGATTTATCGATTACGGTTATTTTGTTATTTTTACTGACGACAATTTTGTTGGTATTAATCATTTTTTTCTTCATCAAAATTAACGTAAAAATAGGAGAATTAGATCATGCATAATCTTAACGAAATTCTAGCGACAGCGCTACTCTTAGCAGGGCTTATAACTTTCATAGTTTGTGCATTTTGGACAATGCATAATCTTGGCAAAGATGACAAAACTCACAAAATCAAAAAAGCTTAATTTACAAAATCATGACCATCGAAATTAAAGTTCCACCACTTGGCGAATCAGTTTCAGAAGCGGCAATTGCCAAGTTGCACAAAAAAGTTGGCGACGCGGTAAAGGCTGACGAAATAATCGTCGAGCTTGAAACCGACAAGGTTACGCTCGAAGTCAATGCGCCGGCGAATGGCGTCATTTCTGGCTTGAATGTGAAAGAGGGCGACAATGTTAAAGTCGGAGATTTGATCGCGATGATGCAAGAAGGCGGTGCGACAGTGGTCGCAAAAGTTGCGGAAGTGCCAGTGCAAAAATCCAACGAAGAAATTCCGCTTTCTCCCGCGCCAAAAAAATTGGCGGCAGAAAATAACATCGACACCACAAAAATTTCTGGCTCAGGAAAAGATGGTCGCGTGACTAAAGGGGATGTTTTGGAAGCAATCTCTAAACCGGCTGTGGCAGCGGCTCCGAAAGCCCCAACTAATTTTGGCGAAAAGCCGGTTGAGCGCGTCAGAATGTCAAAACTTCGTCAGAAAGTTTCGGAGCGTTTGAAAGAATCTCAAAACACTGCAGCGATTTTAACCACTTTCAACGAAGTCGACATGAGCGCTGTAATGGCTTTGCGCGCGAGTTACAAAGATATTTTTGAAAAAAAGCACGGCGTTAAACTTGGTTTCATGTCATTCTTCGTTCGCGCTTGCGTTGAAGCTCTAAAAGAAATTCCGGCAGTGAATGCGGAAATTGACGGCACGGATATTGTCTACAAAAATTTCTACGATATTGGGGTGGCGGTTGGCTCACCTCAAGGTCTCGTGGTTCCTGTGCTTCGCTGCGCCGATCAACTTAGCCTTGCCGGAATCGAAGCCGGAATCGGCGAACTTGGCAAAAAAGCTCGCGACGGAAAATTGGCGATTGCAGATTTAACCGGCGCCACTTTCACCATTTCCAACGGCGGCGTTTACGGCTCGCTAATGTCGACGCCAATCATCAACCCACCGCAATCAGGAATTTTGGGAATGCACAAGATTCAAGAACGCGTAGTAGTGGTTGCGGGCAAAATGGAAATCCGTCCGATGATGTATCTAGCGCTGTCTTACGATCACAGAATCATTGATGGCAAAGAAGCGGTAACTTTTTTAATTCGCGTGAAAGAGTTGTTGGAAGATCCGATGAAGATCCAAACTAAACTGTTGTTGGGATTGTAGAAAATTCTCGCAAACAAAAATGGGAAGAAGTTTTAAAAACTTCTTCCCATTTTTTTTGACGATATTTTTGAAGCTAATTTATTCTATCACCACTTCACAATTTCCGTTGGCAATGTAGGCATCAAGCCCAACGGTTGAAATTTCTTTGTAACGACTATCTCCTAAAATTCTGATCAAAGTGCCAATTGGACCTTCTGTTGAAATATTAAAAAAGACCCCGGTTTGATTGAATTTGGCTGAAAATGTTTCGCAATTTTTTCCTTCGCAACGTGTGATAGTTTTTGCTCTTTTGTCCAGAATCACAAAAGTTTTAGTGTTTCTTTTGTTGCACTCATGCTTGGTGCAAATGAATCCATTTTTTGGTTCGCATTTCAATTTTTCCCAGGCTTTTGCAGCTTTGAAATAAGTTTCCGCTTCTGAAAATAATTTTTGAAAATCAAATTTTTTAATTTCTTCTCTTGAATCTTTTTGATTTGTAACAGTGCTAATAATTTTTTGTTCAGTTTCAGATTTGATTTGATTTTCTTTAGCTAATGCTTGAGAGAATACCAATATCAAGGCTGCGCAGAGAATAATTGATTTGATTTTCATGAGAGAATTGAGATGATTTAACGAATCTTTATCGTTAGCGAGGGAAACAAAAAGAAATTTCTGATGCAAGAAAAACTTGGATCCAATTTAAATTTTGTTGGTGCACCCGGGGGGATTCGAACCTCCAACCTTCTGATCCGTAGTCAGATACTCTATCCAGTTGAGCTACGGGTGCATATCCAAGTAACGCTTCGTCGCTTTTCTCATCAAACAAAGTTTGATTCGAAGACGACTCGCGCCGGGGCAAGCAGCATAGCTGTTACCCGTTATTCGTTTAAAATGCTTCGCATTTTATTGCGCTGATGCGCAAAACCACTCATAACCCAGTTGAGGCTACGGGTGCATTGCTCGTCGGCTTTTGAGCGCTGACGTCGTTACCGCGGCGGGATTCTCGATCGGTCGTGTATGTTAAATACACTCCCTCCTCGAACCCTTGCGTGCCTAGTCAGCACTCGAAATCCTTAGAGCAATTTATAACTTAGTCTATGTCAGCTTTGCGCTTTTTTTCGCTCGCAACTTCTGCCGCTTTTTCTTCCTTTTTTTTGTGCTTCGCAACGCCGAGTTTTTCGCGAATTGAATTTTCTAACTCTGCGGCAATTTTCGGATTTTCTTTCAAATAGGCTTTGGTGTTTTCTTTGCCTTGGCCGATTTTATTGCCTTTGTAAGCATACCACGAGCCAGATTTTTCTAGCACGTCATATTTCACCGCAAGTTCGATAACTTCGCCGACTCTGGAAATTCCTTCGCCGTAAATAATTTCGAATTCAGCAATTTTGAAAGGGGGAGCGACTTTATTTTTAACGACTTTGACTTTGGTTTCATTGCCCAAAACTTCTTCTTGATCCTTGATGGCAGTGCCACGGCGGATGTCGAGACGAACTGAAGCGTAAAATTTTAGAGAATTTCCGCCAGAAGTTGTTTCTGGTGAGCCAAACATGACGCCGATTTTCATGCGAATTTGGTTGATGAAAATAATTGTCGAATTGCTTTTGGAGACGGTCGAGGTGAGTTTGCGCAAGGCTTTGCTCATCAAACGCGCTTGCAATCCCATTTGGTTGTCTCCCATTCCGCCTTCAAGTTCAACTTGCGGAACCAAGGCTGCAACTGAGTCGATGACGATTAAGTCAACTGCTCCCGAACGAATTAGAGTGTCGGCAATTTCAAGCGCGGCCTCGCCATTGTCTGGTTGCGAGATGATTAATTCTTCCAAATTAATTCCGAGATTCTTGGCGTAAGCTGGATCGAAAGCATGTTCAGCATCGATGAAGGCGGCGGCGAGCCCAGCCTTTTGTGCTTCGGCAATTGCGTGCAAAGTGAGAGTGGTTTTGCCCGAAGATTCCGGTCCGTAAATTTCGACGATTCTGCCGCGCGGATAGCCGCCAACGCCAAGCGCGATGTCAAGCGAGAGGGATCCGCTTGGAATGACTTCGATATCGAGAACAGGCTTAGAGCCATATTTCATCGCCGAGCCTTTGCCGAATTGTTTGTCGATTTGTGAGAGTGCTGCTTCGAGAGCTTTTTTGCGGTCGTTCATAGTTTCTCCTTTGGTTTTTTGGGTTAATGGGTTTTGGTTTTGTGGTTAGTTTTTCAGCAATTTTAGCATCGTTTCACCAAGCGTTGCAGGGCTTTCGGCAACCTCAATTCCTGCCGACCTCATCGCGTCGATTTTTCCTTCCGCTCCGCCTTTGCCGCCAGAGATGATCGCGCCAGCATGTCCCATGCGGCGTCCTGGAGGTGCGGTTCTGCCGGCGATGAAGCCTACCGTTGGTTTTTTGCGGCCTTTTTTGGCTTCGAGTTTCAAAAATTCTGCGGCATCTTCTTCATCACTGCCGCCAATTTCGCCGATCATGATGATGGATTGCGTTTCAGGGTCGGACAAAAATAAATCCAAACAATCGATGAAGCTTGTGCCATTTACGGGATCGCCACCGATGCCGATGCAAGTGGTTTGACCCAAGCCAGCTCTGGTTGTTTGATGAACTGCTTCATAAGTCAAAGTGCCGGAACGTGAAACGATTCCAACCGTGCCGCGCTTGTGAATATGGCCGGGCATGATGCCGATTTTGCATTCATCAGGCGTGATAATTCCTGGGCAGTTTGGTCCGATGAGACGAGATTTTGAGCCGAGCAAAGCCTTTTTTACTTTCACCATGTCGAGTACGGGAATGCCTTCGGTGATGCAAACGATGAGTTCGATTTCTGCATCGATCGCTTCTAAAATCGCGTCAGCAGCGAATGGAGGAGGGACGTAAATCACGGAAGCATTGGCATCAGTTTTTCTGCGAGCGTCGTAAACCGTGTCAAAAACTGGGAGGTTGAGATGCGTGGTTCCGCCTTTTCCGGGTGTGACTCCACCAACCATTTTTGTTCCGTAAGCTGCTGCTTGCTGCGAGTGAAAAGTGCCTTGCGATCCAGTGAATCCTTGGCAAATGACTTTTGTGTTTTTGTTTACGAGTACTGACATTTTTGAATTTAGTTTGAAATTTCCGCAGCTTTAACCGCTTTAACAATTTTTTCCGCAGCATCTGCCAAATCATTGGCTGGGATTACCGCGATGCCTGATTTAGCGAGAATTTCTTTGCCTAAATCGACGTTAGTTCCTTCGAGTCTCACGACCAAAGGCACGCTTAAATTTACTTCTTTTGCAGCTTCGATGATGCCATTGGCGATGATGTCGCAGCGCATGATGCCGCCGAAAATATTCACCAAAATTCCTTTCACATTTGGATCAGATAAAATGATTTTAAAAGCCGCTGTTACCTTCTCGCGCGTGGCTCCGCCGCCAACATCCAAAAAGTTTGCCGGAGATGAGCCGTAAAGTTGAATGATGTCCATCGTTGCCATTGCAAGGCCTGCGCCGTTGACCATGCAGCCGATTTTACCGTCCATTTTTACGTAATTGAGATCATATTTTGAGGCTTCGATTTCGAGCGGCTCTTCTTCGTCCAAATCGCGCAGCGACTTGATGTCGTCGTGACGGTGAAGTGCATTGTCGTCGAAATTAATTTTGGCATCGAGGGCGATGATGTCACCTTCCACAGTTTCAACCAGCGGATTAATTTCGATTTGCGAAGCGTCGGTTTCGTTGAATGCTTTGTAGAGCGAGAAAATCAGCTTTGAAAATTTTTTTAGAGTTTCACCTTTGAAGCCCAAAGCAAATCCCAGCTTGCGTGCGTGGCATGCTTGAATTCCAGAAGCAACGTCAACTTTTACCGAGATTAATTTTTCCGGATGTTTTTCGGCGACCTCTTCGATGTCTACGCCGCCTTCAGTTGAGGCCATGAAAACCACCGCTTTGCTTTTGCGGTCAACTACGAGCGAGAGATAATATTCTTTTTTGATGTTGGATCCGGCTTCGATGTAGAGGCGTTTTACGACTTTTCCTTCAGGTCCAGTTTGGTGCGTGACTAGCGTCATGCCAAGCATTTGAGCGGCTTTGTCTTTTACTTCATCGGTTGATTTTACAACTTTAACACCGCCAGCTTTTCCGCGTCCACCGGCATGAATTTGAGCTTTGACGACAAAAACTTTATTACCTGCCGCTTCCAATGTTTTGGCGGCTTCAACTGCATCTGGAACTGAAAAAGCTGGATGACCTTCGGGCACGGCAACGCCGAAATTTTTCAACAGGCTTTTTGCCTGATATTCGTGAATATTCATTGGAAGTTTGATTTTGGATAAGGAAGAAAAGGCGGCGGACAATAAAAATCAATTTTAACTTGGCAACACTTGAATGAAGACGGTTCTGATAACGCGGCCACACCAACAGGCGAAAGAGCTCGCACAGTTTCTTGAAAATGCAAAATTTAGAACTTTTATTGAGCCACTTTTTGCAGTTGAAAAGCTTCCAATTTCAAAAATTTCGTTACCGATTTCTGCAGCAATAATTACCAGTGCCAATGCATGCGATGCTGTGATAAATTCCAATCTGTCGAAAAATATAAAAATTTTTTCAGTTGGCAAAAAAACCTCACAAAAATTATTCGAAGCCGGATTTAAAAATATTGTTTTTTCTGGAGAAAATTCTGCGGAGTCTTTGCAAAATTTAATTGCCGATGAAGCCGGTAAGATTCTCTATTTTCACGGATCAGTAATGAGCGTAAATTTTGCTAAAAAATTTAAAAATGTTGAAAATATTTTTGCTTATAAAACTCATGAGATGAAAAATTTTTCACCAGAATTATTACAATTTTCACATCAAAAATCTTTTCACTACATTTTGCTTTTTTCGCAGAACAGCGCAGAAATTTTTTTTAAATTGGCAGAAAAACACAATCTGCTTGAATATTTTAAGGCTTCACAAATATTGGTTTTAAGTGAGAAAATTCTTATCCGCGCCAAAGAAATCGGATTCAAAAAAGTCAAAATCTTCACCGAAATTCCAATCTTAAAAAAATTTTATGACTGAA
>CAIYMZ010000146.1 GCA_903927415.1 uncultured Alphaproteobacteria bacterium
AAAAATGCGCGAATAGTTTCAGTTTTGCTCGGCTGTGCGAGCTACCAGCGACGCGATCAATTTACCAAAGAGTTGTTGAATGATGCTTTTAGGAAAGTTGCAGCGAGCAAAAAATCAGGGGCTGAAGTGAAATTACAAAAAGGTTTCGATTACGCGGCGAAAGAAATAAAAGATGATTACGAGGAAGAAATGCATTTTGGGATGCGGATGGATGGGGAGTGATTAAGATTCCGTCATCCTCGATCGCGTCAAGGATGACGAAAATCTACCCCAAAATCTTCTCTTCCAGCCCCTTCACTTCCTGCAAAATTTTCTGATCTGAATTCATTAATTCCTTCACCAATTTCACCGAGTGAATCACGGTGGCGTGATTTTTGCCGCCGAATCCGGCACCGATTTTTGGTAGGCTTTCGGAGGTAAAATTTTTGCTGAGATACATCGCGATTTGACGAGGTCTGGCAATGTTGCGGGCGCGGTTCTTGGCAGTGAGATCGGAAATTTTTATTCCGTAAAAATTGGCAACAATTTTTTGAATTTTTTCGATTGTCGGCGCCTGCGAGTGAGATTTACGAACGTAATCCGCCAAAATAACTTTCGTGCTTTCGAGGGTGATTTCTTCGCCAAGCAAAACTTTTCCAGCGATTAATTTTTTCAATGCGCCTTCAAGATCGCGCACCGAAGTCGAAATTTTTTCGGCAATAAAACTCAAAACTTTTTCACAAATTTCTTGCTCCATCAATTGCGCTTTGGCCTTTAAAATTGCGAGGCGGTCTTGGTAGTCAGGGCTTTTAAAATTGACGATCATTCCACCAGAAATGCGCGATTTTAATTTTTCATCAATATTGGTGAGATCAGACGGGCAGCGGTCACAAACCAATACAACTTGCTTATTGTCCTCCACCAGCGAGTTGAAACAATTCATAAATTCTTGCTGCGTGCTTTCTTTGCCGGCAATGAATTGGACGTCGTCTACAATGAGCACGTCGATTGAACGCATTTTTTCTTTGAAGCTCATGACATCGTTGCTGCGAATTGATTGCACGAAGTGGTACATGAATTTTTCTGCTGACAAATAAACCACTTTTTTCGACTTATCCTGATCTTTGAGCTGCCAAGCGATTGCTTGCGCGAGGTGAGTTTTTCCCATGCCAACGCCACCGTGAATGAAGAGCGGAATTTTATCGTCGAAGAGATTGATCTGTGCGTCGATTCCGGCAGAAATTTTTGCCATTGAAACCGCGAGTTTGTTGTATTTGGCGCTGATGAAATTGTGAAAAGTGTAGCGCGAATTTAGCTCGGTTCCAAAAGCAAAAACATTACCGTGTGGAGTGAGGTTGACGATTTTTTGCTCAGCATTTGAAAGCTGCGGGGTCAATTCTTCTGTGGCTTTAGCAACAGAAATCACCACAATTTTTTTCAATTGTGGGCGCAAAGTTTGGGCTAAATTTTTGAGATTTTTTTGTCCCGATTTTACTTCGAGAAACTCGCGGATGATCCAATCGCGGATGAATTTTGACGGAGTCGAAAAAATAATTTCGCTTTCTGATTCTGAAAAAATTTCCAAAGAAGCGAGCCATTTGCTGAAATTTTCTTCACCAAATTCTGTTTTGCAGATGGCAAAAAATTCTTCCAAAAAATTAGTGTGGATGATTGGCGCTGCTGCGATTTGGAGGGCGGCGATCGACATTATTTTTGCCTCCAAGGTAGGTCGCTAGCTTTCCAGCCGTTAACATTTCCACGGCGCTCTTCCTTGTCCAATTCGCCTTCAAAGCCCGCAATCAAGTTATAACAATTTTTGTAGCCAAGATTGAGGGCGTGATTTGCGGCGGCGTTTGATCTTCCGCCGGTGCGGCAAATAAAAATTATTTTCATTTCTTGGAATTCTTCGCCAAAAAGTTTTTTCAACGACTCTTCCAAAGAATTAGCAAATTCAGGATTTTCATTCATTGCTGGAAAAAGCTGCCACGGCAACAAAACCAAACGGTTGTTGAAAGAGGCAGGATTGACGAAGCCGACGAAATTAAATTCTTCGAAGGTTCTTACGTCGACAAGAACAGAATTTTGATCATTTTTTAGCAGCTCAAAAGCGTCTCGAGCGCTGATTTGGATAATTGGCATTTGATTGAACATCTTTGGTACGAAATTGTGGTAAAATTTCTTACAATATTTTTGAAAAGTTGAGGAAGATGTTTTGAAAAACTTCTCGCTAGTAAAGCGATTTATTTTTTCTTTTTAAAAATAAATTTCTTGACAGGGGCTGGACTTAAAAAGTTCTAAAAGGCGGAAGATTGTAACAGTAGCGAGATCAATGTTGGAGCGCTTTGGTGCTCTATTAGCTTTCTTGGAATCTAGGGAGATAGTAGCGCGACTCAGTGCAAGATTTTTTTTATTTTTTTTTA
>CAIYMZ010000147.1 GCA_903927415.1 uncultured Alphaproteobacteria bacterium
AAAATTTTATAAAAAATTTATCGAAATTTTTTCTGCTAGCCATATTCCAAATTTCTCCACAACAAGCATTTTCTGAAGATCATGTTTCAACTGCTGAGATCATCAAAGAGATAGAAAAAAGTTTAATTTTTGACAAAGAATCCCGAGAAAAAATCGATTTTTATCAGCAAGAAAATTCTGACAAAAAAAGCGATATCACAATTAACTCCAGCAATTCCACTAACTCTGATTCAGAAAAAAAATCTTCCATGAACATGGTGGTGGTTAATCCAAAATCTGATAATTTCGATATTCGTGCAAAAGAAAAACTCGCTTACAACACAGTCCTCATCGGTCAATATGAAGTGGCAATTGAGCTTTATAAACAAATTCTTTTTGTCGAACCAAATAACCTTTACGCTAAATTTTCTTTAGCAGCTGTTTATCAAAAAATTGGCCAATTTCGTCAGGCCAAAACCCTTTACCATCAGCTGTTGAAAGATGGTCCGGAAAATCAAGACGAGATTGTTGGAAATTTATTAGCAATTTTAATTGAGGAATCTCCGAGAGATGCGGTTTATCTACTTTCTCGCCTTACAACTCAAAATCCAAAATCATCGAATGTTCTTGCTCAAGCAGCAATTGCTTATGATAAAATAAAAAGTTTCGACCAAGCAATCAGCTTGCTACAAAAAGCGATCACTATCGATCCAGAAAACGTTAGCTATAAATACAATCTTGCGGTCATTTACGACAAAACATCCCAGTTCGACAAGGCATTGGAAATGTACGCTGATGTTGTAAAAAATCATTCCGATCAGAATCAATCAGTTCCTCTCGACCAAGTTAAAAAAAGAATCGAATCAATCAAAAATAAATCATGATAGAAAAACTTCTTACCTATGCCAAAAAGCAAGGTTGTTCTGATTTGCACATCACTACCGGTGCAGTTCCAATGTTACGCATTGATGGAGATATTGCGCCGATCCCCGGCGCATCAGCACTCACTTCTGATCAAATTTTGGAAATGCTGCACTCAATCATGAGTGAAAATCAAAAAAAATTTTATCAGGAAAAAATGGAGTTGGATTTTTCAACTCAAGTCGTTAGCGAAAATCTACGCTTTCGTGTAAATGCTTTTCGTACAATTTACGGTCCAGCTGCAGTATTCCGTGAGATTCCAACTGAGGTAAAAAGTTTGTCAGCCTTACATGTGCCTGAAGCAATTCGTGAATTAGCCAGCGCAAAAAAAGGATTAGTTTTAGTTGTTGGTCCAACTGGAAGTGGAAAATCAACAACTCTTGCAGCTTTGATCGACCACATTAACTCCAATCACTCACATCACATCCTAACCATCGAAGATCCGGTTGAATTCGTTCATAAAAATAAAAAATCTTTGATTAATCAGCGCGAGGTTGGAAACAACACAATGTCCTTTGCTGCTGCTTTAAAAAGCGCATTACGAGAAGACCCAGATGTAATTTTGGTTGGAGAAATGCGCGATATCGAAACCATTCATTTAGCTCTAACTGCCGCCGAAACAGGACATCTAGTTCTTGGAACACTTCATACAAGCTCATCTGCTCAAACCATCAATCGCATCATCGACGTTTTTCCGTCAGAAGATAAAGCGGTAATCCGCACCATGCTTTCTACTTCAATTAAAGCCGTGATATCTCAACGTTTGTTGAAAAAGAAGGGTGGAGGAAGATGCGCCGCTTACGAGGTGATGCTTGCCAATTCTTCAATTCGCAACTTGATCCGAGAAGATAAAATTCCGCAAATAAACTCAATCATCGAGCTTGGCAAAAAAGCTGGCATGTGCTTAATGAAAGATTCCATAAACGAGCTTTTATCCAAAGGCTTTATTGAGCAAGAAACCGCTGACGAAGCGCTGTTAGCAAACGAGTAGTTCACTTTTTTAACAATCAAATCCTCTGTAAAATGAAATCACTTTTCAGAACCAAAAGTATCGAGAGCATTTTGGAAGGTGCTCACAAAAATTCGCTGAAGAAAACTTTAGGCGCGCTCGATTTAGTTTTACTCGGAATTGGCTGCACAATTGGCACTGGAATTTTTGTTTTAACCGGAGTCGCCGCCGCTGAGCACGCAGGCCCAGCGATTTCAATTTCTTATTTTCTCGCCGGCTTAGTCTGTATGTTTGCCGGGCTCGCTTACACCGAGCTTGCCGCAATGGTGCCAGTCGCAGGAAGTGCCTACACCTACTCCTATGCTGTTCTTGGCGAACTTGTCGCTTGGCTTGTCGCTTGCGGATTGGTTTTGGAATACACCGTTGCAGCCTCTACTGTCGCGGCTGGATGGTCAGGATATTTAGTCGGAATTTTAAAACAGGGCGGAATATTTTTGCCGGAATATCTAACTAAAGTTCCATCTGAGGGCGGCGTCGTAAATCTTCCTGCAGTGCTCATCGCATTTTTTGTCGGAGCGCTTTTGGTGCGAGGCACTAAAGAAAGCGTCATCGTCAATCGCGTTTTAGTTGGCCTAAAACTTGGCGTGATTTTTTTGTTTCTTCTCATCGCCGCTCCCGAAATTAAAATGGAAAATTACGCCGAATTTTTCCCGTTCGGCATTCACGGCGTAGTCGTCGGCGCTGCGACAATTTTCTTCGCTTATCTCGGATTTGACGCCGTCGCCACCACTGCTGAAGAATGTAAAAATCCAAAACGCGATTTGCCGATTGGCATCATCGGCTCACTTGCTGTCTGCACTGTCATTTACATCGCTGTTTCTCTCGTCCTCACTGGAATCGTCAATTTCAGCACGCTCAGCAATCCTGAGCCAATGGCGCGAGCATTACGCGAAAATGGCAGCAACATCGGTTCAGCCTTGGTTGGAACTGGCGCAGTTGCCGGAATGGTGACAGTGCTTTTGGTGATGATGTACGGACAATCGCGGATTTTTTTCGCAATGTCGCGCGATGGTTTGATCCCCGCCTCTTTCAGCAAATTACACAAAAAATTTTCCACGCCTTACATCAGCTGCATCATCGTCACAATCGCCGTGATGTTGATCTCCGGCTTCACACCAATACGCACGATGGGGCAAATGAGCAGCCTCGGCACGCTCTTCGCCTTCTGCGTTGTCGCGATCGGAGTTTTAGTTTTGCGCGTCAAGCGTCCTGAACTAAAAAGAACTTTCAAATGCCCTGCGGTTTTCTTCGTAGCGCCAATGGCCATCATCAGCTGTGGCTATTTGATCTACACGCTCCTCCTCGAAACCGGAAAACCTTTTTTCATCTGGTTCGCGATCGGCCTCGTTGTTTATTTTTCCTACGGTCGCAGGAAAAGCCCGCTTAATAAAAAGTAAAATCTTTCCACTTCGTCCCAACTCGAGGAAGTCGAACTCATTTTTTAAGTTTGTCATCCCCGCGAAGGCGGGGATCCAGGAAGCCTTTGAGATCCTGGATCCC
>CAIYMZ010000148.1 GCA_903927415.1 uncultured Alphaproteobacteria bacterium
CATTGGAAGCCGATTTCCTTTTCAGCTTTCTGGACCCCGCAACAAGTGCGGGGTGACACTGAGTATGAGTTGTCACCCCGCACTTGTTGCATTTAGGGTGTCACCCCGCACTTGTTGCGGGGTCCAGTTGTAAAAGATCGGGTTCTTGAATCAGTTTGGGTATAGACAGGTTCTTAGCTTCGCAAAAGCAAGGCAGATCCCCGCCAACATGTCGGCGCCGGAGGAGTGGCCGATTGATAAAACTTGGTTTATCGCATTTTTTTTCTGCGAGTCAGAGGATTTTTTATCACCCAAAACTAACAAAAAATTAGTAATTTTTTCTGCGAACCATCCCTGTAAAGCAGCGGTTAGAAGTGCTTTGCTGATCATGTTGGTTTTGGAATTTTTGAGCGCTGAAATTATGGTCTGATCTAAAATTTTTGTGATGTTTTTGATTTCATTTGATTGCGAAAAATTGTGAAAAATTCCTACAACTCCAGCAAGAAAATCATCGCCAGACGGCGTTAATCCTGATCCCAAGCCGATCAGATTATCTGCGCTGGTAGAAAAATTTTCTGCAGAAAATTTTTCAGAAAATAATTCTGCAGAAAAATTTTCGATTTTTTTTGCGAGATAAATTTCCATTTCGTCTTTGCCGACAATGCTTCTTACTAGTTCTGGCATTGACTTCATCAACTCTTCCAAATTCACAATTGCGACTCGCCAATCAAAATTTTTTGCTAGAATTTTTGGATCCCAAATTGCTGCTGATGCTAAATCAATCACCAAATCCGCACCGATAAAAATTTTTCTGTCGTGAATTTTTACCGACATCCCCACTTCAAAATTTTCGAAATCAATGCAATCTAAGATGATGTTGTAAGGGCTATTTCCAAGCTTCGGCGCCACTAATCCAACGAGCTGATCAGTGATTAATAAATTACAGGATTGATCAAAAACACTGTGAACAACTCCGACTTTTTCAGAAAAAATAAATTCGTGAATTGGCTTGGCGATGGATTTAGCCGATAAATTTCTCAAGAATTTTTATTTGGAAATTGTGGTAATTTTTTGTAAAAAATTAATACCAAGCAGTGCTTGCTTTTCACGCCATGCCCCGTTCCAGCCTTATTTGTAATGATGCCGTCACTGAAGTCGTAATGGAATAAATCATTTTTTATTTTTGCAGCTAATTCTGGCTGAATCACATCATATTTTTTGTGATCAAAACTTTCCTGATATCCATCCAGCACCAAAATAATTTCTTCACCGTCATGGTAGTGATAATTCACTACTGCATCGGTATATTTCAAAACCACCAGCACGTTTTTTTTCTGATCTTTGGGATCGTGATAAAGTACGTGACGCCTCACTTCCCCTTGTGACGCTTGGTTAAATAACTGCCAAAAATTCTGGTCGTCGTAATACTTATCGCTCTTCAATAAATTTTTTATGATCTCGATAATTTGATTATGAGCTTCAGACGGAATCTCTGCGCTAGAGATCAGCTCGATTGCTTTTTTTATTTTAGTCATGGGTTAATGGTATTTGATTTCGCGATAAATAAAACCTCGCCCTGATTCATCAATTGCCCCTTTTTCACCAGAATTTTTTCGATCACTCCTCGCAGATGAGTGTCGATTTTAATTTCGGTTTTCATCGCTTCCAAAATTATTACCGGCTGATCTTTTTGAATCTCGTCCTTCTCTGCCACTAAAATTTCCCAAACGCTTCCGCCAGCATTGGCGCGAATTGCGAAGCAACCTGCGGGGATCTGCACCTCTGTTGTTTCCAACTGGCCTTGATCTAAATCCTGATCCTCGCCGCCAATCATGCCGGAATCTTCCCAATGTTTTCTTTCTTTTTCGAAGGCGATGTTTTGTTGGCGCTTAAATTCTTTTACTTCGCTGCTGATTGAAGCGAGGAATTGATTGATCTCGCGCGGTTTGATTTCAGTTTCTTCGATCTCAATTTTTAATGTTCCGCTGGCAAATTTTTGGCGCATTTCTTGCAGCTCATCATCGCTAACTTGGTAATATTGAACTTGGTCGAAGAAGCGTAGCAACCACGGCTTGCCTTGCTCGAAGCAAGGGTTGTTGGTGAATTTATTCCAGATTGGCAAGGTGCGTCCGACTAGTTGGTAACCACCCGGTGAGTCCATGCCGTAGATACACATGTATACACCGCCAATGCCGACGGAGCCTTCTGGGGTGTAAGTTCGTGCTGGATTATATTTTGAAGTGACCAAGCGATGCCTAGGATCAAGCGGCACAGCGCAAGGCGCGCCGAGATAAACATCGCCCAAGCCAAGCACCAAATAATTTGCGGAAGTGATGATGTCGCGAACCTGATCGTTATTTTCCAAACCATTGATGCGAGCAATGAAATCAATGTTGCTCGGCAAATATGGCGCAACAGATTTTATGGATTTGGAATATTTTTCGATCGCTTCTTTGTTCCATTGATCATCAAAGGCGAAAGGCAATTTGATGATGCGTGATGGAATTGTGGCCTCGTTAATGTCGGGCAATTTTGTTTCAGCTAAAGAAAGAATTTTTAGCAGGCGATGGAGATGCAGCTTAGAGCTGTCGTAATGAACCTGCAGAGATCTAACTCCCGGTGAGAGTTCAATAATTCCGGCGGTCGGATGTTTTTTAAACCATTCCATCAACAGATGAACGCGGAAACGCAAATTCAAATCGAGCACTAAATCGCCATATTCGATGAGCAAATAATTGTCTCCCGCTGCGCGATAAACTACCTGCGGATTATTGCCAATACTGTTCGCGACGATGGTGTGAAGAATGGCATCGTGATAGCGCGATTTTGTTTTATCGAAGAGCAAAGTTTTTTGGACTTTGTTGGTGAGACCGAAATTTATGTTGAGATTTTTTTTCGCGCCGTAGCGAATTTTTTCTAAATATTGAAATTGATCATGCTTTGCCGCGAGAGCCTGTTCGTAAGAGACGCGACGGAATCTCACGGTGTCATTGGCAGAAAGTTGGCCGATCTTCCACATCTCGGATTGGATGATTGTAGCGGGACAAACAAATCCTCCGAGGCTTGGCCCATCGCAGTTAAGGATGATTGGCATGTCGCCGGTAAAATTCACGGCGCCGATGGCATATTCGCAATCATGAATGTTGGAAGGGTGTAGACCAGCTTCACCACCATCTTTGCGTGCCCATTTTGGTTTTGGTCCGATGAGGCGAATTCCGAGACGATTTGAATTGTGATGCACTTTCCACTTTGCGGCAAAAAACATTTTTATGTCGTCATCGGTAAAAAAATCGGGAGCACCGTGGGGTCCGTAAATTACCGCTATTTCCCACTCCTTGCTATATTTTGGCTGAAATTTTCTTGGCAAAGTTAGACGTTCTTTTTTTGCCTAATTTGCTTGGCGTGAATGGTAAATTATCGCCAACTTTTAACACTGATCCGTGTAATCCGCCGAAAGCGCCAAAACAAAAAGTTGATTTGCTGCCGAGATAATCCGACACCTCGAAACCGCCGCGAATCGCCATGTAAGAGCGAAAACCATCGCCATCGATATTTTTTAACGTGACCACATCGCCGGCTTTAACGTGAAGTTTAGAATAAAAATCGAATGGCTTGTCGTTGATATTGCCAAACATTTTAGCGCCGGTGAAAGCAACGATGGCATCAGAATGGAAGCGCATTCTTGGGCCAGTCAAAGTAAATTCTAAACCCGCAATTCCGTAATCATTTCCAACGAGAGCATTGGCGATTTGAAAGGCCAAAGCATCAACTGGTCCGGATGGCGGAACGCCGATGCTCCAATATCTCGTGCGTCCCGGATAATCTTGAATCGTGCTGTAAAAACCGGGATCTAAAATTTCGATGGCGTCCGATTTGTGGTTAAAATTATTTAGAAATTCGGTGGAAATTTTATTTTCTGCAAAATCGTTAGAAGCCACGATTTGCTTGAGGTAGGACAGGTTCGTCACTAGCCCAGAAATTTTAAATTCATCCAAACATTTGCTCATTCTTTCAATTGCCTGAAGACGCGTTTTGCCGTGAACAATAATTTTTCCGAGCATCGGATCGTAGTGGCTGGAGACTTTGGATCCGCTTCTCACGCCAAAATCAAATCTGCTCCACGAGTGATGCGGAATAGTGACGTTGGTTAGAGTGCCAACGCTAGGCACGAAATTTCGGCTCGGATCTTCGGCGCATAATCTGACCTCGATTGAGTGGCCTTGCGCGATGTGGTGATATTTTTTTATGCTGAATTTTTTGTCGAAGGCCCCTCGGTTAAATGTGTGGTTAAATGCTAAGCGGATCATCCACTCAACGATGTCGATGCCAGTCACTTCTTCGGTGACAGGATGTTCAACTTGCAAACGCGTATTCACCTCGAGGAAATAAAAATCACCCGTAATGCCATCGGCAATAAATTCTACGGTGCCGGCGGAACGGTAATTGACGCTGGCGCAGAGCGTTGTTGCTGCAGTAAAAAGTTTTTGACGCATCACATCATCAACAAAAACCGATGGGGTTTCTTCTAGAATTTTTTGGAAACGTCTTTGGATTGAGCATTCTCTTTCGCCTAGAGCGACAACATTTCCCTCGCCATCACCAAAAACTTGCACCTCGATGTGACGTGGCTTGGAGACATATTTTTCGAGATAAATCGCATCATTGTTGAAACAAGATTTACCAACTTTTTTGGCGGTGAGAAAATTTTTTTCGACATCAGCAGCATCATGACAGAGCTGCATGCCAATGCCACCACCACCTCCCGAACATTTTATTAAAACTGGAAATCCGATTCTTTTTGCTTCGCTTAAAGCCTGCTGCGAATTTTCTAGAACATTGCTGCCGAGAATAATCGGCACGCCATTGTCGCGAGCAATTTCACGAGCGGTGGTTTTGAGGCTAAATTTTTCCATCGCATCAGTGGCGGGACCGATAAAAATCAGGCCGTCCTTTTCACAATTGCGAACGAAATCTGCGTTCTCGCTTAAAAATCCGTAACCGGGAATAACCGCATCGCAGTTGGTTTTACGTGCTGCTTGAATTATTTTTTCTTGATCGAGATAGCTGGCAAGAGGAGTTGCGGCATCAATCAACACCGCTTCATCGGCGGCTAAAACATGCATCGCCACTTCGTCAATTTTGGAATGAATAGCGACTGTTTTTACGCCAAGCTTTTTACAAGTTTTGATGATGCGACAAGCAATTTCACCACGATTGGCAATGAGGATTTTTTTCAACTACAACCTCTGCAAACAGAACACGTCGAAATCTTTTTCCTTTTGTAATTTTTTCACCGATCCAGCCAAGCATTTTGCTGCAGCAATGGTGGTGATGTAGAAAACACGATTCATCAAAGCTGCTCGACGTAAGTTAAAACTTTTTGCCGCTGAATCTACGCCGAAGCTGGTATTGATCACAACGTCGATTTTTTTCTCTTTGATCAAATCGAGCACTGTGCACTTGCCGCCTTGCTGTTCTTTCTTAACTTCAGTGACGTTGGAAATTTTATTTTTCTTAAAAAATTCCGCCGTGCCTTTAGTTGCTAAAATTTTTGAACCACATTGCTGGAGCTGCTTTGCCAGTGAAATCAGAGCTGGAGTTTTGTCGTGATCAGCAATCGAAAATAAAATATTGCCGTCAGTTTTAATTTTATTTCCCACCGCCAATTGTGCTTTGAGGAAGGCCATTTCGAAAGATTTGTCGATGCCCATTACTTCGCCCGTCGATTTCATTTCGGGTCCGAGAAGCGTGTCAACATTGGCGAAACGGGCGAATGGCAGAATCACTTCTTTCACCGAAAAATAATTATCGCTGTGATTTTTTACTTTTTCGAGTTTGAAACTAGCGAGTTTTTTTCCGACCATGATCAGCGATGCAATCTTGGCGATGTTGATGCCTGTAGCTTTGGCGACGAATGGCACTGTCCGCGAAGCGCGCGGATTTACTTCGATGATGTAAAGTTTTTCATCCTTCACCGCATATTGCACATTCATCAAACCAACAACTTCGACAGCCTTTGCGAGCTTAACTGTCGCGGCTTTGATCTCTTTGATCATTTTTTCGGAAAGTGAGTAAGGCGGCAATGAGCAGGCAGAATCGCCAGAGTGGATTCCCGCTTCCTCGATGTGCTGCATGATGCCAGCGATGAACACATCTTTGCCGTCGCAAAGCGCGTCAACATCGATCTCAACCGCATTGTCCAAAAATTTATCGACGAGAATCGGGCCGTCTAAAATGAAGCGACCATGAACTTCGATGTATTTTTCGAGACTTTTTTTGTCGTAAATAATTTCCATGGCACGACCGCCGAGAACGTTGCTGGGGCGGATCACGACGGGATAGCCGACTTTTTTAATTGCCGGTTCGATCTCAGAAATTTTGTGGCAGATCGTGTTTTCAGGCTGCACCAGCTTGATGTCGTGAAGAAGCTGTTGGAATCTTTCGCGATCTTCGGCGAGATCAATTTTATCGTAAGCCGTGCCGATAATTGGAATTCCAGCCTTATCCAAATGACGTGCTAACTTAAGCGCAGTCTGGCCTCCGAACTGCACGAGCACGCCGATTAATTTTCCGTTTTGCTGTTCTTTGCGAATGACTTCGATGACATGTTCGGGCGTCATTGGTTCGAAATAAAGTCGGTCGGAAGTGTCGTAATCAGTTGAAACAGTTTCGGGATTGCAATTGATCATGATGGTTTCGTATCCGGCTTCAGACAGCGTGAATGCTGCGTGGACGCAGGCATAATCGAACTCGATTCCTTGGCCGATGCGATTTGGACCGCCGCCGAGAATCACAACTTTTTTCTTGTTGGTTGGCTTTGCTTCGCATTCTGGTTCTGAAATTCCGTCGCCTTCGTAGCAGGAATACATGTAAGGCGTGCTGGATTCGAACTCGGCGGAGCAAGTATCAACGGCCTTGTAGACAGGGCGAACATTTAATTTGTGGCGCAAATCTGTGACGGCGCTGGATTTTTTTCCGGTGAGCTCGGCAAGTCTTTCGTCAGAAAATCCCATTTTTTTCAACTGCAACATTCCGAATTTATCTTTCGGCAAGCCGCGTCTTTTCAGGCTTTCTTCGGTTTTAATAATTTTTTCAATCTCGCGAACGAACCACGGATCGTAGAAAGTTATTTTGCAAATTTCCTCGACAGAAATTTTGTAACGCAGGGCGTGAGCTATACGTAGCAAGCGATCCGGCGTTAGCGCGACGAGAGATTCTTTGATAATTTTTTGGTTTTTTTGCAGCGACTTTTTTGGATCGAGCCCTTCGATTTTTGGTTCGTTGAAACCCGTGAGTCCAACTTCCATCGAATAGAGAGCCTTCTGCACTGACTCGGCGAAATTACGACCAATCGACATTGCTTCGCCAACAGAACGCATCGCACTCGATAAAACTGGTTTCGCTTCGTTAAATTTTTCGAAAGTGAATCTTGGGATTTTGGTGACGACGTAATCGATGGTAGGCTCGAACGAGGCTGGCGTAACTTTGGTGATGTCATTTTTAATTTCGTCGAGCGTGTAACCGACGGCTAATTTTGCTGCGACTTTTGCAATCGGAAATCCCGTAGCTTTTGAAGCAAGTGCGGAAGACCTAGAGACGCGCGGGTTCATCTCGATCACGATCAGGCGACCATCTTTTGGATTGACGGCGAATTGCACGTTCGAACCGCCAGTTTCAACGCCGATCTCGCGCAACACTGCAATCGAAGCGTCGCGCATTTTTTGGAATTCTTTGTCGGTGAGCGTCAATGCTGGCGCGACAGTGATTGAGTCTCCGGTGTGAACTCCCATCGGATCAACATTTTCAATTGAGCAGATGATGATGGCATTGTCTTTTTTGTCGCGGATGACTTCCATCTCATACTCTTTCCAGCCTAGAATCGACTCGTCGATCAGCACTTCGTGAGTTGGTGAAAGATCGAGCCCGTAGGCAACAATTTCTTTAAATTCTTCCATCGTTGTCGCGATGCCGCCTCCCGCGCCGCCCATGGTGAAAGAAGGGCGAATGATGGCTGGAAGGCCGGTATGCTTCAGTGCTTCGAGTGCAGCTTCGAGTGAATTTACGACGGCATTGCGCGCAACATCCAAACCGATTTTGGCCATGGCAACGTTGAATTTGCTGCGATCTTCAGCTTTCTCGATGGCCTCTGGATCCGCGCCAATCATCTTCACGCCATATTTTTTTAAAATGCCGCGCTCGTGCAAAGCCAAGGCGCAGTTGAGCGCAGTTTGGCCGCCGACAGTTGGGAGAAGTGCGCCTGGTTTTTCCTTCGCGATAATTTTTTCGACAGTTTCTGGTGTGATTGGCTCGATGTAAGTGGCGTCTGCCGTAGCGTGATCGGTCATGATCGTGGCCGGATTGGAGTTTACCAAAATCACGCGATAGCCCTCTTCCTTCAAAATTTTGCAAGCCTGCGTGCCGGAATAATCAAACTCGCAAGCCTGTCCGATGACGATTGGGCCGGAGCCGATGACTAGAATTGAATCGACGTTTAGTTTTGCCATGGTTTTGCTTCAGTTAAAATTGGATGTCATGCTTCGACAGGCTCAGCATGACAATTGAAAAATGCTTAAGATTTTTTTGTGTTACTGATCAACTCGATGAATTGCTCAAACAAATACCTGCTATCATGCGGCCCTGGAGAGCTTTCGGGATGATATTGAACTGAAAAAGCTGGACGATTTTTTAAGCGGATTCCTTCGATCGTATTGTCGAAAAGCGAGATGTGAGTAACTTCAATATTGCTCGGCATATTTTCTTGTGGTACGCAGAAGCCGTGATTTTGGCTGGTGATTTCGACCACGCCTTTTTTCAAATTCTTCACCGGATGATTGGCGCCGCGATGGCCTTGGAACATTTTCGTTGTGCTTAATCCGGCGGCAATCGAGAGCAATTGATGCCCCATGCAAATTCCAAAAATCGGAATTTTATTTTCTAAAATTTTTCTGATGACAGGTGCGGCATATTGTGAAGTGGCGAATGGATCTCCTGGGCCGTTCGACAAAAACACGCCGTCAGGTTTGTGCTTCAAAATTTCAGCGAAAGAAGATTGGGCTGGAAGCACGGTAATCTTGAAGCCATGATCAACCAAGCAGTTCAAAATATTTTCTTTCACGCCGTAATCCATGACGACGACATTGTAGCCGTGGGTGAATTTTTCTGGAAGATTGGTCGATGGACCCCGCAACAAGTGCGGGGTGACAAGTTTGGAGTGCGAAGTGGAAAGTGTGGAATATTTACTGCTAACGGTGTCACCCCGCACTTGTTGCGGGGTCCATTTGTAAACTTTTTTTGTCGAAACTTTGGAGCAAAGTTCCATGCCATTTAGCGTCGGCAATTTGGCGATTTTGGCGGTGAGTTTTTTTGTGTCTAACTCCTTGCCCTCAGCGACAAAAGCGATGATGACATTGCCGGCGCCTTTGGTGCGAATGGTACGAGTTAGAGCGCGGGTATCGATGCCAGAAATTCCGGTGAGACCATGTTTGACCAGCCAAGTGTTGAGGTGAGATTTGCTGCGGAAATTTGAATCTTGAGTGATGTCTTCGCGGATCACTAAGCCGTGGCAAAAAACTTTTTGTGCTTCGTTATCGTCATTGTTGCAGCCAACATTTCCGATGTGAGGGAAGGTGAAATTGATGATTTGTCCGGCGTAAGATGGATCGGTTAAGATTTCTTGATAGCCCGTGATCGCAGTGTTGAAGCAGATCTCGCCGTGAGTCTCGCCTTTTTTACCGACACCTTTGCCGAAAAAAAAACTGCCATCGGAAAGGCACAAAACTGCGTTAAGATTTTTGTTCGCTTTGAACTTCATGATAATTTACCCAAAATTTTTCGGAAAAAAAACCGTCATCCTCAGCTGTTTTAAAAACAATGAGGATGACGGAAGGACTAGTTGTTGTAATACATTTCGAACTCAACCGGATGTGGCATTTGCTCGTAGCGATCGACTTCTTTCATTTTTAATTCGATGTAAGCGTCGATCTGGTCGTTGGTAAAAACATTGCCGGCTAGTAAGAATTCGCGGTCCTTGTCAAGCGCACCCAAAGCATCGCGAAGCGAGCGCGAAACCGTCGGAATTTTTTTCAATTCTTTTGGTGACAAGTGGTAGAGATCTTGATTTCTCGGCTCTCCCGGATGGATTTTATTTTTGATGCCATCGAGTCCAGCCATCAAAAGTGCAGCGAAAGTGAGGTAAGGATTTGATGCGGGATCAGGAAAGCGAGTTTCAATTCTGCGACCATTTTCGTTGGTGACATTCGGAATGCGAATTGACGCCGAACGGTTTTTTGGCGAGTAAGCCAAAAGCACCGGAGCTTCGTATCCCGGCACCAAGCGTTTGTAGCTGTTGGTCGTAGCGTTAGAAAAAGCGTTGATCGCTTTCGCATGTTTGATGATGCCGCCGATGTAGAACAGCGCTAGCTCGGAAAGATTGGCCTGCAAATTTCCTTTGAACAAATTTTGACCATTTTTCCAGATTGATTGGTGGACATGCATGCCCGAACCGTTGTCAGCGAAGATTGGCTTTGGCATGAAGGTCGCGGTCTTGCCGTAAGCTTGGCAAACATTGTGAACGACATATTTCAACTTCTGAACATTGTCTCCGGTTTTGGTGAGAGTGTCATATTTGAAACCGATTTCAGATTGCGAAGTAGCAACTTCGTGATGATGAAGAAGTGGCGTGATGCCGACTTGGCGCAGAGTTTCAGTCATTTCGCAGCGTAGATCTTGCGAAGTGTCGAGCGGAGTTGGATCGAAATAAGCGCCTTTAACTTGTGAGCGGCGAGCAAGATTTCCGCCATCAATTTCAGATCCGGAATTGTGCGGAGCTTCTTCAGAATCAATCGTCGCAAAATTTTCGTGGGAACCAGTGCTGAAACGAACATCGTCAAAAATAAAAAATTCGGGTTCTGGACCAAAATAAGCCGCGTCACCAATTCCACTTTTTTGCAAATATTCTTCGGCCTTTTTGGCGGTGAAACGTGGGTCTCTGTCGTAGCCTTCATTGGTTGTTGGCTCAATGACGTCGCAAGTGATTACGAGAGTTGGAGAAGTTGCAAATGGATCGATGAAAGCGGTATCAAGCTGCGGCATTAAAAGCATGTCAGATTCGTTAATTTCTTTCCAAGCTGGAACCGAAGATCCATCAAACGAAACACCTTTTACCAATTCTTCTTCACCAACCGCATCAGCGCAGTGAGAGATGTGTAACCACTTTCCACCAAAATCAGAAAAACGAAAATCGATAAATTTGATGTTGTTGTTTTTGATGTTTTCGAAGATTGCAGGAATGCCCGAGGCCTTTGTTTTGCTCATAAATTTATTTAAATTGAATTTGGAGAAATGGACAAAAAAATTGAGCTTGCAAACTTAGAGCACCAACGATGTGCGCTCTTTATGCAAACTCGATTTCAAAGCAATTTTTTAGGGAAGATCGACTTTTAAGGAAAGTGAATTTTTTAAAAAGCTGAAATAATTTTGCAGCTTGCAGCAAGCAACTAGAAAAATGCGAAATTTCTAAATTTTTTTTTATGTCTTGATCTGAGACAAGTTTTTTACTTCAGATAAAATCCTACCGCTTGCGAAATATTTTCCAGCCCATCTTCTTTTATCATCTCGCTCAAATCTTTTTTTATTCTTTCAACCAACCCAAAGCCTTCGTAAACAAAGGCTGAGTAGATTTGCACCAACGACGCCCCGCATTTTATTTTTTCGTAAACATCAGCCGCAGATGAAACTCCCCCGACTCCAATGATCGGAATTTTTCCTTCGGTAAATTTGTAAATATTTTTTAACACTTGGTTCGATTGCTCAAACAACGGCTTGCCGCTTAAGCCGCCGACCTCAGCAGTATTTTCACTTTTTAAATTTGGATCACGAAAAATTGTGGTGTTGGAAATAATCAAGCCATCAACTTTGTTTTTTATCACGATCTCGGCAATTTTTTCTTGCTCATCCGGCGTCAAATCTGGTGCGATTTTGAGCAATATCGGCACATTTCTTTTGCAGCGCTCTTTAAGCTCATTTTTCTTTTCCATGATCGCCATTAAAAAAGGATCGAGCCTTTCTCCGCCCTGTAAGTCACGCAAATTTTTTAGATTTGGCGAAGAGATATTAACCGTGATGTAAGTGGCCTTGGTGTAAAATTTTTTTAACAAAACAAGATAATCGACAAGCATGTCTTCCGTATCTTTATTTTTGCCGATATTGACCCCAAGCGCATAAGAAACTTGAGGCATAGCTTTTTCGAGATTTTTGGCAAAATCTTCAGCACCCAAATTGTTGAATCCTAAACGATTTATAATCGCCTTATCTTCGCAAAGTCGGAACAGCCTTGGCTTAACATTGCCGATTTGCACTCTCGGCGTTACCGTTCCGATTTCCAGAAATCCAAAACCAAATTTTGACAAAACGTTTATGACTTCGGCATTTTTATCAAACCCTGCGGCAAGGCCAATTGGATTAGCAAAATCGATATCCCACAATTTTGTCTGTAGGTTTTTGTAACGCCGGTTGAAACAAAAAAGCGTCGCTGATTTCGGCATAAATTTTAAAAACTTTATGGCCAAATTATGCGCGATTTCTGCATCAAATTTAAAAATTAGCGGACGAAAAATTTTATAAAAATTCACGAATTAACCTCGATTTTTTTATTGGTTAGAAGCAGCAAGCTAGTGCTTACGGCCACTATGATTAAAATAACATCGGAAGAACGTTTCAGCAGAAAATTATCCGATAATTTATCTTTTAAACGAGCTCTTTTTCGCTCATTCATTTCGAGTTCAGCGTAAGTTTTGTCTGACCATTCTTCCTCAAATTTTTTGCCTAAGTAAAATTTTTTCACCGCAATATGGGCAGGATGTGACGGCAAAATCATTGGATTCTGCATGATCTCATTTTGTTTATTAAATTTTTTGTTCTGAATTCCGTCAGCAATTTGCGCGACATTTTTTGCGATAAAAAACAATGAAAGAAAAATTGTTAACACGGCAAAAAAAATCACTGAGATAAAAAATGATGATGAAAAATAATTTTTGATTGCGTGATTTTTAGTAATCTTTTTCTCAGTTGGGTTGTAGTTGGAAATCAGAAATAAAATCACCATCGAATAAACTATCAGTGCCAAAACTATTTCTTTGAAAGAGTTATAATTGGCGATCGATAAACTAAAAAAAAGCACCGCGATCAAGTGAGAAATAATCAGGCTGGTAATAGCAGTGGTGCGAGTTTTAACTACAAAAAGAATGAGAAGATTTATGGCAATGAAGGTGAGAAGCGTGAGAAATTTTGGGTCGAAAAACATTTAATAAATTAATCGCGTAGTAGTTCGTTAACTGAGGTTTTTGAGCGAGTTTTTTCGTCGACTTTTTTTACGATTATTGCGGCGTAGAGGGAAATATTTTTGTCATTTTTTGTAGAAGCAACATTTCCGGGAACCACGACTGAATAAGCCGGAACGCGGCCATAAAAAATCTCTCCACTTTCACGATCGATAATTTTTGTTGATGATCCGATGTAAACTCCCATTGAAATTACCGAACCTTTTTCGACGATTACACCTTCAGCAATTTCACTGCGCGCACCGATGAAGCAGTCATCTTCGATGATTACTGGATTGGCTTGCAAAGGCTCCAACACCCCACCAATTCCAGCTCCGCCAGAGATGTGGCAATTTTTTCCGATCTGTGCACAGGAACCAACTGTTGCCCAAGTGTCGATCATCGTGCCTTCGCCAACATAGGCGCCGAGATTTACGAATGACGGAAGTAAAACTACATTTTTTGCAATAAAAGCAGAATGGCGCACAACTGCTCCCGGCAAGACTCGGAAGCCTGCTTTGCGGAAGTCAGAATCTTTCCAATTTGAAAATTTTAGTGGAACTTTATCGAAGTAAGTTAACGCGTCTCCACTTACAGAATTCTGCTTGCTCAAAAAATTATCGTTCAAACGAAATGATAGTAAAATTGCTTTTTTTATCCATTGGTTGACTTGCCAAACATTATCTTTTTTTTCGCAAATTCTGATTTCACCACGATCGAGCAAAGCCAGAGTTTCATTGACTGCATCGCGAATTTCACCCTGCGTTGCCAAATTAATTTCCGCTCTTTTTTCAAAAGCATTTTCGATGATTTGCGAAAGATTTTTTGTCATGATTTTATGAATTCCATTCCAGTGAATCGTAAGAATCACAAGAGGCGCAACGCGCACTCCATTTTGAAGTTAGATGTCCGCAAGAATTACAGCTGTAATGATCGTCCTTACTCAACATTTCAGATTTTTTCATATTTTTTTTAAATTCTTCAACATTGCCGAGGGATTTTTCAGCGAAGGCAAGCAGCTTATAAGCACGATAAGTTTTTTCTTGAAGCAGCGATAAATATAAAAATTCTTTAGCGGTTTGATAAGCGCCAGCTCTGAATGCAGAAATCCCAACCGCTAATTTTCCCAGTGAAGATTCTGAGTTAAGTTCAGCAAGTTTTTTCATTGCTTTGATGCGATTTTTTGGTGAAGATTTGCGATGAATTAAGTCAAAAATTTCTGCCAAAAGTAGGTGTGGATTTTCACGCCACAGACTTTTTATTTGCCAACTTGCTTTAAAAGAAAAGCCGAGCTTGAGCCATGATTTGAGCTTGATTTCAAGCGCTGGTAAAAAATTTTCTTCAGCCTTTAGCGCAATTTTTGTATGCTTGATTGCTTGTAGAAACTTCTTGAGCTGATAGGCCTCAATTGCCAAAGCCGAATTGATCACGGCAACGTCTCTTTTTTGCAATTCATCCTTGAATTGATCGGAACCATATTCTGCGATTAAGCCTTTGGCTTCTTGCCACAAGCCCCGTTTTTTGTAGAGTGAAAATAACACTCGTGCCGTATCAAAATTGTCGCGTTTTACCGATAGAATTTGTTTAGCATAAGCAATTGCAGTGGCCTCATCTTGATTTTGCAAAGCCAATTTAAATTTCGATTTTAGAATCAAAATCTTTGCATGCTTATTTTCTCCAAACCTAGCGAACATCTCTGCGGCCTTATCAAATTGCTGTTTTTCAAATAAAATTTTTCCTAAAAAGAAATTATTCAGCGACTGATGTTTGATCAATTTAGAAAAGTTCTTATGCAGTATTTCTGCCGATTTTTCATCACGAATTTCTAAAGCAAGCATGAGCTGGGTCATGATCTCGAAAGCTTGGTGATGTCTGTGCACAAGCTTCTCCAAACGCCTCAGGTAATTTCTTCTAAAAAATAATTTCAGTAAATTTGGAAACTTGATCGCCAAAATTCGCGCCAACAAGTAGGAAAATGCAAAGACAAGAAGTGTGAAAAAAATCGCCAGTAAAATAGCAGTTAAAACATCGGTTTGCAGCTGATAGCCAAGCCAGGTGATGATCACATCTCCATTGTGATCAAGCAACCAAACCAACGATGTTGCGATGACGAAAGCAACGAATAAAAACCATAAAATCATCAACATGTTAGCTCAGGGTTTTTAAGTAATTTAGAATTTCTTGATCAATTTTTTGTACCTCGACCGCCACGCTTAAGCTATCCAAAAATTCTTTTAGAATTTCGTGATAATTTTGATCGAGAGAGAGTGCCTGATTAAAAGCCTCTTGGTAGTTTTCTGCCTGCAAAGATTTTTCAATTTTAACAATTATTCCATCGATACTGTTAGGATTTTTTCCATCGATTCTTCGGACAACAATCAGCTTTGAAAAATTACGACGAATTCTTGCAACAATTCCGGGATCAGGATTCTTATTTTCATTGATGACTAGTTCTGGAATTAGAGAAGAGAAGGATTGGCTCAATTTTTCCTGAGCAAAAAAATTGAGCAGTAATGGTTTTAATTTTGTAATTTTATTTTGCAGATTTTCATCAGATGCAACGAGCAATTCAAAAGTTTTTAACTCTTCTTCCCACGGGTTTCCTGAAAAAATATTTTGCCGCAAATCAACATAGGTAAAAATCATTTTGCCGATTTTTTCCTGATTTTTATATTTCAAAATTTCACTTTTTAACTCTTGAATCTGACTTCTTAAATCTTCGATTTGTATCTGATTTTTTAACAGCATTTGATAGACAAACTCCGCGCCCTTCTCCTTAAGCTCATTCATCGTCATATCCGATAAATCGTCGGCTCCAGAATGATTTTTATATTCATCAGCAAGATCAAATATTTCA
>CAIYMZ010000149.1 GCA_903927415.1 uncultured Alphaproteobacteria bacterium
ACCCTGCCCGATGGCAGCGCCAGCCCGCTCCGGCTCCGCCTAACCCGCAAGGAACAAATCAGCGTGCGCATCAAAGATGGTCCGGAAAACTAACAAAACAATGAAAATTTTTTTAATCGAAAATAAAATTTTACCAAAACTTATTGGCTCAGAGAAATCAAGCTTCTACAAGTTTTTAATCACGTCACAAAAAACCGATGTAAATGTCACAAAAACAGTTGAAGCAATAATTTCCGATGTCAAAAAAAATGGTGACAAAGCCCTGATTTCTTACTCCAACAAATTCGACAAAACCAATTTTAAAAAATCTGATGAACTTGTGGTTTCAAAAAAAGAAATCACCGCCGCTGAAAAAATTTTAGATCCAAAAGTGAAGCAGGCTTTGAAGCAGGCCTTTTCTCGCATCAAAAATTATCACCAAAAACAACTGCCAAAAGATTTTTATTTTAAAGATGAACAAGGTGTAGAGCTCGGCAATCACTGGCACGCCATTGAATCAATAGGACTTTATGTTCCGGGAGGAACCGCATCTTACCCGAGCTCAGTTTTAATGTCTGCAGTGCCGGCAATCGTTGCTGGAGTTGATGAAATCACCATGTGCGCTCCAACAAATTCTGGCAAAATTAATCCGGCAGTTTTATTTGCCGCCAAAATTTGCGGCATCAAAAAAATTTATAAAATCGGCGGAGCACAGGCCATTGCTGCTCTTGCCCATGGCACAGAAAAAATCAAAAAAGTTAATAAAATTGTTGGACCAGGAAATTCCTACGTCGCCACTGCAAAAAAAATTTTATTCGGCCTCGTTGGAATCGACATGATTGCTGGCCCAACTGACGTCACCATCATCACTGACAAAAACAGCAATCCCGATTGGATCGCTGCTGACGCATTGTCGCAACTCGAACATGGAAACGACTCCAAAGCTTTCATCATTACCGACGATCAAAATTTTGCACTACAAATTTCCGCCTCCATCGCCACTCTCAAACTCAAATTATCGCGTCAGAAAATTATTAAAAAATCTTTAGAAAATTCAGCAATTTTTGTGATTAAAAATTTGGATGATGCCACTCATCTCGTGAATTTTATCGCTCCTGAACATTTGGAAATCGCCACAAAAAATCCACGAAAGTTTCTACCAAAAATCCGCAATGCCGGCGCAATTTTTCTAGGAAATTACACTCCTGAAAGCATAGGCGATTACATGGCAGGACCGAGTCACACTCTGCCCACATCATCATCAGCAAAATTCTCCAGCGGACTCTCTGTCTTTGATTTTTTAAAAAGAATTTCACTCATTTCTTGCGACAAGAAATCTTTTTCCAAACTCGCCTCAGCTACGTCAATTCTAGCTGAATGCGAAGGATTGGACGCCCATAAGTTGAGCATTGAGATCAGAAGATAATTCAAAATATATGAAAAAATTCCTCCTTCTCCTAATCATTCCATTCTTACTCTTCTCTTGCTCCAAGAAGGATGAAAAAACTAGCGCCGAAATTTCCTACGTCAAAGCGATGAAGCTTTTAAAAAGCAAAAATTATTCCGAAGCAGCTAGTGATTTTGAGAAAATTGACGATGATTTTCCTTTTTCAAAATGGGCGCTAAAAGGCCAAACCATGGCGGTTTATGCACGATACAAAGATGAAGATTACGTGAAGTTGTTAACGGTTGTTGACGATTTTTTACGACTTAATTCATCCAGCGAATATGTTCCATACATGCTCTACATGAAGGGTTTAAGCTACTACAACCAGATTCCAAACATTGAGCGCGCGCAAGATAACACGCAGCAAGCATCATTTGCTTTTCGTGAATTGGTCGCACGATTTTCTAATTCCGACTACGCTTCTGACGCCAAAGAAAAGCTAATTTTTGTCGATGAACATTTGGCTGGAGCAAGAATGTCAGTCGGTCGTTATCAAATAAAAAATAAAAATTACATCGGAGCCATTGGAAATTTTTCAGAAGTAATTGAGCGCTACCGCCAGACAAAACAAGTGCCCGAGGCGTATTTTCGCCTGATTGAAATTTATCGTAAAGTCGGTTTGAAGACGGAAGCAGAAAAAGCGCAAAAACAACTCATCGAACGTTTTCCAGAAAATTACTGGACGAAATTAGCAGAAAAAAAATGAACAACTTACACCTAACGCCTAACGCCTTACGCCTAGGTTCGCAGCACCTCTGGCTCCCCTACACCCAAATGCAAAACCACCTCCCCCAACTCGAAATCAAAACCGCAAAAGGTTCAAAAATCTTTCTCAAAGATGACAGAATTTTGATTGATGGTATTGCTTCTTGGTGGTCTGTGGCACATGGCTATAATCACCCTCACCTCATTTCTGCAATCACTAAACAGGCAAAAATTTTATCCCACATCATGCTCGCTGGATTTGCCGCAGACTCAACATACGAGCTAGCTCATCGCCTGTGCAATTTCAGTGGAATGGATCATGTATTTTTTTCCGATTCTGGTTCGACAGCAGTAGAAGTAGCGATGAAAATGGTGTGGCAATTTCACATTAATTCCGGCGAGTCGCAAAAAATAAAATTTATTTCCTTCAAAAATTCATATCATGGCGACACTACGGGCGCAATGTCTCTCGCTGATTTGGCTTCCGGCATGCATAAAAAATTCCAAAAAATTCTGCTGAAAAATTTTTCTCTCGATCTCCCAGAAAATAAAAATGATCTGGATAAATTTGAAGAATTCGTCAAAAAAAATAAAAAAATTCTTGCCGGAATTTTTATTGAACCAATGGCGCAGTGTGCTGGCGGCATGCATTTTCACGGTGCAGAAATTTTGCGCGGAATTTTTGACATCGCCAAAAAACACGACGTGATTTTCATCGCCGATGAATGCGCGGTTGGATTTTTCCGCACAGGAAAAAAATTTGCGATTAATCACGCCGAAATAAAACCGGATATTTTAATTTTAGGAAAAGCTCTGACTGGTGGAATGATGACGCTTGCCGCCACTTTAACTTCAAAAAAAATCTTCAAAAAATTTCTCGGAAATTCTCTCGAATCAGCTTTGATGCATGGACCAACTTTCATGGGAAATCCATTAGCTTGTGCAGCCGCCAATGCTTCGCTCGATTTATTCGAAACAGAAAATTACGCAGAAAAAGTTTTAAGCGATGAAAGTTTTTTAAAAAAAGAGCTCGAAAAATGTCGCAAGAAAAAAAATGTGAGAGATGTGCGATTACTTGGTGCAATTGGCGTGATCGAGATTGACGCAGATCGAAATAAAATCTTGGCTCTACGTAAAAAATTTATTGAAACTGGAATTTTTTTACGACCATTTGAAAACTGTATTTACACTATGCCGGCTTTGAACATCAAAAGAAGCGAGCTCCAAAAAATCACCAACTCAATTTCAGAAATTTTATCGTAACAAACAGGATGGATAATTGCGGTAAAAAGATGCAACTCTGTTACGAAGTGCGAATAGGGCAGCCTCACAGAACTACGAATTCCATAAAATCCAATTCTGCGCCTTTTCAATCTGATTATATTTAAAAATTTTTACCTCTGGACGCACTCGGCCACGCGCAATTCTGGCAACAATTTTAGCAAAAAATCCCCCCATTCCCACCGCAACTTTTTTGAATTTGATGTGATTGTCGCGAGCAAAATTTAAATATTCGATACGATTTTGGGCATTAGACCAGTAAGGAAATTTTTTGGAATTAATGATTACTCCTCCAAGCTCACCATGCGTTGTAAAATATGGATCTATGATGCTTGAGATAGTGTTAAAATCATCGTCAGAAAAAGGATTTTTTACATCCATCAACAGAATGCCATTCTGCTCATCAAACTGACAAAATAAATTATTCTCGGTGGTCATTTCTTTGAAAGTGAGTTCAAGATTGGCCATGCGCATTCCCCCAAATAAATTAAAATCCTATTCCTGAACACTGAATGAGCTCAGCAATAAAACCCCTCAATCACGTTTTTATATTTTTCTTCCAACAGATTTCTTTTTAACTTCATCGAAGGCGTGATCTCGCCAGACTCGATGGATATTGACTCTGAAGCGATGTAGAATTTTTGGATTTGCTCCCAATGATCTAAATTTTGATTAATTTTTTGAATCACCTCTTCGACAAAATTTTGTAAAATTTCCGATTTCAAAAACTCTTCGTCACTTTCAGAAAAATTAAATTTTGTTTTGAATTTTTTTAAAATTTCAAATTCTGGAAATAAAATTGCAGAGGTAAATTTTCTACCTTCGGCGATCACAATCGCGCCGAGTAAAAATCCTAACTCCTGCACCAGTCTTTGTTCAAGCGGCACCGGAGCAACATACTTTCCGTTCGAATTTTTAAAAATTTCTTTTTTGCGGCCGACGATTTTTATAAAACCTTGCTCGTCAATCTGCGCCAGATCTCCAGTTTTTAGCCAACCATTTTCAATAACTTCCACAGTTTTTTCCGGCTTGCCGTGATAGCCAAGCATGATGTTTGGGCCTCGCGCTAACAGCTCGCCATCATTTGCGATTTTCAATTCAACAGCAGGAAATGCTTTTCCGACGGTTCCAAATTTTTGCGCTTTGGCACAATTCACCGCCAGAACTGGTGAGCTTTCCGTCATGCCATATCCACAAAATAAATCGATTCCGATATTTTTGTAGAAGCGCTCTAAATCTAGCGACAACGCGGCTCCACCACAGATGATCATTTTGATATTTCCACCGAGTGATTCACGAAATTTTTTGTAAATTAGGCGATCAAAAATTTTATCGAGGAGATTTTTTTGAGCAGTCGGATCTTTTTCTAACGCACGTTGAAAAGCTTTTTTTCCTAAAAACTTTTTCACAAAACTTGCCGAATCAATTCCTTCTTTAATTTTTGCAAAAACTTTTTCTAACACTCTGGGAACAGTGGTCATCAAGCTCGGGTGAGTTTCTCGCAAAATATTTCCGACATTTTTTACATCATCCGCAAAATAAATCGAGATGCCTTGCGAAATATAAAACATCATCACCATGCGCTCAAAAATATGGGCAAGCGGCAAAAAAGATAATGCAACATCTTGCGAGTTTATACCCATTCCACTTGAAGAAGCCGATCTTTGACTTCGACTTTTTGGTAAAAATTCGCTCGGAGAATTTGGCTGTATCACTTGATACAGCCCGCATTCTCCGTCGCGATTTTTCCTCAAAAATTCTTCGTCATAGTTCGACTTCTTCAAGTGGAATGGGTATAGCGAAAAACATTCCGCCGTAGCTTTAATTTGCGAAACTAAATTTTGATGCGTCAGCTCAACTCCTTTCGGCCTTCCCGTACTTCCTGAAGTGTAAATTATCGTCGCTAAATCTTGAGGTTGATTAATCTTTAGGAATGAATCGAGATCATATTTTTTTTCAACAGCAGCTTTTTTTCCCAACAAAATCAGGTCTTCAAACCTGATCGCATTTTCATTTTCAAATCCGTAAGTGATGATTTTTAAATTTAAATTTCTGCTTTTTATTTCAGAAAAAATTTCAGCATTGTCGGTGAAAATATATTTCACATCCGCATCTTCAATTTCGTAAAATAGATTTTCTTTTGAAATATTGTGGAAGATTGGAACAGTCACTGCGCCCGCTAAAATCGCGCCTAAATCGACTATCAACCAAATTGGATTTTGATAAGAACAATTGGCAATTGTCTGATTTTTTTGCAGTCCCATTTCCCGTAAACCGCAAGCAAAATGAAAAGATTTTTCTAAAAATTCTTGATTGGAAAATGATCGTAACTGATTTTTTTCTTTGAAATTAAAAGCGCGCGGATTGCTGAAATTTCTGGCCTGAAATGAGATTAATTCGGAGAGTGTAGAAAAATTTTTCATCTAAAAAAACCTGCTTACCAACTTCCACAACATCGAAAGTTTGCGATTAATCATTTCATGATTTCGGATGTATTCACGCAGGTATAAATCAACGTGGGCCTGCTTTGCGAAGTAAAGGCACGTCACCACCAAAAACATCAATGAAAAATAATTAGCTAAAGAATCAAAAAATCCTGACCTCACCACCGAGTCAGACATTTTAACATTCTCCACTTTTTTGATGCGCGATTTGGTTTTTGGATGAGTTGAAAAAAGAGTAAAATAACCACTCTCACCAAGCATTGACAAGGCTAGTGCCATATTTTGTCCACCAAATGCTTTGGCTGATTGACGATCACAACGAAACTCGATTGAGCGCGAAATAAAGCGGCGCAACAATTCGTAAATATTGTAAACTACGAAACGATTAAAAGCAGTAATGACAAAATTTAAGACTGAGTAAGTGTCAGACATCATGCGCGATGAACTCTTACCTCCGTAGGGCAACATACTGACAATGCGGATGCCGATATTGAACAAAATATATAAACCACTCGAAACAAGATTGGTAATTTTTTGATTGGTAATGATGAGGAATGTTGGTAAAAAATCCTTGTTGATGAGATGAGACATTTCATGCCCAACAACACTACGCAAAGCATATAAAAACATTTTTGGATCTGGGCATTCGACTAGATAGTGATTGATCAAACCTCGAGTCAGAACAATTGATTTTCCTCCCAAACTACTGATAGCAAAAGCATTCACTTCGTCAGAATTTTTGATGTAAAGCTTCACACTTCTTTCGCCAAATTTATTTTTTACCTGATCAAAAAGGTCAGTTAAAAAATCATAATCTTTTATTTTTTCGTAACGCACACATCCCTTGAGCACTGATCTCACCGAGAACCCAAAAAGAAAATCAAAAAATAAATAAATCAGCATCGAAAAACTTACGACGAATGCTAAAACAAAAAAAGTGAATCGTAACTTTTCGTAAGTGTCGTAATCCATGCTGATCGTATGACTCGTGAAATGAATAAATGGAGTCGCTGCAGCTATAACCGGCGAGGCCAAAACCACTACATTAAAAATCGTCACAACATAAACGAGAACAAGGCTGAGTGGTTTAGAAAACATTTTTAGGAATTTTTAATTTGAAATTGTGAGAAGCGGAATTACTTAAGGCACGTAAATTTTTCAATTCAATTTTCCAACTCAAAATGCGCACCATCCAAGTTCAAAATATAAAAATTGCGAACAACCTTCCATTCACGTTAATTGCGGGTCCATGCCAGACTGAATCTCTTCCACACAGCTTGATGATTGCCGAAAATATCAAAGAAATTTGCGACCGTCTCAGCATAAATTTCATCTACAAATCATCTTTCGACAAAGCGAATCGATCTAGCATTGGCGGGGAGCGCGGCGCTGGTTTAGAAAAAACTTTACCAATTTTTGCCGCCGTAAAAAAACAATTTGGCTGCCCAATCATCACCGACATTCACAGTGAAAAACATTGTGAAATTTTGGGAAAACGCGACGAGGTTGACATCTTGCAAGTGCCGGCATTCCTCTGTCGCCAGACTGATTTGCTTGAAGCCGCCGCAAAAAGTGGCAAGGTAATTAACATCAAAAAAGGTCAATTTTTGGCGCCGTGGGATGCGGTAAATATTGTCAAAAAAATGGATCACTTCGGAAATCAAAACGTGATGCTGACTGAACGCGGAGTTAGCTTCGGATACAACACCCTAGTATCCGACATGCGCTCGCTGCCAATCATGGCCAAGACTGGCTGCCCAGTTGTTTTCGATGCCACCCATTCAGTTCAGCAACCGGGAGGACTCGGCGGCGCCAGCGGCGGTCAGCGCGAGTTCGTCGAAACTTTAGCCTGTGCCGCAGTTGCTGTTGGCGTTGCTGCAGTTTTCATGGAAGTGCATCAAGATCCAGACAATGCACCATCTGACGGGCCTTGCATGGTGCGCTTGGATGCTCTCGAAAAGCTTTTGACGAAGATGAAAAAGTTAGATGAAGTTGTGAAAAGCTAAATCCTCTCGTGTTACTACTACACTCTCTAACTGCGTCATTCCCGCGAAGGCGGGAATCCAGGAAAATTAAAAACGCTGGATTCCCGCCTTCGCGGGAATGACAAAAAAATAAAGAAATTCTCGAAAATTTTATGACAAAAAAACTCCATCACCTCCTCGTAATCGATGACGACACGCGCCTACGCACCCTGCTCGGACGCTTCCTCGACGAAAATGGTTTTAATGTTTCGCTCGCCAAAGACACCGAAGAAGCGCGAAAATTAATGCCAGAAACGCTGTTCGATTTGCTGATCGTCGACGTAATGATGCCGAATGAAAATGGCGTCGAGTTCACGAATTCTGTCCGCAAAAATTCCCGAATTCCAATCGTAATGCTCACCGCCCGCGGCGAATTTGACGACCGCATCAAAGGCCTCGAGGCTGGCGCTGACGACTATTTACAAAAACCATTCGAACCAAAAGAGCTGCTCCTACGCATCAATAATATTTTAAAAAGAATGAGTGTCGTGAGCGATCCCGAAAACATCTGCCGCTTCGGCGAATTCAGTTTTAACTTCGCCGAATCACGTTTGAAAAAAGGCGAAGAATTTATCCACATCACTGACTCTGAAGCAAAAATTTTAAACATTTTGTGCAAAGAAAAAGGTAATGCGGTGAGTCGCGAAAAACTCTCCTCTCTCTGCGGCGGCATTGACGACAGAAGCATTGACGTGCAAATCACGCGACTGAGAAAAAAACTCGAGGCCAATCCGAAACAACCGAATTATTTGCAGACGGTGAGGAATCATGGGTATGTGCTCTACGGCTAAACAAGTTTTTTGAATTTCAATTTTAACAAAAAAACCTCGTCAGAAATTTTTTTCTGAGCGAGGTTTTTTTGTACAGAAAATCAAAAAGTCGCCGCGCGGCGACTTTTTAAAAAATCACTCTTCAAGCCAGTAAATTCAATGCTTTAAGGCTGGTACGAATTTTTAGGAAAATTGCAGAATTGGCACAAAAAAAATGGACTTACGTTTCGCGACGTAAGTCCATTTTTCTTCGGGTTACGATCAAAAAATTTAATTTTTTACCAACCTCCCCGCCCACAATTCCTCAACAAAACTTTTCCAATTCATCACTTCAATTTTTCCGACCTTGCGGGCGATTGAGTCTTGGCTGACGAGGATGTAGCGCTTAAGAATTTTTTCTTCGGCTAAATATTTTAAGCCCGTCAAATATCTTTCTGAGACTGATTTTGTTGATTTGATTTCAATGGCGATTTCGTCGCCGATTAATAAATCGACCTCGTGTCCGTTCTTAGAGCGCCAATAGCTGATGTCTTTTTTTATTCGCATGTAACTCAGGTAAGACTTCACTTCTAGAATCAAAAAATGCTCAAAAGATTGTCCGTAAATTTCTGAAATCGGATCGATTTTTTTGATGCCAGCGAGTGTGTTTCTGACACCAACATCAAAAAAATAAAACTTCGCCGTGCCAATGGCCTTGCGCTTTTTCGACTTAGTCCAAGCTGTCAACATGAATCCAATTAGGGTGTCTTGTAAAATCTGGTAATATTCGCGAACCGTTGAGAGCGGCACTCCCGTGTCACTAGCGATTTTAGAAAAATTTAACATTTGCCCACTAGTCAAAGCCGCAACCTGCAAAAAACGCGAGAAGGCGGGGATTTTTCTGACGAAAGATTCAGCCTGAATTTCTTCGCGCAAATAAGTGTGAACGTAGGCGTCAAGCTCTTCTTCAGGATATTCACTACCGTAAACCGCTGGCAAACCACCGAATTGTAAATAGCGCGCGAGGTTAAATTTTGTTATTTCCTTGGTTGTAAGTGCAAAAAGATTTGCCTGCCAAGCCCTTCCAGCAAGCAGGTTCACGCCCTTACCACGAAGTTTTCTGGTGCTGCTTCCCGTTAATAAAAAAGTTAATTTTTTTGATTCGATTAAGTCGTGAACTTCGTTAAGTAATTCTGGAATGCGCTGAATTTCATCAATCACAATCAGCTTTTTTTTTGACGCCGCAATCATCTCACGAATTTGTGTCGGATTTGCACTTAAACGTAAGTAAATTTCGGAGTTAAGTAGGTTGATGATTAGAGCTTCTGCAGCCAGCTGTTTCTTGATTAGGTGAGTTTTTCCGACGGCGCGTGGACCAAAAAGAAATACAGATTTTTTCTTTAAAATTGCAACAAGGTTTAATGCTCTTTCATACTTCATAAAAGGATGATTTATTAAAGAATTGATGCAGATAATCTGCGGTAGAAATGCTAATTATCAAGATAATCTGTGGTGGGAATGTTAATTATCTGAATAATTTTTGAGAAAGATTGTCTATCTACAACGTCGAGGAAATAAAAAATCGCACCAATTTTTTGTCATCTTGCTTCACAAATTCGATTTCTAATTTTTCTTTTTCGCGTCTGAAGCTCGCACTGTTTTCAATATTTTTTACCAAGACCCAGCCCATTTGTGGCAGGGTTTTTAAATAAAAATTTCTAACTTTTTTTAATTCAATTTTGGTTTCGTAACTCGATGAAATTATGCTGCCTAAATCCGAATCAAATCCCAAACTTTCTTCGTTCATTTTTTCCATTCCAACTAAAAGTGGAATATCTTCACTGCCCTGAACAAACTCTTCAGAAGCTTGCTCTTCAACGATTTCAGACTTTGAAAAAAAAATTTGTGAGCAGGAAGAAAGCAAAAATAAAATTGAGATAAACGCTAAATTTTTTTTCATAATTACCTCTGACAAGTTGAACAATAAAAGCTCGAACGACCGTTCTGCACGATCTTTTCGATCACAGTATTACAATGCAAACAATTTTCCGACGCACGTCCGTAAACGCGAAATGTATTTTGAAAATTTCCTAAATTTCCTGAAGCGGTGACGTAATCTGAAATTGAGGAGCCGCCAAGTTTGATCGCTTTTTTCAGAATTTTTTTAATCGAGCTCACGAGTTTTTTTATTTCATTTTCCTTGAGCGACGAAGCAGTACGCAGCGGTGAAATTCCTGAGTCGAACAGGGATTCATTGATGTAAATATTTCCGACACCAACAACAATTTTATTGTCCATCATCGCCGTTTTAATATTCATTTTTTTGTCGCATAATTTTTTGCGCAGCAGAGCAAAATTAAATTTATTCGACAGCGGTTCGACGCCAAGCTGCACCAACATTTTGTGATTTTTTAAATTTTTTGTTGCGACCAAATCGACAAATCCAAATCGCCGCGGATCGTTGAAAATCAAATGTGAACCGTCGGTGAATTCGAGTGCGAAGTGATCGTGTTTTTTACCGCACCACATCATCCTTGGCCGCCGTAGGCGAGCCGAGGATCTCGTGAGTTTGGCTGTGGAGTTTGAACTCATGAGATCCTCGGCGCTTTGCGCCAAGGATGACGGCGTGGGGTTTATCGTAATTTTCCCACTCATCCCCAAATGCAAAATCAGCGAGTTTTTGTTGGAAAAATGAATGAGTAAGTAGCGCGCCCTTCTTTCAAGCTGCAAAATCGTCGCACCTTTTAAGCCTTGCAAATCAAGGCTCGAATCGATTCGTAATTTTTTTTCTGAACGAAAAACTTTCTGAATTCTTCTGCCAATTAAATTTCCTAATCCGCGGCAGATCGTTTCAACTTCTGGTAATTCAGGCATTTTGATTTAAATTTTTTTAGAGTATTTTTCGAGATGGACCCCGTCATAAGGGCGGGGTGACAACTCACACTCAGTGTCACCCCGCCCTTATG
>CAIYMZ010000150.1 GCA_903927415.1 uncultured Alphaproteobacteria bacterium
AGAGTTTGGAAAAAGACCGCTTAAGTTGTCTTGAACCTAAATTTTTATTAAATTTTCTGAAATATGATCTCCGTTTCTTACGCAAAAACTGTTTACGGTCAAAAAGAAATTGATGCCGTAGTAAAGTGCCTAAAAGAAGGCACGCAAATGGGGAAAAATGCGCGCGCTTTTGAAGCAAAAATCGCGCAGATTTTTGCTAAAAAACATTGTCTTTATGTTAACTCTGGATCTTCTGCACTCTATGTCGGAATGGAATCATTCGGGTTTGAAAAAGGTTCGGAAGTTATTACGCCGGCACTTACTTTTTCCACAACAGTTGGCTGCATCGTAAAAAATGGTTTAGTGCCAGTTTTTGTTGATGTTGGAGTTTCAAATTACTGCATCGATCCGGCGAAAATTGAAGAAATGATTTCATCAAAAACCGTTGCTATTGTTGCTCCAAATCTCATCGGAAATATTTGCGAATGGGATAAAATTTCTGCAATTGCAAAAAAATATAATTTAAAAATTTTGGAAGATTCTGCGGATACTCTTGGTGCGACGCTTAACGGTAAATCAAGTGGCTCGTGGTCTGACATGTCAATTACCAGCTTTTATGGATCTCACATCATCAATTGTGCCGGCAATGGTGGAGCGCTTTGTGTAAATGATGAAGAGCATCTTCGCCGCGCTAAACTTTTGCGTTCTTGGGGCAGAAGTTCATCAATTTTTGACGAGCAATCAGAGGCAATTGAGAATCGTTTTAACGTTGATGTTGATGGCATAAAATACGACGCCAAATTCGTTTTTGAAACTATCGGCTATAATTTGGAAGGTTCAGAAATCGGCGCCGCTTTTGGTTTAGAGCAACTTTTAGATTTAGAAAATAATATCGAAACGCGTCGTAAAAATTATCAAACTCAAATTAATTTTTTCAAAAAATACGAAGAATTTTTCACGCTTCCTGAAGAAACTAAAGGTGCGAGAACTGGCTGGCTGGCTTTTCCGGTTATTGTCAAAAAAACGGCTCCTTTCGAACGCAAAGATTTTCAAATTTTTCTTGAAAAAAGAAACATTCAAACTCGCGTAGTTTTTACCGGCAACATCACCAGACAACCAGGCTTCAAAAATCTAGAAATGCGCAAATCAAAAGATTTAAAAAATGCTGACAACATCATGCGTGGAGGTACTCTACTTGCTTGTCATCACGGTCTGAATGATGAAATGTTCGCCCATATGCATGAGGTGATTGCAGAGTTCATAACTAAGTATGTGGCATAATGAGAAATGATGAAATAATCAAAGATGATATTCAAAAGGTTCTCAGTTCTGATTTTATAGATTATGGCAAGCTATCAAGTGCCAACTATTTAGTTACCGGATCTTCAGGGATGCTTTGTTCATTTGTTGTGAAGGTTTTGTTAAGTTTAACCAGTGGAAAAGTTTTCGCATTATTCAGGAATAAACAAAGATTTGATGAGGTATTTTCCTCTTTTTTAGGAAATCAAAATTTAGTACCTATAGAATGCGATGTAGCTAAATTTGATCCTTCAATTATCAGAGATAGGGTTGATCACATAATCCATGGAGCGAGTATAGGTAGTCCAAAATTTTATACCATTGATCCATTAGATGTTTTTGAAGCGAATTGTATCGGAACATTAAAAATGATTGATCTTATGAAGATTCAGCCGGTAAAGGACTTAACATTTATCAGTAGTGCCGAAGTCTATGGTGATATTACTGAGCTTGATTCTGTTGCAGAGGATTATGTAGGGGTCATTAATCAGTTAGAGGTTAGATCTTGTTATGCAGAAAGTAAAAGAATGGCCGAAAATATAGTTGCATCATGGTGTAAAACCAATGGTAGAAATTTTAATATCGTCAGACCTTTTCACACCTACGGTCCTGATATGAAATTGGATGATGGCAGAATTTTTGCTGATGTTGTCAAAGCGGTGGTCAGCGGTGAAGATATTGTATTAAATAGTGACGGCTCTAGTGTTCGCGCTTTTTGTTATGTTGTTGATTTTGTATCAGCTCTATTAGCGATAATTGCTTCGGGAAAAGTGAATGAAGTTTGGAATATAGGAAATGCAGATGAAGTATTTTCTACTGCGGATTTAGCTTACATGGTGCAGAATATTATTCTGGAAAAAAAAGTTAATGTAATTATAAAAAATGATACTCAGAAATCTAACTCATTTCAGAAAATAATCCCCGATATATCGAAATTAAAATCCTTGGGTTGGTATAATCAAGTCAATGCCAAATCGGGGTTTACAAGAATAATTAATCATTTTCTTAATAATTTATGAAAGCAGTAATTCTCGCTGGTGGGCTTGGAACGCGTATTAGCGAAGAAACAGCCTTGCGTCCAAAGCCGATGGTTGAAGTTGGTGGTAAGCCGATTTTATGGCATATAATGAAAATTTATTCGAGCTATGGTATCAACGAATTCGTGATTTGCTTAGGTTACAAAGGTTATGCCATCAAAGAATATTTCGCGAATTATTATCGCCATATGTCGGACATAACTTTGGATTTAACTAATAACAGCGAGATAATTCATAACAATAATTCTGAAAAATGGAAAATTACTTTGGTGGAAACCGGAGAAGATACAATGACGGGATCGCGTATTAAAAAAGTAAAAGAATATCTCAAAGGTGAAGAAAATTTTTGTCTGACTTATGGTGATGGGGTTTGCGATGTTAATATCAGTAATCTTATCGAATTTCACGAGAAAAATAATAAAGTTGCGACTTTAACCGCCGTAAAACCAGCTGGTAGATTTGGTGTCTTGGCAATTGCTGCCGATAATAAAACTGTAAATGATTTTCAAGAAAAACCCTCAGGAGATGGTAATTATGTTAATGGAGGTTTTTTTATTTTTTCGCAAAAGATTTTTGATTATATTCCCGATGGAGATCAGATTTTTTTAGAGCAAGAGCCCTTAAAAAACTTAGCAAAAAATTCTCAACTAGTATCTTTTAAACATGATGGATTTTGGTATGCTATGGATACTCAGCGCGACAAGATTCATTTAGAAAGTTTGTGGCAGCAAAATAAAGCGCCATGGAAAATTTGGTAACTTAATTAATCTTAGTAGATGACCGGAGCAGAATATATCGCGGAGTTTTTCCGCCAAAGAGGATCCAGTAAGTTTTTTCTTGTAACCGGTGGTGCTTGCACTTTCATTATCGATGCCATTGCCAGAAATACAAAAACAGAATATGTGTGTTTCCAGCATGAGCAGGCTTCTGCTATGGCTGCAGATGCATTATGGAGAGTTAATAAAACGGTTGGTGTTACGGTAGCAACTTCGGGGCCTGGTGCAACAAATCTTATTACCGGAATTGCATGCTCCTATTTTGATTCCATTCCAACTGTTCACATTACTGGGCAAGTTAACCAAAGCGAAAGTGCAAATTTTATAGGTACAAAAGTTAGGCAAGCTGGGTTTCAGGAAACTAAAATCGTCGAGATGGTGAAGCCAATTACTAAATATGCAGTTCAAGTTAAAAATGGCGAAGAATTAAAAATTGAATTGGAGAAAGCTTACAATATTGCAATTTCTGATCGTAAGGGGCCGGTTCTTATTGATGTGCCGATGAATGTGCAGAAAGAAGAGGTTGGTGATAAAGTCATTTACAATCATCCGTCTGTAGAAAAATTCTCGTTACAGGAAATTAAAAAAATTACCCAAGAAATTTCAGATTTTTTTAAAAATTCAGAAAGACCTTTGATACTTTTTGGGGCAGGAGTTGGCCTCGCTGGCTCTGAAGTTGAAGTAGTTGAATGGCTTAAAAAAAATTCCAATGTTCCATTTGTTTCTAGCTGGAATGGAATGACCTATTTTGATCATGATATGAAAAATTATTATGGTCAAATTGGTGTTTACGGCAATAGGGGCGCAAATTTGTTAGTGCAGAATTGTGATAGAATTTTGGTTTTAGGAAGTAGGTTAGATAACAGGCAGCGCTCTGGAAATTCAGAATCTTTTGCTCCGGTTGCGAAAGTTTATGTTATTGATGTGGATGGTGAAGAGCTGAAGAAATATGCTAATGAAGGGTATGAAGTCATTAAGGTTAATCTTAAGCATGCTAAAGATATTTTGTCAGAGATTAGCCTGCTGCCAAGCAAGAATTGGATTGATTACGCGGTAATATTGAAGAGTGA
>CAIYMZ010000151.1 GCA_903927415.1 uncultured Alphaproteobacteria bacterium
ATGACGAGAGTCAGTCATTGCGAGCGTAGCGAAGCAATCCATTTAATTTTTTTAAGGTTTTAATTTTACCGCGTTAGTTTGTTCTTCGCGAAATTTTTGTAATTTTTTTGCCAGTTTTTCATCCGACAAAGCAAGAATTGCGATGGCTAAAAGTGCGGCATTTTTTGCGCCGGCTTCGCCGATGGCTAAACATCCAACCGGAATTCCGGCTGGCATTTGGGCGATGGAGAGAAGTGAGTCGAGACCTTTAAGCGCGCGGCTTTCGACCGGAACTCCAAGAACAGGAAGAAAAGTCATTGCCGCGGTCATTCCTGGTAAATGCGCGGCACCACCGGCTCCGGCGATGATCACTTGCGTACCATTTTTTTCAGCGGTGGCACAAAATTCGTAAAGTCTTTTTGGTGTGCGATGAGCGGAGATGATTTTTGTTTCGTAAGAAATTTTGAAAGAATCAAGAATTTCGCAGCTATGTTTCATCGTCGTGAAATCTGATTTGCTGCCCATGATGATGGAGATTTTTTTCATAAATTTTTTTTAATTAAAAAAATGGAAATAAGTGATTAGTCTCGTTTCCAGTAGCCCATATGAAAAGGAATTCCACTTGCTGCTCCGTCGGTACATGTTACATTAATACCAACCTTAACCATGGCGTTGTACCAATCAGGCCAGGAATCACAGCATTCTCCGATGTCTTTTTCCCATTCACAGGACTTAGTCGCTCCGTGTGACATGGTGTTAGAACTGCAACTAGCAGCCCAATTGTAGCCATCATTAAAGTTGAATATAGCATAAAGATTATCACTATAGGTACAATGAAACGAGCGATCTATCCATGCGTTGCTGACCCCGGAACTAAGTGTGCAACTTCTACAAGTAGTGCAATCGCCGCTAAGTCTCCATGTGCCGTCAGCTTGACATCTGATTGAAGATCTAGTGTTTGTTCTGTCTGTCCATGATCTGCTGCAGCTATTGTTTGTATCTGCGCTATCTTTTGATATGTGGTCTTCTGGATATCCGAATCCAGATTTACAGGCTAATGGAATTTCGGTTGTTGGAATTACTAGCTGATTGGTTAATGGGGAGGCGCCTATTTCTTGGCACCAATAAGACCCCATCCACCCACGCGTTTCGCAATTAAAGTGCCATCCATTAACGTCTAAAGTTGTTGATTTGCACGGCTGTCCGGTACCGTTGGTATTTAAAGCGCAATAACTAATCGGGCTGGAATTGATTGAATTGACGAATTCTTGATTGCCGCTGATCGAGCAATAGCGTTGGCATGGTAAACCAGAGTTTGGAACTTCTGCAAAATAAACTTCGTCTATTTTGTTGTTAGAGTTTTGGTAAGCGCATTTGTATTTTACTGTATTTGCGGTATCAAAATTTCCCTTGTAATAGCCACCTAGACAACCTCCAGAAGCTTCTGATTCAACCGCTACTCTAGGTGTTGGAGAATTATACAAAATATTGGTGGTGCCGATAGTGGTGTTGTTGGTGATACATTGTGGCACTACGGGATCCCATTTGTGAGTGGACGAATTGCAATATCTGGCGAGAGAATAATAGTCGTTAGATCTGTTTAGAGTATAATCGAAAGCTGATTGTTGGCCCAATGCTGGAAAATCCTTATATACTGTTTGGCCGAATCCGGTAGTTGGCCAATCAACAGTGAGAGTGCTGCCATCTCTGAGCGTGTGCTGTGTTCTACCGGCGCCAATCCTGGTGTCTAAATCAGATCCTGGGCAGAAATTAACGCAGATTGACGATGGAACTGTCCAAACATTTGAGGCGCCACCAACGGAGATTATCGATTTACAAACCCGTTGTGGATAAGTTGCCGCCCTGGTGTCATCGGCCAAATTATATGGTATCGTCCTCAAATCTCTGTTGGTGCCGCTGTCAGTGCGATAAGGAGCAGTGGTTTTGATTTCAAATGAGGTGCCGAATTTGTCTTTTAGAGGAGGGTAAGGGTAAGGGTAGCGACCAGCAATACAGCCATTATTTCCTGACGAGATTGTGATGGTGCCATCTACTGCTCCATTTATTGGGACGTTCAAAACTTCATTCCAATAAGTGAAACCATTATTTTCACTATTTGCATCATTGCCTGCGATCGCATTGCAAGTGGTGACGCATGGATTCTCAACTGGTCCCCAATTTCCAAATTCATCGCATTTACGAGTTGGAGACTTGCCACCTGGTGCTTTGAAAAATCCAAGAGGAAATTCTTTGCAAGTTCCTGTTGAGATTGACTCGCTATGAATACGAATATTTTTTAGTGACCTTGAGGCATTTTTAGAGGGGAATTCTGCTCCGCCTGCATTTTCCCACAATGCCCAATTGGTTGAATCGCCAGAATCGCTTGGAATTGGTAAGCTGTTATCGGATGACCAGATTGAGCCTTTGGCGGGGTTATTTACTAGTGCTGGACAAGAGATTCTTTCGCAAACTTTAGTTTGATCTGGTGATTGCCATTGACCAAGTTGATTACAGGCTCTGACCGGAGATGTGCCGCCAGTATAGCTAGTGATTAGACTTTTGATTGAAGCGTTGAATAGGGATAATCCGCTGACGGTTCCTTGAGATGTTGTTGCTGTGGCACCAGTTTTTTTGAAACCGGTTATGCAACTTGTTGCGGTAACGTTCTCCAAAAAATCATTGGTTTTGGTATATTTTGGCCATAGGGCAAAGCCATGACTTTTGCCCTTATCTTCACCGTCTTCAGTCGCTCCGTAGGCGCCTTGATAAAGTCCATTCTCATCAGGACCATTGGTTGAAACTTCTTGGCAATCGTAACGTACGCATTCGTCGTAAGTGGTTGTGCCCCACACCGCATTGCCATTTTCATCCAAGCAGCTGAGTTTTGGTGGTATAGAAATGCCGCTAAAAGATGACTTATTACGCCAGAAGCCTTTGCATTCACCTTCGATATTTTCCATGCCAAATATTCCGAAAGAAAATTCCGCATGACCTTTAAGTGTGATTGGATCTGGAGCCGGTTTACCTTCTGTGCGATATTGGTGTGATAAATGCACAGCGTCAGCGCTGTCGTAGAATGTTTTGTTGAGAGAGTGAGCGACATATTCGAGATCAGTATCATCGGAATTTGGAGATAAGTTGTAATCGATTGCGGGACAGAGTTTTGGTAGTGGCATGTCAACGCAGAGTCCGGCCTCATGGGCTGTTTGTCGTCTTTTTTCTTGATTATCGCCAATTTCCACGCCATCAAGTGCTACGAGACATAAGCAGTTTGGTGCTTTGCCACCAGCATTACAATTTGTGCTGTTATCACCATCGATGATGTAAGGACTGTTTGGGTCAATGAGACATTTTCCCATTACGCCACTGCTCATTTTTTCAGCTATTACTCTTTTTAATTTAGTGTCGAAACCGCCAGAGATGCAAATTTCGTTAAACCATCCATACGCCCTGGGATCAGCGGGCGCTCCAGATGGATTAGGATTTGTTATTGTTGATGATGAGCCGGTAGATAAACCTTTTCTTCTGTTGCAATCCACCAGCCAAGAATTGTTGCAGGTTGCTCTTACAGACAAGAATGAATCAATCGGTTCATTTTTTATTTTTGCGGCATGGAGATCGATTTCATTTTGGATACATTCAATGTTTAATTTACTGCAAATATCTCTTTGAGCGCAGATCTTGTATATTTCGGTTTCAGAATTGCAGGTGGGAGTGGATTGATCAATATTTTCTAATTTTATTTCGGCACTGCATGAGTCGTCAGAGCCTGACTGGCAGTTATTATCAACGCCATTGCCACCGAAACTCCCTAAATATCTCACTACAATTTTTGAACTTTTATAGGTGTTTGCTTGGTCAGGATAAATCACTAATTTTTTTGGATCGATGGATGGAGTTATTCTTCTTATGGCAGCATTATCAATTTCTGGCAATGATCTTCTGACATAGCCAACTCTTACTGGATCGATATATTCATTATTTTCGTTTTTGAATTTTCGATAAAGAGCAAGAATTGGTTGCCAATTTTCATCGCTAAATTCTTTTCTGATAAAGATTTCAGCAGAATAATCATGTCCATTTACGTTGGTGTTTATGGTGGCGAAGCTTTTGGGATCGGGGGCGTTCTCGTAACCAGTCTTGCCAAAATCAAGGCTTAATTTTTGCAATGTTGGGCCAAATTTAACTTCAAGTTCAGGATAGTGAAAATCGGTTACACCGTAGAGTTCATTTCTTCCGGGGGAAGAAACATCGCCATCTCTTTTCGTTCTTGCATTGAGAATGTAAAGCGGAGGAGTGAACATCGTTGGAGAGTTCTGCATCGTCGCTAGATTGTAAGTTTTTGGAGGTGGCGAAATCCTGAATCGTGTTTTGATACATTCTTGTTCCGGAAATAGTCGACCTGATAAATCGATATATCCCGGTTTTTGTCCGCTTGGACGATTATTCAGAATGTATGGAATGCGCATAACTGTTCGCCAGACGTGGGCTACGCCTCTCCAGTAATTGGTGTTTGTGCTAAAACAAGTTTTGTCACTATCTTTTTTTTCATCCCCATTTTCATCTTTTTCATCATCATTTAAGCTGCCGGGACAATCTCCATTTTCCAATCTTGCCATGACGCAATTTCCGTCGCTATTTTTTTGTCCAGCGATGCAAGTGCCATCAGATAATTTTTCATTACCATCGTAATAATCATCTTGAGGCTGATAAGCGGTGGTGCCTTTTAAATCAATAAAAGTGCAGATACGATTGTTGGAATATTTCACCGCTCTCATTCGCACGTAGGTATCAACGATGCTCAAACAGTCATGTTCCCCCTCATGAAAAAATAAGTTATTGTCTCCAATGGTCGTTATCTCGCATTTTCTAGAATTCAAATCTGTGATCGTTAATTTTCGGCAAATATCGCGTCCACAAACTTCGCCCCAAAAATCACCAAAACCATAAGTGATGCCGCATTCTCTAGCACCACAAGTTCTTAATGGAATCATAGAGTTATGAAATCTTATGCAGACCATCAATTCATGAGAAGCATCTTTTTCTGTAAAAGAAGTTTTAACATAGCCGCGGTGGTAACCAGCCTCGTCACTTAGTTCATTTAGTGTCCAACCACCATTACCACACATATAGACATACCCCCAGCCAGCTAAACCGTTGCTATGATTTGGGTCCATCTCGCATGAGCCAGGAGATCGCGTCTCCATTTGCGAATCAAGTTGTGCGTAATTGTGGTTGTAGCCATAATCTACTATTCCAAGCAATCCAAAATCTGTTGTTGGATGACGCCCCCATTTTGGAGTTCCTTCGTTATTGTGAGGATATTCCATCTGGTCACGAGTATAGCAAAGATTTCCATCCATATCATTCAATGTGCTGCCATCTCTGGTCGCTTTGCTGTTCGGTTTTGGGCGATAGAACCAAGAGTTCAGCGGATCATAATCCAAATTGATGCTTGCTGGTTCAGAATTACCACATTCTGGTTTTTTAGAGTGAATGTTTAAATTGCAATCGATGGTGGCAAAGCAATAGCCTCCAGAGCATGTAGCTCCTTCTTTGCCTTCTTCATCACACAAATCATTTCTGATAATTGGATTTTCAGCATCAAATGGAGTGCAGCGATATGATATTTTTATGACAGGCTTGCAGATGATGTTATTGCATAAGGAGGTGTTGTATAGATCGTAACCAGCATTGACATAGTTCTTGTAAGCAGCGCCATAGGCAGAGTCGTCTTTTTCTTTGTTTAAAATTTGTTGCAAATCATCGTCAGAGTAGGATTTGCAGGTTTCTGATGTGGTGCGGCAATCATGAATTTTACAGATGGGGTTTGTTTTTCTTGTCATCGCGTAAGGAAGTTGTTCTTTCGAAAAGATGAGACATTTGATATTTTCTCCCTCGCAATATTTTTTTGAACTATCTCCCAATTTTGCTTCGTTTAACTCGTCCGGAGTTAGTAAGTTGCAAGGCAACAAATTGCAGTTCGAGGATGTCGGTGCTGTACCATTTGGGAGTTGATGACATTTTCTGCTAACGCAATTCACACCAAGTTTTGCAGTCACGCCAGTTTCTAGAGCGTCACAAAATCTGATACAGTCACGATTGTGAACTGCCCAATCAACGCTTCTAATCAATGGTGGAATTGTTAAAGGATTTGGATTGATAAAAGATTGATCGCTACATTCTTTCACACAATTTTTTTGAGGAAGTTCACGACTAGAGCCATCTTGATTTTTATCTATCTGATTGCAAAGCGGGAGATCAGATAGGTCAGCGCAATTAACGCGATGATTTTGATTAGCTGATAAAATATGCTCTGCTGCAATGACGTAACTAGCGCTTGGAACAGTTTGACAAAGCTTAAGATTATAAAATAAGCAGTTATCCCCAGGTTTAGCATCCGAAACTTCTGAACAAGCTTTTGTGATGGAGTGAGAAGATGTTTCTCGAGAAAGAAAAATTGTAAAAAATCCTAAAATTAAAACGCAAAAAATGGTTAAGCCTTTTACAACTTTTTTAATTTTTTTTAGCGTTTCAGGATTTTGGTAATTCATCAAAAAGCTTACAAAAATAGTCGCCGCGCAGCTCAAAATTTTTCCATTGATCGAAGGATGCGCAAGCCGGAGAAAGTATGATGTTCTTTTCGGTTAGGCTAGATTTTTTTGCCTCTAAAAAAGCTTTTTCAAAAGCTGTTTTTAAATCACCGCATTTTTCAAAATTGACGGAATTTTTTTCTAAAATTTTTGCGAATTCTTCCGTTGCTTCACCGATCAAAAAAGCTTTGTGAATTTTTTTGAAATAAGGCTGAAGCGTCGATATTCCTCCATCCTTCGCTCTGCCGCCAAGAATCCAAAAAATATTTTCGTAGGCCTTTAGCGCATTTTCAGTTGATTCGGCGTTGGTCGCTTTGCTGTCATTGATGAATTTTATTTCACCAATTTTTCCGATGATTTGCATGCGATGACGTAAGCCACGAAATTTTTTAATCGCAGAAATAATCTCGTCCTGACTAATGCCTATCGGCTTACGCCTAGCGCCTAAAAACGTAATCGCAAAAGCAAACGCCATATTCTGATCATTATGCTCACCGCGTAAAAATTCAGATTTTAATTCCAACTCCGAATTTTCGCCGCCGATTTTATTCACCAATTTTCCACCAAAAAGTGCGACACCATTTTCCTGAATTTTTTTTGTCGAGATCGGCACGAGTGTTGCGCGAAAATTTTTGTCAGCTTTTAATTCGTCAAAAACTTTTCGAGAATTTTCGTTGTCGACATCAATCAGCGCGAAATCTTTTTCAGTTTGATTGCGAAAAATTCTTTTTTTCGCTTCGATGTAACCAGCCATCGAGCCATGCCGATCAAGGTGATCAGGCGTGATGTTGAGCAATGCGGCAATGTGAAAATGAGTTTGGGAAAGAAGATCAAGCTGGTAGGAAGAAGTTTCGAAAATGTAATTTTTGCTGCGCGGAAGATCGAAACAAGGCACGCCAATATTGCCTCCGATTTCGGCAGGAATTCCGAGTTCTTTAAAAATAAATCCGCTGAGCGCTGTGGTTGTGGATTTGCCGTTGGTTCCAGTAATCGCGATGAAATTTTTTTCAGAGTTACGGCGGTAAAAAAGTTCAATGTCGCAAGCCAAAGTCGCGCCAGTTTTTTTGACGATTTCTAAAATTTTATGCGGCTTGGGAAAATAAAGCGGGATGCCGGGAGCGAAGGAAATGATTGTGGCTGCGTCGTATTTTATTTCGTCGGGTTTTACTAGTCGTAAGTCAGAAAGTGTTTTTTCATTGTCATCAGTAGCAACAACATCTTCACCATTTTTTGCTAAAAATTTTGCAGTGGAGAGGCCAGAAATTCCGAGGCCGTAGACGACGTATTTCATTAAGCGCGAAGTTTTAAAATTGCGTCAGCGTAATCTTTTGATCCAAAAACGAATGATCCTGAAACCAAAACATCAGCACCTGCTGCGATCACTAATTTCGCGGTTTCTTGATTGATTCCGCCATCAACTTCTAACTCAATTTTGCGTCCGGATTTTTCAATTTTGCGGCGAATATTTTCGATTTTTTTGAGCTGCGAAGACAGAAATTTTTGTCCGCCAAATCCGGGATTTACGGTCATCACCAAAATTAAATCGAGCTTCTCTAAAACATAATCGAACACATTTTCGTGAGTTGATGGCACGATCGAAATCCCAGCTTTTTTGCCGTAAGATTTTATTAATTCGACGCTACGATCTAAGTGAGTTGATGCTTCAGCGTGAATTGTGATGATGTCTGAGTCAGCGTCAGCAAAGGCTTTGATGTGGTTGTCAGGATTTTGAATCATCAAATGAACATCAAAAGGCAGCGTCGAAATTTTGCGTAAATTTTTTACCACTTCATTACCGATTGTGATGTTGGGCACAAAATTTCCATCCATTACATCGATGTGAATGTAGTCAGCTCCCGCTTTTTCAATTGCGATAATTTCTTCGCCGAGTTTGGCAAAATTTGCAGACAAAATGGAGGGCGAAATTTTGATCATGGTTGTGATTATTTGTTTTTGCAGCTAATGGCTGTGAGGTCGTAAATTGGATGCTCAAGGCCAGAGATTGAAGGGCTGGAAGCAAACATCCAGCCGTAAAAAATTCTTTTTTCGATCGAGACACCGTTTTCATCATTTTTGTTTTCAAAAACTTCGAGAAGAATTTTGCTTTCTGGTTTTTGATCTAGTGATGCTTGCCAGCATTTATGAGCAATCATTGTTAGTTGTCCGAATTTAATTTTGTTACCGATGCGTATTTCTAAAATTGAAGTTTTGGCGGTAGTTTTATTGAGGCCTTGGATTACAGCGATTTCGTAAAAACGTGAAGGATCAACTTTGTCAATTGTGAGTTTGTAATTTTCGGACGGGGGAGTGGCAGCAGGAGTTGGTTCAGCAGGTGTTTGCGCTAGTGCGATTGAAGAAAAAAGAATAAGAAAAAAAGTGCAAAAAATATTATTTTTGTTCATCTTTTTTATCTTTTTTATCGGATCCAAAAATAAATTTTCCCAAAAGGTCTTCAAGATTTATCGAAGATTGCGTGAACATAATTTCTTCGCCATCTTTTAAATTTTCTTCATCACCACCGGGAGTGATCGATAAATATTTTGATCCAAGAAGTCCTTCGGAAGAAATTTTTGCAGAAGTGTCGGATGGAAGTTTTACGTTTTGATCGATGTTTAGTTTGAGTGTCGCGCGAAAATCTTTTTGATCCAAAAATTGATCTTCAATTGTGCCGATTTTTACGCCGGAAATTTTGATGTCACTTCCGCTAACAAGGCCATCGATATTTTCAAACTTAGCGATGAGGTGATAACCGCCAGAATTGTTGATTTTAGCGCTACGAAATGAGCTGAAGAAGAAAAAAATCGCACAAAATAAAACGAAAGTTCCAACAATAATTTCGAAATAATTACTGGTTTTGTTCATGATTTTTTAGATTTTTTTTGAGAAGGAAATTTTAGGCGCAACTTATGAAGCGAGTTTTGAAAATCAAAATAAAAAACTACTCTGCTTTCCAAGCCTCATAGACAGAGATAGTTTCTTTCTTTGATGAATTTTTTGGCGAGTAAGCACCTTTGGTTCCGGTTAAATTTGGCAGATGAATTTTTTGCCAGAAAAATTTTTGAATATTTTTTTGCGGTAAATTGTTGGTTGAATAATGAATCCAACTATGCCACTCCATCGGTATTTTAGAAGGCTCCACAATGCCTTTGTAAATCACAAATCTTTTCCCAATTTTATTTTGGAAATATTCGTTGCCGAATTCATCCATGCCAATTTTTTGGCAAAGTTTTTTTATAAAAAAATTGTTCAAGAAGCTCATTTTGCTTGATTTAGTTGATGTCGCTGAGGAAAGTTTGAAATATATTTTTTGTGTTGCGCAACTTAAAAAACGAGTCCGCAAAAATCAAAGTGAAAATTTTTTAACAAAAAAATTTAGAAATTTATGGCTCGTCCAACTAGCAGAGCTACAGTCCCTCCGTCTCCTAGCAGAGCTACAGTTCTATCTCAACCAGCGGCAGTAGGTCAGATGCCAGTGGAGGATAGAGGAGCGACAGCGGCTCTTAGAAGAAAAATTGCTGAGGTGATGAGAGATAGAACGCTTTCTCCTCAGGCAAGGGTTCGTCAAAGAGAAGAGCTGTTGCGATTAGTCAAACATAGAAATCCTGGAAATCAGAATTTCAGAAATCTGTATGAAAACAAGGGCAGGCCTCAAGATGCCTCTGAATTTGTGGGAGAGCTTCTGAATGCTGCGGCAGGTGATAATTCACAATTATTTGAGCAAAATTTTGCACAACAAGGTGGTATTACATATGAGACAGGAAGACAAGAGGCATCTACTCTTGCGCAGCTTTCAATACCAGGTGGTGCTCAGCTATCAGTTACAGACCTGTTTAGATATCAAGAACAGTTTCGGGCATCCGACACTGTAGGCGTAGAGACAAAATCAAAATCAATCTGCGCTCCAACTGCGCAAGAGCTCTGTATCAGCCTTAAGCGTTTTAATGAGGATGGGAGTAAAAACAGCACTCCTGTGAGGTTGGATAATATCGAAGTAGAGGCCACTGATGGTTCTCGTCGTAGGTTTGAACCTACAGCTTTCATCGTTCACTCTGGTGCTGGGTTAGATAATGGTCACTATTTTTCCTACGTGAAAGAGAGGAGAGGGTGGGTTTGCTACGATGACGATGCTACTCCTAGAATCGTGCCACAAGCTGAAATGGAAGAAACGTTACGAAGTGGTAGTGTTAGAGGAAGAGGGCAGGCATACATGGTTAAATATTCCAGTCTTGATGCTCCAAAACCAGCGCTGCCTGCTCCGCAAAATGGTACGGTAAATTTTGATCGTGTGCATGGAAATAGATGCTGGGCTAATGCCGCGATGAGTTTCATGTCATCCTTCACATCACTTGGATTAGAAAGAGAGCTTGAAGCGGATCGTCAGCCAGAAAGACCAGAAAGAGCTGCTCCTGCTCGTGCTACAGTTTCAGCTCCTGCTCGTGCTGCGGCTCCTTTAAGATCACAACCTACATCACAACCAGCCAGAAGGCGAAGAGTAGGGTTTCGTGAAGATGATGAGGTTCATGCAATTGATGCTGAGGCGCCAGCAAATCATCATTTGTCGGCAACTCGTGATCCGTCAAGACCAGCATCAAGAGCTGCGGTAATATCTCCTCCTCCGACAGCTCGCCGCACTGCTACTACACCATCACCCACCACGCCGCTAGCATCTAGGCCAGTTGCAACCAGACCTCCTTCTCCTCCAGAAACAGCAGAAGAACCAACGGTAGATACGAGACCAGCAAGACCAATATTTGCTGATATGCATGACAGATTTTTAGCAAAAAAAGAAGCGGAGAGAAAAGCTAGGGTAGATCTCGTAAAAATAACATCTGCTGGTGTGGCGGAAATTAAAGTTGGAGATGGATTGTTGAAGCTTGAGAAAGACAACTTGCGATGGACATCAGAATTAAATTCAGACGGAACAATCAGAATTAAGATCAACGAAGGCAAATTCAAAGCAGAGTTGATGGAGTATTGCACAGATAAGACCGATAATATTGCTGTGCCAAGAACAGCAATTAAACTTCTCATCGTCAAAGCCTTAGCGGCAGATCGCGACCAGAATACTGGAAGAGGAGTTGGTGGCTAAGTTTGTTTTTAGATTTGTTTTTTCAAAAGATTGCTGAAAAACTTAACGACGTAGTCCTCTAGAAAATATTTCTCGATAATTCCTAAATTCCTCCAAAAGTGTTAAAAATTAAAACTGCTATCAAGCCTTGGGTTATGCTGGTTTTTGCGGTTTTTTTTATTTTTAATTCCGATGCTAAGTCAAAAGAATTAAAACCAATTTCACAAAGATTATGGCATGGAATTACCGCGAGTGATTTTGAAATTTTAAAAAAAATTAGTGCTGAGATAGAAAATAAAAATTATGACGAAGCCCTCGCCTATGTTGTAAAAATGAAGAATGATCAGGCGAAAGATCTACAAAAAAAATCAGAATTTTATGATGCGATAACTGACATAATTTTGTGGAATAAATTTAGCGGAAAGATTGATGCAGAAAAAATTTCCTTCAGCGACATTTCTCGTTTTGCGGTAGATAATTCGTTTTATCCAAATATTTCTGACATCAGGCGCAACATTGAAAGAGTAGCTGTTGCGAATAACATTCCTTACCAAGTTAGTGAACAATATTTTAATTCAAATCCAGCTGGAACCATCGAGTCAAAAATTTATTTAGCGCAGTCAAAAATAGATTTTTTATCACGTTCAAAACTTTCAGAAATTGAAAAAAATAAAGCACAAAAAGAAGTTCAAAATTTGATTGCAGGAATTTGGGTAAAGGAAAATTTTTCTACTGATGGTGAAAAAAATTTTCTTACAAAATATCAAACTCAGCTTGGTGAAATTGATCACATTAATCGTATCGAGCGACTATTGTGGGATGGAAAAATTGATGATGCTAAGCGAATAATGAGCTTTGTTAATGAAGACCATCAACAGCTTTTTGCGGCGATAATTGAGTTACAAGATTCGCCAAAATACATCGATAAAATTATTCTCTCGGTACCTAGAAAATTAAGATCAAATGAAGGTTTATATTATCGCAGAATTTTGTGGTATAAATCGAAAGATAAACTCGATGATTTGCTCGATTTGATGATTGATTTGCCAGAAAAGTCTTTGGCGCCAGATAAGTGGTGGAGTTTGCGCAGGCTCTACGGACGCGAGATGTTAAAACAGAAAAAATACAAAATTGCCTACAAGCTGATTGCGGCGCATAATTTGCCAAAAACTTCGACTGACTTTTGGGAAGCAGAATGGACTGCCGGTTGGATTGCATTGCGTTTTTTAGATGAGCCAAAAGAGGCTTATGCTCGTTTTGAAAATCTTTACAAAAATGTTTCGCAGCCAGTCACGCTTTCGCGCGGAGCTTACTGGTTGGCGATGGCATCAGAGGCGATGGGTGATAAGAAAAAAGCAATTGAGTGGTATAAAGTTGCGGCAAAATATCCGATATTTTTTTACGGACAATTGGCAATCCACAAGCATCGCATGCTTGATTCTGTTGGCGCTCAAGGTGATATAATTCTGCCAAAAGATCCCGATATCACCGGTCGCGATATGAATAAAATTGCCGAATCAAGGGCGGCGCAAGTTGCTTACTTATTGGCGATGACTGGTGACAAAAATAATGCCGGAAAAATTTTTGAATGGTTGGTTAATAACTCGCCGACTGAAGGACAAATCGCCGTCATCATGAAAATCATCAATGAGCTCGATGATCGTCAGCTTGATGCAAAAATTTCTCGTGTTGCGGCGAAGAAAAATGTTTTTTTTATCAAGGATAAATTTCAAATCGTGCAAGAAGTTGCTAGTGATGAATATGCGCCACTAGTGCATGCGATCATCAAACAGGAAAGTGGATTTGCACCGATGGCGCTTAGTCAAGTTGGTGCGATCGGATTCATGCAATTAATGCCAGGAACGGCAAAGTTGGTGGCTAAGGATATGGGAATCACTTACGACAAACACAAACTCGCAACCGACATCAAATACAATGTTCAGCTTGGTTCACACTACATCAAAAAATTAATCGATCGTTTTGAAGGTTCCGAAATGCTAGCGATCGCTTCCTACAATGCTGGCCCCAACGCCACGCAACGTTGGATTAACGAATTCTACGATCCACGCCAAGAAAAAGACATTGATCGCGTGGTGGATTGGATCGAGTTGATTACTTACTCCGAAACTAGAAATTACGTGCAGCGAATTATGGAAAATTTGATCGTTTACAAATATTTGATGTCGAGATCGAACTACGATGTGGTTCGATAAAAGCACTAAATGACCACGTCATCCTTGGAGCTCTGCTCCGAGGATCTCATGAGTTTAGCTCCGTAGTTCTAACTCCCGAGATCCTCGACGCTTTGCGTCAAGGATGACGAGAGCGCGAAGAGACTAACTAAAATCCTTAAAATGACTTACGACTCAGTTCTTGACGAACTTCACGAAGAATGCGGAATTTTTGGAATCTTCGGATCGCCTGACGCCGCCGTAAACACTGCTCTTGGGCTTCACGCCTTGCAGCATCGTGGACAAGAGGCAGCTGGAATAATTTCGATGTCAGGCGAACTTTTCTCGGCGCATTTTGCGGATGGTTTGGTTGCGGATAATTTTACTTCCGCGGAAGTGGTGCAAAAACTCGAAGGCGATTCGGCAATCGGCCACGTGCGCTACTCCACCGCCGGTAAAAAAACCGCGCGGAACTTTCAGCCAATTTACGCGCAGTTTAGTTTCGGATTTTTGGCAATCGCTCACAATGGCAACCTCACCAACGCCAACACGTTGCGCAATCGCTTGATCAAACGTGGCTCGATTTTTCAATCGACGATGGATACCGAAATCATCATTCACCTCATCGCACTCAGTCAAAAAGCGACGCTGCAGGAAAAAATAATCGACGCCACTTCACAGATCGAAGGTGCATTTTCGCTCGTCATTATTCACAAGGATGGAATCGTGGCACTGCGTGATCCACACGGCGTTCGTCCGCTTTCGCTGGCACGACTCGGAGAGGCTTATGTCGTGGCTTCAGAAACTTGTGCCTTCGACATTATCGGCGCCAAATTCGAGCGCGACATTGCTCACGGCGAGATGATTTTAATCGACAAAAGTGGCGTCAAATCGCTGCAACCTTTCACTCCGCAATCGCCAAAATTTTGCATTTTCGAATATGTTTATTTCGCTCGTCCTGACAGTGCGGTGGAAGGAAAAAATGTTTACGAAATGCGCAAAAATATCGGTATTGAATTGGCGCGCGAATTGAAAATCGACGCTGACGTAATCGTTCCCGTGCCTGACTCCGGCGTGCCGGCGGCGATTGGTTACGCAATGGAATCAAAAATTCCTTTCGAGCTTGGGATCATCCGCAATCACTATGTCGGCCGCACTTTCATTGAGCCGACCGACCGCATTCGTCACTTCGGCGTCAAGCTAAAACACAATGCCAATCTCGCCGTGATCAAAGGCAAAAGAGTGGTTTTGATTGATGACAGCATTGTGCGAGGCACTACTTCAAAAAAAATTGTGCAGCTGATTCGCGACGCTGGAGCCACCGAAGTTCACATGCTGATTGCTTCGCCGCCAACAATCTCGCCTTGCTTCTACGGCGTCGACACGCCCGACAAAAAACATTTAATTGCGGCGAATAATTCCGTCGCAGAAATCGCCAAAATTATTGGCGTCGACACGCTGCGTTACATTTCGCTCGACGGCCTTTACCGCGCGATTTCAAAATCAAAACGTAACAACGAAAATCCGCAATATTGCGACGCTTGTTTTTCCGACCAATATCCCATTCGTTTAACTGATAAAAATGGTTGCGAAGCCCCACTTTTTGATTTGATGAAATAAAATTATGGCAAAACTATCTCAAAAAAATTTCGAGAAAAAAATTTCTAAAATGCGTTTTGAAGATGCGCTGGAGCGGTTAGAAGAGGTTGTTGAAACTTTGTCTTCACAAAAAATAAATCTCGATTTGATGATTGAACTTTATGCAGAAGGAAATGCGCTTCGAGAACATTGCGTTAAAAAACTTGATGAAGCAAAAATGAAAATCGAAATAATTTCTTCTCTTAAAAATTAACCTAAATTTCCTAATTCCGATGAAAACAAAACCATCTCGCGCCTTCTCCCTTGTTGAGCTCTCAATCATAATCCTCATCGTTGGCATCATAATTGCTGGTGTTACGGAAGGATCACGCCTACTCAA
>CAIYMZ010000152.1 GCA_903927415.1 uncultured Alphaproteobacteria bacterium
ATCACCAAATCCGCTTCCGACAAAAACACCGCCAAAAGTCCCAGTTTTTGTGTCATGCCTTTGGAATATTTCCCGAGCTTCTGCTTCAAAACTTCGAATCTTAAATCGAGATTTTCACAAATTTGCTGCGCTTTTTTGGCGTCAAATTTTTTACCGTAAAAACCCAAAACAAATTTTACGAAATCTTTGCCGGTTTGGTGAATCGATGGCTGAAATTTTTCCGGCAAGTAACAAACTCTCTTGCGCGCCTGCGGCAAAACGCGAGATACACCAAAAATTTCTACCTCGCCATCATCTTGATCAAGCAAGTCGAGCATGATTTTAATCAGCGTAGTTTTGCCCATGCCGTTAAGGCCAATGAAACCAAAAATTTCATTTTGCTTAACATCAAAAGTAACCTTATCGAGCACTAACTTTGCACCGAAAGATTTGGAAATTTCAGAAATTTTTAGAGGGAACATTTTATTCGATCATGTTGTTCATTGCTAGAAGAGCGATGGTGTAGCCTTTAATTCCAAGTCCAGAAATCACTGCGTCGACCACATCGCTCAAAAAAGAATTTTGGCGAAATTCTTCGCGTTTAAAAATGTTAGAAATGTGGAGTTCTATTTTTGGATTTTGGAAGATTTCCAAAGCGTCGCGAATGGCAACAGAGGTGTGCGTGTAAGCTGCAGCATTGATGATAATTCCATCAAAATTTTCCACAGCTTCTTGGATGATGTTAACCAACTCACCCTCGCTGTTTGATTGCCGTAACTCAACTTTTAAACCGAGTTCTTTGGCCAAAATTTTGCAGTCATTTTCAATTTTTTCTAGCGACACGTCACCATAAATTTTTTTGTCGCGCTTGTGAAGAAGATTGAGATTAGGTCCATTCAAAATCAGAATTTTTTTCATAAATTTTTACTGTTTTTTTGCCGCTAGCTCAATCTTCACGTAAGAAAAAATCGTGATCGGAATTGATGTAGCGTAAGTAATGCCGATAATTGCCAATGTGAGCCAAGGCTTAACTAAAAGCCCGATGATGATCGATCCCAAAACCAGCAAAGTGATGTAAGCATATTCGTTGCGCACTGGAATTTTTTTGATTGAAATTGTCGGCACGCGACTTGCCATCAGAACCGCAAGAACAGCGGTGTAGGTTATGACAGAAATTGGATCGGAATAAAAACCATCACCAAATTCGTAGAATAAAACCATCGGCAACATTGCCATTGCGGCTCCAACTGGCGCTGGAATTCCCTTAAAAAAATATTTTTCTAAAATTGGATTCGTTACTTCACGAGCTAAATCAACATTGAAACGTGCTAAGCGGATCGCACCACAAACTGCAAAAAATAAAACCAATGCCCAAGATAACCCGTAGGTATCGCCGTAAGAATTTGTCCAAGCGTAAATTACAAAACCAGGAGTGACGCCGAAATTGACGAAATCAACCAGCGAATCGAGCTGCGCTCCAAAATCAGTTGATGAGTTGAGAAAGCGCGCCAGACGTCCGTCAACACCATCCATGAAACCAGCAAGCAATAGGAAACCTGAGGCGCTAATAAAATCTCCATGTACTGAAAAACGAATCGCCGACAAGGCGATGCAAAGACTGGCGAGGGTTACAAGATTCGGCAATACTCTGAATAGTGGAAAACATCCGCTCTCAGCATGACGAATTTGCTGAATAATTTTTTTTGGCATTTGCGTAGGAGATTTTGGAAGTTTGAAATTGCTTTGGATGAAAAGCGAATTTACTTTTTCGACGCTCACAAAAAAAAGCAACTCCAACCTTTCCTAAAATCCTTCAAGACCTCAAAAAAATAATGAAAAAAACCGATCAGGAATTGACCAGAAGAATGGCCAATTGCATCCGCTTTTTGTCAATTGATGCTGTCGAACGCGCTAACTCTGGTCATCCCGGCATGCCCATGGGAATGGCTGACGTTGCCACAATTCTCTTCACCGAATTCTTAAAATTTAATCCGAGAAAACCTGACTGGCTCAATCGCGATCGTTTTATTTTATCAGCCGGCCACGGCTCAATGTTGCTTTACTCGCTTCTTTACCTCACTGGCTACAAGGATATCGAACTCGATGATTTAAAATCATTTCGCCAACTTGGTTCAAAATGCGCCGGCCATCCAGAATTTGGACATCTTGCCGGAATTGAAACAACAACTGGTCCGCTAGGACAAGGCCTTGCCACCGCAGTTGGAATGGCTCTCGCCGAAAGAGTCCTCGCTGAAAGAATTGGCTCAGATTTAATCGATCACAAAACCTACGTTATAGCAGGCGATGGATGTTTGATGGAAGGAATTTCCCAAGAAGCCATTTCCTTCGCTGGCAATTTGAATCTGAACAAATTGGTTATTTTGTGGGACAATAATTCAATTTCCATCGATGGCAAAACTTCGCTTGCTACAAGCGAAAATATGAAAATGCGTTTCGAAGCTTGCGGCTTTCATGTCACTCAAATCGATGGCCATAATTTTGACGAGATACGATCAGCTTTAACTACTGCACAAAAATCAGAAAAACCGGTAATGATCGATTGCAAAACCATCATTGGCTTCGGCTCGCCAAACAAATCTAACTCCGAAAAAGCCCATGGCTCACCGCTTGGCGTTGATGAGGTTCAAAAAGTCCGCGATACGTTGAGATGGCCACACTCGCCATTTGTGATTCCTGATGATCTTGAGGAAAAATGGCTAGAAGCCGGAAAAAGATCTTACAAAATTTTTAAAGAATGGGAAGAAAATTTCAAAAAACTTGACGAGAAAAAATCTGCTGAATGGGTAAGAATTTTACGCAAAGAGTTGCCGGAAAATTTTCCTAAAAAAATTGAACTTTTTAAACAAAAAACTTTTTTAGAAAAACCTAAGCGGGCAACGCGTAAATCGTCACAAACCGTTTTAGAACTTTTAGTCGCTGAACTGCCAGAATTGATTGGTGGTTCCGCTGATTTAACTGAATCAGTTTTAACCAAAACTTCTCACAACAAATCGATTTCACGCGATAATTTTACTGGCAATTACATTCATTACGGCGTTCGAGAACACGCGATGGGAGCAATTATGAACGGTCTCTCCCTGCATGGATTTCTTCCATACGGCGGCACTTTTTTGGTTTTTTCTGACTACATGAAGCCAGCAATCCGTCTTGCTGCTTTAATGAAGCTACAATTGATTTACATCTTCACTCATGACTCAATCGGACTCGGCGAAGACGGTCCAACTCATCAACCTATCGAACATTTGGCTATGCTACGCGGCATTCCAAATCTCAATGTTTTTCGTCCTGCAGATGCACAAGAAACTATTGGCTGCTTCGACCAAGCGTTGAAGTTAAAAAAATCTCCTTCGGCAATTATTTTAACTCGTCAAAATGTGCCATTCTTACGTAGTGAATATAAAAAAGATGAGGGGTTTTGCAGCTTCGGCGGCTATGCAATTTCTGATACAGCCCTAGCAATTGAGCCAGATGTTGTCATCATCGCTACTGGCTCCGAAGTCTCTCTAGCGATAGAAACCAAAGAAAAACTACATCGACATGGACTCGCTGTTCGCATAGTTTCAATGCCATGCTTTGAGATTTTCGACAAACAAGACCAATCATACAAAAACAGAATTTTGGGATCAGAAAATATTCTTAGAGTTGGAATTGAGGCCGGAATTTCTCAGGGTTGGGAGCGCTACATTGGCAAAGATGGAATTTTCATTGGCATGAGTGATTTTGGCGCCTCTGGCAAAGCAGAAGATTTGTTTCAACATTTTGGTATCACATCTGATGCGATTTGCGAAAAAGTTATTGCCGAACTTAAATCTCGCCGCAAAGCCTCAATTCAAAAATACAAAGACAAGGATGATCTGTTTGATGAGCTCGATAAATACAAAGAACAAGTGCGTCGAGAAGTGGAGAGTGAGGATGATGAGAGCTAGAGCCTGTATTCAAACTCAGCGCGCCTCGCTTTTCCGTAAATTTTTGCTCTTTTTTGCGTAAAATTTCCAAAAAATCGAGGCACGCTGAGTTTGGATACAGGCTCTAGAGAATATTAAAATCAGGAACCGACTTTGACTCTGGATTTAAACAAGAAACCAGATCATCAGAAATATTAAGCAGCAGCGCTTTATAGCTGCTGGATTTCTTACCAAAATTTTCCTTCAATCCAAGCAAATCCAAAATCGCAAATTTTATTTTATAATTTGTTGCCAATTTCATCGCCGAATTTTTTTCATCTTGCGGTTCACCAAAAATACATTGCACCTTTCCTGATTTTACCAACATACTAAACTCTCTCATGTCCTTCACGCTTAGGTCGCGATTGCGATCATAAGACATAATTTTCAACGGTTTTATGGAAAAATAATCTTCAAAATATTGGTAACCATCGTGATAAAAAACAAAGCCTCGATCTTTAATTAAGGCGAGTTGCGAGTTAATTAATTTTTCAGTTTCAACAATTTCATTTTTAAATTTTTCTAAATTTTGCCGATATTTTTCAGAATTTTCTTGATCAATTTCACAAATTTTTTGCGTCATAAATTCAGCAATTTTAATCGCGTTTTGTGGATTGAGCCAAAAATGTGGATCAATTTTTTTTAGATTATCTCTGCGCTGTAAAAGCTTGATTTCATTGATTTTGG
>CAIYMZ010000153.1 GCA_903927415.1 uncultured Alphaproteobacteria bacterium
ATCCTCCCTCAAGGGGAGGATGATTAGACCGAGATCGGCAAAATAAATTCTACAATTTTAACAAAAAAATGACCAACCAAATTACCATTAAAATAAAACTTTTCGGCTTCCTCCAAAATTGCTCTAACGAGGAAGAAATAAAAATCACCACAAGCTGCGGAAGCACTGTTCATCAAGTCAAAGAGCTGCTGCTAAAAAAACTTTCCGGCGATGAAAGATTGGCGCAATTACCACAAAATTGCGTCTTAGCAACTGACGAAGAAATTCTTTTCGACGATTTTGAATTGCGCGAAAATATTAATTTGGTGGCTCTGCCACCTGTTTGCGGAGGTTAAAAGTGACAACAGAAAAAACCCATTTCGAGATCACGGAAAAAACAATCGACGTCAAAAATATTTTCGATTTTGTTTTTGATCCAAGCTGCGGAGCCGTGACCAGCTTCATCGGAGCGGTGAGAAATAATAATTTGGGACGAGAAGTTTTGAGCGTGAGCTACGATATTTACCAACCTCTCGCGCTAAAAGTTTTTGAAAAATTGTGCCAAGAAGCACGCAGCCGTTTCGGACGTTTAAACATCGCAGTAATCCATTACAAAGGTCATTTGGAAATCGGTGGTGTGAGTGTGGCCATTGCCGTCAGCTCTAAGCACCGCAAAGAAGCCTTCGCCGCCTGCCAATTCCTAATCGAAGAATTAAAACACAAAGCGCCGATCTGGAAAAAAGAGTTCTACATCGACGGAAATAGTGAATGGATCGAGGGTCACAAATTATGCGGCCACAAATAATTGCCCCCGATTTAGGAGTCGTTTTAGCTGGAGGAAAATCCTCGCGAATGGGACAGAATAAAGCTCTGATGCGTTACAAAAATTTACGTTTGGTGGATCACGCCGTGAAGTTGCTCGAAAATTCTGGAGTAAAAAAAGTGATCGTCAGTGGTGAGATTGATGGCTACGAAAATGTTAAAGATCAGGTAAAAAATCTCGGACCGATTGGTGGAATTATTTCGGTGATCCTGAAAGAGAAAAAATCTGAAATGGTCTTCGTTCCAGTGGACACGCCACTTCTCACGCCAGAACTAATTCGAAAATTATTCGAAAATAAAAATAATTTCGACGCAATTTTTTTTGAAAAAAATCCTCTGCCACTTTTTTTAAAAATTTCTGATCAAGTTTTAGCTTTAACAAAAAAAATTCTCGCCGCAAAAAAACCTGTCGCGATTCACCAATTTCTCGCCGCATTAAATTCGCAGCAAATTTTTTTATCCGAAAAAAATTCAAAATTTTTCGCCAATATTAACACGCTTGAGGATTATTTTTCTTTGCCATCCTCCTTACTCATCACCCCGCCCCCTCACTCTTGTCACCCCGCCTTCTGACGGGGTCCATTTTGTCGCGAGCTCTTAGCTTAAATGTTCGAGTGCTTGACGAGATGGACCCCGTCAGAAGGCGGGGTGACAAGAGTGAGGGGGCGGAGACAATAAGTAGGATGTGACCACGATAAATTTTAACCAAAAATTAAGAAGGAGTTGCCGTGAATCTGCAATTAAGTAAAAATAATTCGCTGCGTTTTCGAATTAGCAAAGTGGAGTTGGAGCTGCTGCAGTCAGGTCAGAAGCTGGTGGAAGAGATATCGCTTCCGAACGGAAAAATCGGATTTTCTGTTGAAGTTTTTGCGCAAGAAAAAATCTCAGTCAGCAATCGCGAAAATCTCGTCGAACTTTTCGTGCCGCAAAAAATTCTAAAATTTCTGTCCGACAATTTTCCTTCGAAGAGTGGAGTTGAGCAGGAGATTGAAATTAGCGGCGAGGGGAAATTAGGAGAAAAATTATTGGTAAAATTGGAGGTGGATGTTTTTCAGAAAAGGCGGTGAGTTTTGGTAATTTTTTTAATCTTTTTTAGCAAAAATCGATGTCATGCGGAGGCAGGCTCAGCATGACAATGAGCGCTACTTAATTAAATTAATCTTATGAAAAAAACTTCCTTACTCCCCCCATTCCTCTCCCTCGGCTTCCGTCCATTTTTTCTCCTCGCCGCAATCTACTCAATATTTTCTCTCACCTATTTCATCCTACTCCTCAGCGGTAAAACAGACTTTTTACCTTCTTACTTCGACCCAATTTCTTGGCACCAGCACGAAATGATTTTCGGATTTATTTTACCCGTAATCGTCGGATTTTTATTCACCGCGGTAAAAAACTGGACAGGCAAAGACACGCCAAAAAATTTTATTTTATTGGCGATTGTGGCGTGGTGGATCGCCGGAAGATTCGCAGTTTTTTATTCAGAAAATTTACCGCATTGGTTGGTGATTTTCATCGACAGCTCCTTTGCAATCCTAGCTGCAATCGGAATTGCTCCGGCGCTAATCAGTAGCAAAAACAAAAAAAATTTCCTCTTCCTCGCAATTTTATTTTTATTCGCAGCGCTGAATTTAGCGGCGCATTTTTCGGCGATTAATTTTTTTGAATCCGAAAAAAATTTCATGCTGATCGCACTTGATGTAACGATGCTAACCCTTGCCATTATTGGCGGCAGAGTGATTCCATTTTTTACTGAAAGAGCGTTAATGATTGAACCGATTAAGCGCATAAAACTGCTTGAAATTTTTTCTCTCGCCTCAATCGCGCTGCTAATAATTTTTGAATTGCTCACCGAAAATCACTTGCTGATCGGAGGAATTTTAGCAATTGCCGCGCTCGCAAATGGCGCCAGATTTTTTCTTTGGCAGCGCAAAAAAATTTGGAAAAATCCGTTATTGTGGATCCTACATCTCGGATATTTTTGGCTCATTTGCGGACTCACTTCCAAAGCCGCAATTTTACTTTTCGATCTCGACCAATTTCACTCTCCCGCAAATCATGCAATCACCACAGGAGCAGTCAGCACCTTGATTCTCGGCATGATGGCACGAGTTTCTCTCGGTCACACTGGCAGAAAATTAGAAGTCAGATTTCCAATGGTTGCGGCATTTTTTTTCGTCACCTTTGCCACAATTATTCGCGTATTTTTTGTAGCAATTTTGCCCGACGATTATTTCCAAACTCTCCTCACAATCGCCGCCACATTTTGGATTTTAGCCTTCGTAATATTTGTAATTATTTACGCACCGATTTTGATGAAGAAGAGAGCTGATGAAATCACCTAAACTGTCTCAAATACAAATTCAGCAGCGGATCGCAAACGTAATATTCTCCGCCATCTTCATCAATCATTCCCTGATCCATCAGCTTGTCGATATTGATTTTAACCGTTCTGGCAGTAAGGCCAACAGCATGTGTAAAATCTTTGGATTGAGGCTTAAAAATGCTCTGCGCTTTGGCGATTCCAATGATGACTTTTTCTTCCGACGCTGAGAAATGCGACAGCATAATTTCAAATCTTTTTCCGCGCTGATCCAAAATTTGTTGCACCGTTTTTAAAATAATTTCGCGGTCGATTTTTTTTCTGGTGTGATCTTGAAAAATCTCGTGACACAGTAAATTCATGGCTTCGGGCTGTCTTTGCATCAAATCTTGGAGATATTTGCTGTCATCTTTGCTGATTTTTAATTTCTTCAAACGGAAGCGCTCATTGATGTAATCATGATATTTTTCGTAATCGATTTCTTCGATCGTCACATCTTTTCCAAAGTTGGCCAAAGGAGATTTGGGCAGAGCAAAAATATTTTTTAGCAGATGTTTTTTTGATCCAAGAATAATGATCGGTGCAGATTTAATCTGCTGAAAAGCGTTGCGGAATAAGCCTTCAGCCTCTGACACCAAAGACACATCTTGAAATTCATCGAGCACAATTAATGCCGGAATTTTTTTGCCGATCTTGCCGATGCTCTGAAAAATATCTTCGATCGTAATTTTTTTTCGGTGCGAATTTGCTGGCTCGATTGAGATGCTTGGAATTCCTGTCGCGGCATCAAAAGAGATGGTGGTTTTTAAATTTGTAAAAAATTCTTTGATCGAAGTAGCCAGACTTTTGATTGGAAAAGATTCTTTGATTGAATGTTCAAGAGCGTGTTTGAGGCGCACTGTGATTGAGTCGAGATCTTTCACCCCCATCAAATCGACAAAAAACACGAATGATTTTTTGTGAGTTTTTTGAAAATCATCGATGATTACATTTTTTATCAGCGAAGTTTTTCCGTAATTGCGCTGAGCGTAAAGAACGATATTTTGCTTTTGGTCGACTAGTTTTTGTAGTAGCTTCCTTTGAGTCTCTAAGTCGCAAATGTTTTCGCGATCGATTAGGCGGTCAAATGTAAATTCTAGCATGTGGCCTCCTTGATTATATGATTGGTATGATACGAACGGTATGATACTGACGGTATCATAGAATCAAGAGCCAATTTTTCAAATCCCGTAACTCCCCCATTTCCCACTAACCAGCCGCTCCACATCAGCATCCGCGACTATTTTCTTTCCCCATTTTCGATTCGTTTCCGGAAAAATTTTATTGGTGGCGTCGATTCCCATTTTGCCGCCGAGGTTTGAAATTGGTGAGGCGAAGTCCAGATAATCGACGGGAGAGTTGTCGATTAGCACCGTGTCACGCACTGGATCAGACCTCGTTGAGATCGCCCAAATCACGTCAGGCCAGCTACGCACATCAATATCTTCATCGACGATGACGATGTATTTCGTGTATAAAAATTGTCGCAAATAAGACCAAATTCCCATCATGATTCTCTTGGCATGTCCGGCGTATAATTTTTTGATCGAGACGATGGCGAAGCGGTAGGAGCAGGCTTCGGGGGGTAAATAAAAATCGACAATTTCCGGAAATTGCTGCTGCAAAAGTGGAATAAAAATATCGTTGAAAGCCTCGCTGATCACTGACGGTTCATCAGGTGGACGACCCATAAAAGTCGAAACGTAAATCGGATTTTTGCGCATCGTAATCGCACTGACTTTCATCACCGGAAATTTTTCGACCGAGTTGTAGTAACCCGTGTGATCGCCGTAAGGCCCTTCGTCAGCTACTTCCGCGCCGATGTAACCCTCGATAATTATTTCCGATTGGCTTGGAACCATGAGCGGCACAGTCAGACAATTTACAAAATCGATCGATTTACCGCGAATCAATCCTGCGTAATCATATTCCGAAACATTGTCAGGCAGCGGCGTTGCTGCGGCGAGCATGGTTGCGGGATCAGCGCCGATGATGATTGCAACAGGAAATGGCTCACCATTTTTATTTTTTTTCCAGCGTAAAAAATGTTGCGCACCACCGCGGTGAGGCAGCCAACGCATGATCGCGTGATATCTGTCGATGAGTTGCAAGCGGTAAACTCCGAGATTGTAATCATCAACATCTTCAGCCTCCGTCCCCTTGGCCGGCCCTTTAGTGACAACGATTCCCCAAGTTATCAGCGGCGCGACATCTTCTGGCCAATTGGTCTGAATCGGTAGCTGGCGCAAGTCGATCTCATTCCCGCTCAAGACAATTTCTTGGCAAGGCGCATTATTTACGAGGTGAGTACGAGTGTTTAGCAGTCCACGAACCCTTGATTTCAGGCCTTTCGCAACATCTGCTATTCCTGATGGCGGAGAAGTAAATCGCAGCGACGCCAACTCGTGGCCGAGATTTTTTAACTCCGATGGTTTTCGATTTAACGCCAAAGCGACGCGCTCTTTCGTGCCAAAAAGATTAACCAAAACCGGCGCCGAAAATTTTTCCCCAGATTTGTCGACCACGTTTTCAAACAGCAATGCCGGCCCTTTGGCGAGGATGGTGCGACGTTGAATTTCAGTGATTTCGAATTTATCGGAAACTTCGCTGGTGATTATTTTGAGCAGGTTTTTCGATTTTAATTCTTCGAGGAATGTGCGTAGGGAGATGTGCATGATTTTGAATTATTCTTTTCACGTCATCCTTGGCCTGTAGGGCTGAGGATCTCAGGAGTTTAGACTGTCAAAGCTAAACTCCCGAGATCCTCGACTGCTTTGCAGTCAAGGATGACGAGGAGGAAAAAAACATTCCAACCATCCCATGAACCAATCCTTTGACCCACATCAATCAAAGCCCAGAGCGGTTTCGTAGAAAACTTTTTCTCCAAAAATTTTTACGAAAAAAATGCGCCGCCTCATTTTCTCTGCCATAAAAAAAACATCCCAACCTTTTCTAAATTTTGCCGGAAAAACATTCGTCGCCACACATCAAAAATTTTTCGACGATCTCGGCGAATATCGTTTTTACAATTTTTTGATCAAAATTAATGACCTGCCTTTCGCGATTTTAATCAGTCCAAATCAGGAAAATTTTCACGTCACAATCTGCGACAAAAAAACCCACACAGCCGCGATTAGCACGGTTAGCGCCAAGCTCAAATATTTGTTGAAATTAGCGCAATGTAACTCCGACGCCGATGCTTTATTTTTTTCGCGGCACATAAAAATCGAAGGCAATGTTGCGGCGGCGATGGCGCTGAGGAATGCGGTTGAGAGGCTCGATAAAAAATTTAAATTCGCATGAAACGTCCAGAAATCATTTGCCCAGCGGGAACTCCAGAATCCTTCAAAGCCGCTGTGGATGCTGGCGCAGACGGAGTTTATTTCGGATTTAAAAATGCCGGCAATGCGCGAAATTTTCCGGGATTAAATTTTTCGCTGGATGAGGCGAGGCAGATGATTTCTTACGCAAAAAATAAAAATCGGAAAACTTTTGTCGCGATTAATAGCTTCGCGCAAGCAGGCAGAGAAAGCCTCGCCAAGAAATCGATTGACGATGCTGTGGCACTCGGAGTCAGTGCAATAATTTTGGCCGACATCGGATTGCTCGATTACGCCAGCAAAAAATATCCCGATTTCAGCAAACATCTTTCGGTGCAGGCATCAGCCTCCTCAGCGGCTGCAGTGAATTTTTTTCAACGTGAATTTGGAATTAAAAGAGTGGTGTTGCCGCGAGTTTTATCTTTCGACGAGATCAAAAAAATCAAAGAAAATAGCAGTGTCGAGATAGAAATATTTGGCTTTGGAGGCTTGTGTGTCATGGCTGAAGGACGTTGCTCACTTTCTTCTTACTCGGCAGGAAAATCGCCAAATATCAACGGCGTTTGCTCGCCGGCGGAAAGAGTAAATTACGAATATGTCGGCGAGAAATTAAATTTCAGACTCGGAAAATTTGTGATTAACGAATTTGCGCAAAACCAGCCGGCCTGCTACCCGACTACGTGCAAAGGCTGTTATTCTGCTTCCGGCGAGAAAAAATATATTTTCGAAAATCCGGTCAGCCTGAATTTAATTGGAGAAATGGAGAAAATTTTTGCTAGCGGAATTGACGCGATAAAAATCGAAGGAAGGCAACGCGGAAAATCTTATGTCGGAAATATCGCAACAGCTTTTCGAAAAGCGGTGGATTCCTATCCGAATAAAATTGCAGCGGCTGATTTGTCGGAATTTATGGAAGGCGGCGAAGGCACTGTTGGCGCTTATTTGCGGGAGTGGTGCTGATGCAAAAAAATCATTCACGCTGCTGGACACGTTGCTGGACGGGGTTTGCAACCCCGTCCACATGTTCATGTAATTTTAAAGTCAGAACTGAACGTGAGGACGGGGTTACAAACCCCGTCCTGCGCCAATCTTATTTGTGGGAGCGGTGCCGATGAAAAACATCACAATCGGCCCAATTCTTTTTTGTTGGAAGGCCAACGAAATCCTCGATTTTTACTACAAAATTTCTGACCGCGAAGAAATTTCCAGCGTCTATCTCGGCGAAATTATTTGCGAAACGCGGAAAAATTTTTTGGGAAAAAATCTCGATAAAATTTTGCAGCGACTTGCGGATTCAAAAAAAGAAATAATTTTTTCGACGCCGATTTTGGTGAATGATGAAGAAAGTCTAACATTGCTGAGTGAAACAGTGGCGCAGGCTGGCGATGAATTTGCTCTAGAAATAAATGATCTTTCCGCACTTGCTTTGCTCACAGAAAAACCGCGCAAAAATAAATTAATCGCGGGGCCGTTTCTGAATATTTACAGCGAGGACACCTTAAAATTTTTCCAAGAAAAAAATTTCAACCGCGTTTGTTTGCCATTTGAATTGCCAAAAAAATCAATCTTCGCCCTCGCCGAAAAAAATTTGATGGAGATCGAAATTATGATTTTCGGTCGCGTGCCCTTGGCGATTTCTGCGCGCTGTTTTCACGCCAAACTTCACAATCTTCCACGCGACGAATGCAAGTTGGTTTGCCTAAATGATCCAAACGGCCTCTCAGTACAAAGCCTTGATGGGCAAGGATTCTTAGCGATTAACGGCACACAAACTTTGTCGCACAGCTACAATAATTTGATCAAAAATATTCCAGAAATGTCACGGCAGGGCGTAAAATATTTTCGCATTTCCCCGCATAATTCGGTGAATCTCGATCAGCTTTTTGATGCGGTAAAAAATTTTTCTGCCCAAGGTTTTGCGGGAGAATTAGCAGGAAATTTCGCGAGTGAAGATATAAAATTTTCGAACGGATTTTATTTTGAAACTGATGGGTGTGAGCTTGTTGAAATTAAAGGTGAAACGGAGTTGTGAATTCCGCTTCTCCTCAGAGCCAGAAAGTTACGCAGCAACCGCTTTGCCGAGGCTAGCACCTTTTAAGATGGTGGCTTTAATGCCGCCTTCATCCCGACCCTTTGGTGCCACGCCGAGAACATCCATTGTTCCTTCGTGAGTCATTCCGAAATCTCTCACAGCAGTTTCCACAAACCCGCTCTCAGGCCCTTTATGCTCTTCTCGGTAATGTATTGCACCTTGATGCAGCGCCCCGAATTCTTGTATTCCGAACAGAAGAATGGCGACGGTTGGATGAAGTGGCGTCTTGTCGCCTGTCTTGGATTTTTTTTCAAAAATATCCGCATATCGCTCGTTGTAACTTTTCATTTTTTCGAGCAACTCCTTCGCTGCGTCATCGCGATTGTTGCATACCAAGTCGTAGAGAATGGTGGAGTCGCGGTTAAAATCTTTGATGAGATTAATTTCTTCAACTGACACTCGAGGGTGCTCACTTTTTTTTAGCTCATCTAAATTCACGTCGAATGTGAGCTTACCTCTTTCCAGAATAATCGGAAGATGATACTTCATTAACTCCTTACAAATCGCGGCTTCACAACCTAGGGGCGCCGTCCATTCATCTGTGATCATAGCTCGATATTCCGAACATCCGATTTCATTTAGTTTGGCTAAAACTTTTGGCAGCGGCATGTGGTGAGCGGCAAAAGAAGAATACATTCCGCAAATTTGCACTCCTCTCAAATCATCTTCTAAAGAAACATCCTGCATGCATTTCTCGATGACTTTAACATTTGTAATGCCGCGTTCTTTGAGTGCTTGACGAAGTATTTTGCAAGAAGGCCCATCCGGTTCAACAGCAACGAAATCAATGTTCCGATACATTTCGGCGGTAGGAATTAAGATGGTGCCAGTGCACGGTCCAGCATCAATGACTGTTGGTCTCGTCATTCCATTTTCTACGGCAACTTGCTCGATGGCTGGAATAAATTCTTCGAGTCTCGCCATCATTTGTGCGCCGTAAGCTGGATGCAAAACCTCCACTGCGTTATATCCTGGAACGGAAATAACTGAGCTGAATGTAGGAGTTCTTCCTGGAACCGGTTCTGGCCGACCCATTGGCACTCCAGCGTTGATAGCATATTGCCAAAAATCATACATTGGCTGCACGGGAGCATCGGGAATTCCTTGTTGCATTAGAACATCTGCTGCCAAGAGCGCTTTGTAATATTCGGTTCCTTCCTTACCACTTCCAGCCATCTCCTTTAATTTTGTAAAAACTCCCGCAAGTTTTTCCTGAGTTACGCCTTCGGGGCTTAAAGCTCTTTGATTGTCTTTTACATATTTTTTCAATGACAGGCCAAGCGCTTGAAAATAAAAATTTTTTAGATTTTCCAAAGAAGGGCTTTCATCAAAATCATTCACGGATTTTACAAACAGTGTTGGTGACTGAGGAATGCTGGTTGTGCGATGCAACCGATAAGTCATCAATACCAGTTTGGTATCATCTGCAGGATCAACAAACAAAGCTCTGCCGCGGCGACAATCTTTTTCTGAATATTCATCCGTTTGTAACAGTGCTTGTAGGTTTTTTTCAGCATCCGCTTTTGCTTCGGGAGTGGTGCAGTGGGAAATGTCAAATCTAATTGCTGTTGTTCGGAGCGCTTCAGTATCAAGCACCGTGCTTATGTGACTTATCGCTTTATTCAGCTCGTCTTTTTCTTCTTTATTTCCATCAAGTAATTTATCTAACCCTATGAGTTTTACACCAGATAGCTGGGATAGTTGCGCTTCTGGAATCCCCACCTCTAGCCTTGCTGCTTTTGGTTCTGATTCAGTGGAATGATCTGCGTCGTCTCTTAGTCTCTTGCTCATGTTAACTACTCCTTATTCAAAAAATTTAAGTTGAACGAAATTGGTTTTTTATTTTCTTACAAATTTTTTTACCATCGCCATCTCCAACCTCTTCACCACATGATCAAAATCCGAAATATATTTTTTATCTCGCTCTTTGCGATATTTTTTATATTCTTGCGAAGCCTTTATTTCCGCCTCTTTAGCGCTGATTTTTCCCGCAGAGTGCAGAAGATTTTTTTCAGAAATAGTTAAAAACTCGTCCAGCTTTTTTATCCAATCTTGCATCTTCATCAAGCGTCCGTTGTTGGCCTGCAGCTCAGCAAAATCAAGGTAAAGAGAAGTGATGAGATTGAGTTGTTTGATCTCCGATTCGGTCAAATAATTTTTAGCAATCGTGATATCGCTTGCAGTGATGTAATCATTTTTAAAACTGGTTAGACCCATTAAAGGCTTCTGGCTGTTGGCGCGGCTGGCAATAATTTCTGCGGCGGTTTTTCCGTGAACCGCGAAATGCATTTTATTTTGCACGGTGGCAAAAAATTTCTGCGTCAATTCTGCGTCGGATTTGTAATCGATGCTTGAAGCATAAATGTCGGTGACTTTTTGGTAGAACATGCGCTCGCTGCTTCTGATGTCGCGAATGCGTTGCAATAATTCTTCGAAATAGCGCGCCTTTCCACCCGCTTGCTTCAAGCGTTCATCATCCATCGTGAAACCTTTGACGAGATATTCGCGCAATCTTTCTGTAGCCCATTTACGAAATTGGGTGCCGCGATTTGAGCGCACGCGGTAGCCAACTGCTAGAATTGCATCGAGATTGTAATGCTTGGTATCGCGAGAAACTTCCCGCACAGACTCTTTTTGAACTATCCGGAAATTCCGGATAGTTGCACTTTCATCCAATTCCTGCTCCGAATAAATATTCGTCAAATGTTCGTTAACCGTACGCACATCTACATCAAACAGCTCGGCAATAATTTTTTGAGTCAGCCAAACATTTTCATCTTCGATTCTGACGCGAATTTTTTTCTCATCACCGAAAGTTTGGTAAATGGAAATTTGTGGTTTCGAAGTTTCGTTTTTCATTGGTCTGGGTTTTTGTGGTTAAAAAAAGTGGCAAAAAATACGAATTTGCTGTGGCTGAATCAATTTTATTTTTCAGAAATTTTTCCATTTTCCAAAAAAATAAACTCCTCAATAAATCCCTCGGCCAAATATTTCGTCTCCTCCTTGGAATGGCTCACATAAAGGATCGGCAGTGCCAGTTGCTGATGAAGATTTTTGATGCAGTCGAGGATTTCTTTTTTGCTGTCGTCGTCTAAAGCAGACACCGGTTCGTCCATCAATAAAATTTCGGGAGAGGTTAAAAGGCTGCGACCGATGGCGATTTTTTGGGTTTCCCCGCCGGATAAATTACCGGATAATTTGTCGGTTTTGCGCGACAGCAGATTTTCTATTTTCAGCGCCGCGATGATTTTTTGCGGATCAATTCTTTGTTGATTTTTTTCGATGCGCTTGAAGCCAAAAAATAAATTTTCTTCGACGCTAAGATGCGGAAACAAACTATTTTTTTGTGAGACGTAGCCGATTTTTCGCAAGTGAGTGGGGAGGAAAATATTTTTTGTGGAATCTTGCCACACCTCGCCATTGACCGTCAGATGTGCTTTCTCGGCTTGTTCAAGTCCGGCGATGCAGCGCAGCAAAGTTGTTTTTCCGCTGCCTGACTGTCCGTAAATAATTGTGATTTGTGGTGCCGGAATTTTGAAATTTACATCCAAAATAAAAGTTTCTTTCTGCAAAAAAAATTGAGCGCTGATCATACTTTTTTCCCGCCGTAAAAAAATAAAATCGCCAAAGCTGAAAAAGAAAAAATTAGCAGCACTAAAGACAGGAAATGCGCCTCGCCATATTTCATGGTTTCGACGTAGTCGTAAATGGCGATGGAGATAGTTTGAGTTTTCCCAGGGATGTTGCCGCCCATCATCAGCACTACTCCGAACTCGCCTAACGTGTGGGTGAAGCCGAGCAAAGTGGCAGAAATAAATCCGCCTTTTGCTAGCGGAAAAACTACCGAGAGAAAACGATCGCGCTTTGATGCGCGCAGTGTGGCAGCGATTTCGAGCCAATGTTTTTCGATCGATTCAAAACTATTTTGGATTGGTTTGACGACGAAAGGTAAAGAATAAATCACCGAGCCGATGACGAGGCCAGTGAAGCTGAAGCTTAGAGACTGACCGGTTAGCGAGTGCCAGAATTTTCCGATCGCGCTTGAAGGTGAAAGTAAAATCAGCAAATAAAATCCGATAATTGTTGGTGGCAAAACTAGTGGCAGCATGATGACGGCCTCGATCAAAGATTTTATTTTGCCGCGGCTTTGGGAGAGAAACCAAGCCAGCGGCGTGCCGAGGACGAGGAGGATTGTGGTGGTGATGAAGGCGAGGGAGAGGGAAAGGGGGATTGGGGTTAGAGGCATTTTGGATTTTTAAAATTTTTATTCTTCTCGTCATCCTTGGCCGGAACGGCCGAGGATCTCATGTGCTGAAATTCCGAACTCAAACCCCTGAGATCCTCGGTGCTGCGCACCAAGGATGACGGTTTTTATTGTTGCAACCGATACCCAGATTTTTGAATCAGCTTCACAACTTTTTTCTCCGCAAAAAAATCCAAAAATTCCTTCGCCGAAGCGCTGTTTTCATTTTTTACAATCACAACTTTTTGTGCAATCGGTTGATAAAATTTTTGCGGAATAATCCAAATTTCATTTTCCAAATTTAGATTATTTTTTTTCTGCCAAGCTAAAATTTGTGACATTGCGACAAAGCCGACATCTACGCTGTGACTGGCTGTAAGACTCATCGCCTCGCCGATATTTTGGGCGTAAATTAATTTATTTTTTAGCTGATCCAACAATTTTAATTTTTCCAAAACTTGCTGCGCCGCCATTCCGTAGGGCGCAACTTCGGGTTTGGCGATGACGAGATGTTGGAAATTTCCGCGCTGCAAAATTTCCGCCCCGTTATTTTTTATTTTATTTTTTATTTTTTGATTCGGCATCCATAAAACTAAAATGCCCTCGGCATAGACGTAGCTTCCTTCTGCAAGAGCAAGATTTTTTTCGATTAAGCGGTCAGCATGCAAAATATCGGCGGAGAAAAAAATATCGAAGGGCGCGCCATTTTCGATTTGGTGGTAAATGTTGGTGGTCGAACCTTGCGTAATCGTGATTTTGGATTGCGGATGCGATTGCTGGTAAAGAGTAATAATTTCATGCAACGTGTCGGCGAAGTTAGAGGCGGTTGCGATGGTGAGGTTTTGCGCCTGAGCAATATTGGCGAAAAAAAAGATGCTTAAAATTAGCGAGATTGTTTTTTTCATTCGTAAAAAATTTAAAACAAACTCCAAACCAGCTCGAGGTAAAAAAAGTTTGAAGAATTATTTCTGCTGGTAGCGCGAGTAAATTTGCCGGGTTTGAAAGTGGCGTAGCCGAGGGTTCCGTCTAAATTCGATTTTAAATTGTAGCGGATTCTGGCGTCGAATTCTTGGCCGATAAAATTTCCACTTGATCCTGAGCTGTCGCACAAATTTGCTTTGTTCCAACGATCGGAACTGCTGGCGAGCCAGTAAAGGCCGTATCCGGTGTCGATGTGTAATTTTTTGTTTGGTTCTAATTCTAACCGAGTTTTCGCGGCGCTAATATTTTCCCACTGAAAATAATCATTGCTTGACCAAGGGCGAGAGAATCCAAAAAGTTTTTCGAAGCGCTGATCTTTGCTGTCTGTTGGATTTTTATCGCCGCTAGCGTAACCGTAATTGCCGCTCAGGCGTGGCTTCCACGGCTGTTTGAAACTGTAGCCAATTTCCGCAACGGAGGCGAAAGCACGTTGTTTTTGACTGGCATTTTCGCCGAATTGGGAGACGGCGATGAAGTCGAAATCAAAACCACTTTCGCCGAAAACGCCGTAGCTGCGCAGCCCGACCGAGTGAATTTTTCTTTTGCTTAGCGTCGCGGTTTTGTTTTGGTCGAGTCGAAAATAAAAAGGCTGAATAGTTGCGATGCTTGACCAGCGCCGCCAATTTCCAACTGCACCGTAAAACCATTGGTCATTGTTGCGGTGATCAGTCTTGTAGAGCTGTCTTGTGAGCGGCTGGAGAGCGAAAGTGTCGAGCTGCCAATTATTTTTTTCCTGACCAAAAATTGCACGAAATCCTTGAAAATTATTGGTGGTGTTGCGCCATTCATTGCGCGAAACCAATCTTTTATCGAGCAGTTCGAAGGCCATGCGACCAGCGCGGAGACTGATTGGGCGCTGATCGCCTAAAGCATTTTTAAAATGCAATTCGCCGTAGGATTGGATGAAATCGAGTTCGTTAACTTCGCTGTCGGTCTTGGCAAATTTGCTGTGAAATTTTCGCGAGTCTTGCAATTCCAAAGTAAAACGAAAGGGATCCAAAATTTTTTTTACTCCGAGATAGGCTCTGGCGCGTGATAGAATCGGTGTATCTGTGCTGTCGATTGATCTGTTAAAATCATTGTCACGCTCTTCAAAGCGCATCCGATATTGTAAACCCGCGTCAATCCAATCGATTTTTTTTAGCGACTCGATGCCAGTTTCGCTGAGAGTTCGCGCATATTGTGGCACATCTGATTCTGGCTTGGTGCCGTAGCTTTTGGCATCGGTGTAGTAATTTTGTGCGAATGTTTCGGAGGAGAGAATGGGTAGGGTCGCCAACATAATCAATGTCATGCTGAGCCTGTCGAAGCATGATTCGAGCCACTGCCTCAGCATGACACTGAGTTTTTTATTCCTAAAACTTCGAATCATCGTAATCAAAATTCGGACATTTTTCGGTGTTGTGCAATTTGCATTTAGCCCCGGTTTCTGAATCGCAATATTCGCAGAGAGAAAAAATATCGGACAAGGTGATGATGTTTCTGTCGATTGAGATCGAGTCGTTTTCCTTCAATGATTGTAAGGCTCGCGACAGAGTTTCGGGCTTCATTCCGAGGTAAGAAGCGATCAAAGATTTGTCGTAAGGCAGGCGAATTTCATTCAGCTGTTTGTCATTTTCCAAAAATAAATTTAGCAAAAACCAACCCAATCTTTGCTCGGCGCTTTTCAAAGTTAGCAGCCCCAATTTGTTGATTAATTCTTTGGATTGCTGCGCCATTGTTGAGAGCATGTTGCTCGCCAAATCGCGATTGCTTTTGATATATTCGCGGATTGCGGAAGAGGGGATTGATAAAATTTTTGCATTTTCGACAACTTTGGCGCTTACGGGCATTGACGTTCCCAGCAGGACTGCAGTTTCAACAATTCCTTTTTTTTCACCAACCATTTGCAGCACCGCTTCCTCGCCATCCTCATTGCCGCGAAATAATTTTACCCAGCCTTCCAAAATGATGTAAAATCTCATCGGCTGTTCGCCTTCCAAAAACAGCAAAGTGCCTTTTTTGTGATCGCGAATGTAGGAATGTTCGAGGATTTTTTGGATGTCGGTTTTCTCAAGGCCGATGAAGGTTGGTAAGGTTTTAATCAGGTCGATATATTCAATAATATTTTTGCCGATTTTTTGGGAATCGATAGTTTTTTCTGGCTCAATTTTTTCTAATTTTTCTGCGACTGGTTGATCGATATCGGCGATTAATTTTTTTTCAATTTCATGCAGCAAATCCATTTTGGCGGTGAAAAGTAAAAACCATTGGCTCAGAGAAATATCTTCTAACTTCTTGCTGGGCTTGCTTTCGTCCAAAATGATTTTGTTAATTTCTTCAATTTTTTTTAACGATTCATCATGAAGAAATTTTTCCGCCAGAAGTGATTTATTTTTTTCATCGACGAAAGCGGTGAACATGCGCTGATAGGCATTTTGTTCCGAAATTAAATGGCGGATTTGTTTGATGAGCACAGTGTCGTCGCAGCAATTTTTCATCGTCAGCTTGGCGCCCACAGCTCTTTCGCAGCCTATTTTTTCTTTCCACTGCAAAAAATTTATGTAGGCACTGATTTTGTCGGCGTTGATTTGTGAATTAAAAATCGCCAGCTCGGAAATTATGCTGATGGCAGGTGCGATTATTTCTTTGCTGTAAAAAAAGATGATTTTATCGGAGTTGATGAGGCGGGCAATGACGTGTTTTCTTTCGTCATTTATTTTTTTTAGTGACAGCAAAAAATTTGTGATTTCGTAGCTGGAATTTTTGTTTTTGAAAAGTGTTGTCAGTGCGGAAATAGCCTTATCCACCACGGAAAATTGGTTCTCAATTTTTTCTCTAAAACTATCTTCGCCCTGCAAATAAACCGAAGCGTAACCGCGCTCTTTTTGAATTTGGTGAATGAAATTGCTGAGGGTGTTTAGTGCCTTGCCGAGATTCGCTGTTTGTTGCATGAAATGAGTTAGCTCTTGCGGACAATCTGATAGCCGGAGCGTTTTAAATATTTGATCGGAACGCTCCAAACATGGACTAGCCTAGTGAATGGGAAGACCAGGATTATTGTCGCGCCGAAAAAAATATGCAGCTTAAAAATTAGATGTTCTTCCAAAATAAAACTCGCGGCATCGGGTTGAAAAGTGATGATGTGTTGTGCCCAATTTGCCAAGGCCATCATGCTGCTGCCATCGGGATGACTTGCGGAAACTGGGATTGAAGCGAGTCCTAAAATTAATTGGATGTAGAGCAGGGCTAAAACGAGAAAGTCTGAAAATCGGCTGGTGGCACGGACGCGATCGTTTGAGATTCTTCTCCAAATTAAAATGCTGAGGCCGATGAAACAGACGGTGCCGAAAATTCCGCCGGCAGTCATTGCCAGTTTTTGCTTGGCTTCGGCGGAGATGAAGGGGCTATAAATTTCGTGCGGCGTGAGAAGTCCGACTAGGTGTCCGAAGAATAAAAATAAAATTCCGACGTGAAATAAATTGCTGCCGAGGCGAAGTTTTTTCCCTTCAAGCAATTGGCTTGAATCTGCCTTCCAGCTATACTGGTCGCGGTCGTAGCGCAAAATGCTGCCAAGAATAAAAACCGATAAAGCGATGTAGGGATAGTAGCAAAAGAGAAATTGGTTGAGTGCGGGAGTCATGTTTACCTCGTTGGTTTTGTTGACGTGGCCAGAGAAAATCGCGAGCAGATTTCGGGCAGGTATGATTTAGATCAAATTGGTGATTTTAAGTTTGGGGCTAGTTAATTTTGAAAGTCTGAAAATGTTTTTCAGAAAACTATCTACCCATTCCACTTGAAGACACCGATTTCCTTTTCAGCTTTCTGGACCCCGAGAGCAAGTGCGGGGTGACACTGAATATGAGTTGTCACCCCGCACTTGTTGCGGGGTCCAGTTGCAAAAGATCGGTTTCTTGAATCAGGTTGGGTATAAACCCAAAACCCCACCAAATATGAAAAACGAACTATCAAAAAACGGCTTAAAAATTTTTGAACAAATCAGAAAAGTTGACGAGAGAGGCAATGAATTTTGGAATGCTCGCGAGCTGGCGAAAATTTTAGAATATTCAGAATTTAGGCATTTTTTGCCGGTGATAAATAAAGCGAAGGAATCTTGCGCAAACAGTAACCACAAGGCTTCCGATCATTTCGAGGATATGCTCGATATGATCGATTTAGGCAAGGGTGCAAAAAGAGAAATCGAGAGTTTTAAACTGTCGCGTTATGCCTGTTATTTGATCGTTCAAAACGCTGATCCTGCAAAAGAAATTGTAGCTTTAGGGCAAACTTATTTTGCCGTCCAAACTCGTTTGCAAGAAATCCGCCGGATGGATGATTACACCAATCTTAGTAGTGAAGACGAGAAGCGTCTTTTTCTGCGCAACGAATTAACTCGGCATAATTTAATCCTCGCTTCAGCCGCTAAAGAAGCGGGTGTAATCAATTCTCTCGATTACGCAATTTTCCAGAATCACGGCTATCAAGGTTTGTATGGCGGGCTTGATGTGAAGGCGATTCACAAGAAAAAAAATCTGAAAAAAAGCCAAAAGATTCTTGACCACATGGGCAGCACAGAGCTCGCGGCCAACTTATTTCGCGCTACTCAAACTGAAGAAAAATTGCGCAGAGAAAAAGTAAGCAGAAAAGAAAAGGCCAATAAAACGCATTTTGAAGTTGGTGCAAAAGTGCGGCGAACCATCAAAGAACTGGGCGGAAAAATGCCGGAGAATTTGCCTAATGCTGAGAGTGTGAAGAAGATTGAGAAAAAAAATCTCACGAAAAAAATAAAATAATTTCCCCTCCGGAAAAAAATTCTTCATCTTGATTCACATCAACCCAAACCAAATTCCAAAACAACATATTGTGGTAAATATGGTGGAATGGCCACTATATGTGGGATTCTAATGGTTTTGGAGGAATATGAAAGAGCCGCAAAAATTATTCGGAGAAGAAGAGAATTCGATCATGGATTTTTTGATCAGCGACATGATCGGCAAAAATAAAATCGAAGAAAAAAGCGATTTTAAAAATATTAACGATGTCGTTCCCGAGGCGCGAGATTCGTTGGTCAGCTGCAAAGATACCGTCAGCGAATACATTAATCGCAGCGATTGGCGAATCAGCGCCAACGCCAACACGGCCTACAGTAATGCGGGTTTGGTGAATAACACCGCCGGAAAAATAATCGCAAATTATTGGCTGGATAATATTTATTCGAAGGAAGAGGGCGGGGCGCATCGAGGTGCCGATTACCACATTCACGATCTTGATTGCCTTACTGGTTACTGCGCCGGCTGGAGTTTGCGCGTCTTGCTCGACGAAGGATTTAATGGCGTTCCGGGAAAAGTTTCGAGCCGTCCTCCGCGTCATTTTCGCGAAGCTCTCGGCCAAATGTCGAATTTTTTAGGCATCCTGCAATCAGAGTGGGCGGGAGCTCAGGCCTTCAGCTCCTTCGACACTTTCCTCGCGCCCTACGTCTTCAAAGACAAGCTCGACTTCATTGAAATCAAAAAATCGATCCGCCAATTCGTTTACAATCTCAACGTTCCAGCGCGATGGGGACAAAGTCCATTCACCAATATTACGCTCGACATTACCGTGCCGCCTGATCTGCGCGACCAAGCCCCGTCTGCTGGCTACAAGCATTTATTCACCGACGAAACTGACGCAGAATTAATTGCCAAAGCTCAAGAACGCGGCGTTTCTAAGCTCGAAGACATGACCTACAAAAATTTTCTGCCGGAGATGGAGCAAATCGTCATCGCTTTTTATGAAGTGATGACCGAAGGCGACAGTCACGAGCAGCCCTTCACCTTCCCGATCCCGACGGTCAACATCATGGAAGATTTTGACTGGGGCAGCAAAGTCGCGAAAGCAATTTTCGACAACACTGCGCGCATCGGCAGCTCCTATTTTCAAAACTTCATCGGCAGCCAATATCTCTACGACAAGGACGGAAATAAATCTCAAAATCCCGAAGCCTACCAGCCTCACGCCGTGCGCAGCATGTGTTGCCGCCTTCAACTCGATTTGCGCGAATTGCTGAAAAGAGGAAATGGATTGTTCGGATCCGCGGAAATGACGGGCTCGATCGGCGTCGTCACTCTCAACATGGCGCGACTTGGATTTCGTTTCAAAGGCAACAAAGCCGCGCTGATCAAGGATGTGGAGCGTTTGATGGATTTGGCGAAATCTTCGCTCGAAAAAAAGCGCGTCTTCATTCAGGAAATGTACGACCGCGGTTTGTATCCATACACCAAGCGTTACCTACCTGGTTTTCGCAGCCATTTCAGCACGATCGGAGTCAATGGAATGAATGAGATGATCCGCAATTTTTCCAACGACGCCTACGATGTCAGCGATCCTCGCGGCATGGAAATGGTCACCGAAATTTTGGAATTTATGAAGCAGAAGCTGAAAATTTACCAAGAAGAAACGGGAAATCTCTACAACCTCGAAGCCACGCCAGCAGAGGGCACAACCTATCGCTTCGCCAAAGAAGATAAAAAATATTATCCCGAAATTATCCAAGCGGGGTTCGGCGAAAATATTTACTACACCAACAGCAGCCAACTGCCCGTTGGCTTCACCGAAGATCCGTTTGAGGCGCTGCAACTGCAAGACGCGCTGCAATGCAAATACACCGGAGGAACGGTATTGCATCTCTACATGAGCGAAAAAATTAGTTCGGGTGAGGCCTGCAAACGCTTGGTGCGCAAGGTGATCGAGAATCACCGCCTGCCTTACATCACGATCACGCCAGCATTTTCGGTTTGCTTGAATCACGGATATTTGGCCGGCGAGCAACCACATTGCCCAGAATGCGGCGACGAAACTTTGGTTTGGACGCGAGTAATGGGCTACCACCGGCCAGTGGCCAGCTTCAATCTCGGCAAGAAAGGTGAGCATGCGGAGAGGCTGCATTTTAAGGAGCCGGGATGTTGTTAAAAACTTTCCTCGTCATCCTTGACCACTCCATTCTTCGTCATCCTTGGCCTGCAAGGCCGAGGATCTCAGTAGGCATAAACTCTGAACCAAAACTCCCGAGATCCTCGGTGCTGCGCACCAAGGATGACGAAAGCGAGAAGTGCTGCGCACCAAGGATGACGAGGATAAAATAATGTTCCCAATCTCCTCAATCACCCCCTTCACTCTCCAAGACTACCCCCACCACACCGCCTGCATCCTCTGGTTCTCAGGCTGCAATTTTCGCTGCGGTTACTGCCACAATCCTGACCTAGTTTTCGGTCGCGGCGAAAAACTGACGGAAGAAAAAGTTTTTTCCTTCCTCGAATCGCGAAAAAATTTACTCGACGGCGTCGTTTTTTCCGGCGGCGAATGCACGATTTTTCCCGGATTAATTCCGCTGATTGAGCGCGTAAAAAAAATGGGATTTTTGATTAAACTCGACACTAACGGCAGCAATCCAAAAGTGGTGCGAGAGCTGATCGAGCGCGGTTTGGTGAACTACATTGCGATTGATTACAAAGCGCCGCAGAAGAAATTTTTTGAAGTTACTCGCCACAAAAAATTCAGCAATTTCAGCGAAACTCTCGACCTAATTTTTCGCCAAAAAAATGAAATCGATTACGAAGTACGTACCACAATTCACAGCGATTTACTCGACGAAAATGACGTGAATGAAATTATTTTTGATCTCGAAAAAAGAGGCTTCGACAAGAAATTTTTTCTACAAAATTTTTTCGGAAAAAATCCGACACTCGGAAATTTACCGCCGTCAAAAAAAATCAATTTGGAAAAAATTGTGAAGCCAAATCAGTTCGAAATTGAGTGGCGGAATTTTTAACCTTGCCGTCATCCTTGGCCTGAAAGGCCGAGGATCTCAGGAGGTTAGAACTCCGAACCAAAACTCCCGAGATCCTCGGTGCTGCGCACCAAGGATGACGAAGAAGGGATGCTTCGGGATGACCAGCGCTGGACTTAAGTTTGTAACCCAGTCCAAACTTTCATGTAATTCTAAAGTTTGAACTGAACGTGGGGACGGGGTTACAAACCCCGTCCCGCTTTAGTAGGTGGCGAAATTTTTAAAAAATCTGAATTGTGCACTCGGAGTACACAATTTGGTGAAATGCTTGCAAGAGTAAGACAAAACAACAATTTCCTGTTTTTTATTTTCCCCAAAAAAATGCTCAAAAATCTGCTGCTAAAATACGACAAACAACTCCCTCGTTACACCAGCTACCCAACCGCGCCGCATTTTTCTTCCGAGGTAAATCGCGAAATTTATTCAAGTTGGTTGCAAAATCTTTCGCCGCAAAAAACGCTTTCGCTCTACTTCCACATCCCCTTCTGCCAGCAGCTCTGCTGGTATTGCGGCTGCTACACCAAAATCACAAAACGCTACGAGCCCGTCGAAGATTACACCGAAATTCTGCTGCAAGAAATTCGTCTTGTCAGCGCTTTGCTGCGCAAAAAAAATCACAAAGTTTCACACATTCACTTCGGCGGCGGCTCGCCAACCATCTTGCTCCCCGACAGTTTTGAAAATTTAATGCGAGTAATCAGAAATGAATTTTCGATTGCTGAAAATGCTGAAATCGCAATCGAAGTTGATCCGCGAAATGTCGGTGAAGAAAAAATTTCTGCTTACGCCAAAAGTGGCGTGAACCGCGTCAGCATTGGCGTGCAGGATTTTAATCGCGAAGTGCAAATCGCAGTGAATCGCGAACAGTCATTCGATTTAGTTTACAGCTGCGTCAAACTTTTCAAAAAATACGGAATTAAAAATGTGAATCTGGATTTGATTTACGGTCTGCCGAAGCAGACGGTTGCTGGGATCGCAAAAAATATTGATTTGGCAATGTTGCTCAATCCAAATCGAATCGCGCTTTTCGCCTACGCCCACGTGCAGTGGATGAAAAAACACATGCGGCTGATTGACGAAAAAGATTTGCCGAACGGCGCAAGCAGAATCGAAATGTATTTGGCGGCGGCGAAAAAATTGCGGAAGGCGGGCTACGTTTCAATCGGCCTCGACCACTTCGCCAAGCAAAGCGACTCAATGGTCGCGGCGTTTCGAAGTAAAAAATTAAAACGCAATTTCCAAGGTTACAGCAGCGACAAGGCTGACAGCGTGATTGGCTTCGGCGCTTCAGCAATCAGCTTTTTGCCGAATGGCTACGCGCAAAATATTCTCGACTTCGCCGAGTATAAAAAAAATATTTTAGCCAAAAAATTACCGGTGTTGAAGGGAATAAAAATCAGCGCCGAAGATCGCTTACGCAAAAAAATTATTGATGAGGTGATGTGCTATTTGGAGGTAGATTTGATGCAGATTCGCGAGCAGTTCGATCTTCCTGAAAATTACTTCGAAAATGAAATAAAAAATTTGGAAGAGCTAAAAAAAGATCGGCTAATTTCGATTCAAAATGGTGTTGTAAAAATCAATCCAGAAGTTCCACAAATTACTCGAATTGTTTGCAGCATTTTTGATAAATTTTTTTCAGCGGATCAAAAACGGCATTCAAGAATTTAGATTATTTTTCTTCGCTCGCGCAATTTCTTCTCTTACTCTAATCAGAGAAGTTCCGCCAATACTAGTTCGGCTAGCAACAGAATTTTCTACGCTCAGCACCTCAAAAATTTCTGTAGTAATTTTTTTCTCAATTTTTTGCATGTCAGAAAGTTTTAACTCATGCAGTTCCAAGCCTTTATTTTCAGCTAGTTTAACGATTTGTCCTGTAATGTGATGCGCATCACGAAAAGGAATTTTTAGATTTTTTACTAACCAATCAGCAAGATCGGTAGCAGTGGAATAGCTGCTTGCAGCCATCGCCAGCATTTTTTCACCATTTACTTTCATGTCAGAAATCATTCCCGTCATTGCGCGCAGGCAAAGTTTGGAATTTTTTGTGGCATCAAAAACCGGCTCCTTATCCTCCTGCATGTCTTTGGAATAGGCGAGAGTAAGGCCTTTAATGGTGGTGAGTAGCGAAAAAAGTGCACCAAAAATTCGTCCACTTTTGCCGCGAATTAATTCTGCAGCGTCGGGATTCTTTTTTTGTGGCATGATCGAAGAGCCGGAGGTGAAGGCGTCGGAGAGTTTTATGAATTCAAAACCTTTGCTCATCCAAATCACAATTTCCTCGGCGAGCCGTGATAGATGTGTGGCGGTGAGGGTAAGGCAAAAAAGAAATTCGATGGCGAAATCGCGATCAGATACGCAGTCCATTGAGTTGGAGGCGGGGTGATCAAATCCAAGTTCTTTCGCAGTCATCTTACGATCAATTGGAAATGATGTTCCGGCAAGTGCGCAGGCACCTAGGGGACATTCATTCATTCGAACACGGAGATCAGAAAATCGAGAAAGATCGCGTTTAAACATTTCAAAATAAGCGAGGAGATGATGAGAGAAGAGCAATGGTTGAGCGACCTGTAAATGCGTGAATCCCGGCATTATCACATTGAGATTTTCTTCAGCTTTTTTGACTAAATTTTTTTGCAGATTGCTGAGCAAAATTTTTATTTCATCGATTTCATCACGTACGAAAAGTTTAAAATCGAGTGCGACTTGATCATTGCGCGACCGCGCTGTGTGCAATTTGCCAGCAATATCGCCGATGATTTCTTGTAGACGTGATTCGATATTCATGTGAATATCTTCGAGCTCGATTTTGAAATTGAAGGTGCCATTTTCGATTTCTTTTTCGATTTTTTTCAGGCCGTCGACAATTTTTTTGGCTTCATTTTTTGAGATGATTTTAGTTGCAGCAAGCATTTTGGCATGAGCAACGGAGCCTTTGATATCCTGCCTGTACAATCTTTGATCGAAAGAAATGGACTGATTGATTTCTTGCATCAGGTTTGATGGTTTGGCGTCAAATCTTCCGCCCCACATTTTGTTTGATGATTGCTTTGGCATGATTGCTGAAATTAAAATTTATTAGGATTTATGATTTAAAATTTAGAATTTAAAAAAGATTGTCCAAATTCAATTTTTCAAAATCTAAAAAATTCTCAATGAACGGCTGGGATATCAAATCCAATAACATATTCGATCGTCGCCATTTGAATGGTTTTAAAAAATGGTGGATCGACATTGATAAAATTAATTTTCTTATTCTGCTCGGGATCATTGTTTTTGGTCTGATGATGACTGCCAGTTCTAGTCCAATGATTGCTAAGAAGCTAAATGTTGATAAATTTTTTTTTGTTAAAAAGCAGTTAATTTTTGCTGCAATTGCAATGATTTTGTTGGTCATAATTTCTTTTCTTGATCAAGAAAAAATCAAAGTTTTTTCGCTAATTGGTTTGATGGTGACAATCTTACTTTTGGTGGCGGTGTTGTTTTTTGGATCTGAAGCAAAAGGTGCGAAAAGATGGATTGCTCTTGCAGGATTTACTCTACAGCCATCAGAGTTTGCTAAGGCATTCTTTGTGATCATTCATGCCTTTCTTTTACAAAGACTTCATCTTGAAAAATGGGCAATGAAATATGGAATTTCAATTGGACTTTTTTTGACAATCGCTTGCTTGCTCCTGCTCCAGCCTGATTTCGGCATGACTTTAACATTTTCTGTTCTCTGGGCCGCGCAACTTTTTGCTTATGGTTTACCACTATCACTAATTTCGACATTGGCTTTTCTAGGCCTTATCGGCGGTGCTTGTGCCTATATCGTCTTTCCACATGTCGAAGATCGCATCAATAAATTTCTCGATTCCGGTGAAAAAAATTACCAAGCTGAAAGATCAATCGATGCTTTTGTGAATGGTGGTTTTTTTGGCGAAGGGCCAGGAAATGGCGTTGTGAAGAAATTTATTCCTGATGCTCATACCGATTTTATTTTTGCTGTCGTTGGAGAAGAATATGGTATTTTTTCCTGTGCTATTCTGATCATGATTTTTGCTTATCTCATAACCCGCATAGTCAAGAGAGCGTTGGATGAGGATGACATGTTTATTTATCTCTCACTTTGCGGATTGATGATGCAATTTACCATGCAGGTGGTGGTAAATGTTGGTGTGAGTCTAAAGTTATTACCGACCAAAGGCATGACTTTGCCATTTATCAGCTATGGGGGCTCCTCAATGATTTCGACAGCGATTTGTTTCGGATTAATTCTGGCTTTCACGAAGAAAAAATATCATCGCGATGTTGATTACGGAAATTTAAAGATGATCTAAGCAGGTAAATCGGTTTCTAATAAATTTTGCATGGGCAACGCAGGCTCGATATTGTTGCTGTGACAGACCTAAAGATTTTGGTGAGATTTTGATTTTGAAGTGAGAAAAAATTTCTTTGAGGCGTGATTCGTTAAAATGAATTTTTTGCAAATCAGCACGGATTTTTTTCCAGTTTTTTTCTAGGTTACTGTTGATTTTTTTTAGCTGCGCGGCGCTGAAAATTTTTTGGGCAAATTCTTTTTTACATTCGGCGGCGATTTTTTTGCCGAAGAAAATTTCGACTGACTTCCATTCGCAACTAGTGCTGAACATGGGATAAGTCTTACTCAGCAATTCTCCTTGCAACCTTGCCGCCGTTAAACTTGTCACCGCTATCATCTGTCCGTGCAAAAATTTTTCGGTAATTTTTGGGTGTTTCATTTCGATGGCGTGAGCAATCAAATGTTCCGATTGACTCGCGGGATAAGAGCCGCCAGCAATAGTCATTCCCTGCCCCGAGAGCAACAAAATTTCCATCAACAACTTCAAAAATTTTTCGTCACGTGGAGAAAATTTCTTAAAATTTTTGACAAAGAAATTCATTTTTTTCTCAAGAATTTCGAAAGGTTTTTTGTCAAATTTTGTTCCGAGAATTTTGTGCGAGAGATACCAATCAAACCAGCAGGAATAAAAACACAGACTGTCACCAATTCCGGCCTTTGTAAGCTCAATCGGTGCTACTGCTAAAATTTTTAGATCGCAAAAAACTGCAATTGGAAGTGTCGCCGGCAAAGTTTTTTTGTGGCCACGAATTGTGATCGAAGCATTTTTCGACAAATAGCCATTCATCGATGCGGCCGAAGCAAAAATGGCGTAGGGAATATTTTTTTGCGCTGAGGTTAATTTGCACAGATCGTTGATGACACCGCTTCCGAGGGCGATTATTAAGTCGTAATTTTTTACTGCAGCGGAAATTTTTTTGAGATTTTTTTCGTCAGCTTTGGGATTTTTTAAGAGCAGTTTTTTTTCGCAGAAATTTTCTGGAAAAAATTTTTTACAATTTCCCCAAATGATTTCGTCAGAAACGAATAGGATTTTTTTGCCACCGCTAACACGCAGCATCGAGGATTTTAAAAAATTCTTTCCCGAGCCAAAATTAACGACTGGCGACTTACGATTAGCGACTTTTTTCATTAAAAACTTGTCAGATAAAAATTGGTTTTTATGTTGCGGCGCCTCCTTAGAGCCTGTATTCAAACTCA
>CAIYMZ010000154.1 GCA_903927415.1 uncultured Alphaproteobacteria bacterium
CTGCGCCAAGCATGGCTCAACATCATCATTAACGAACAACAAAGAGGTATCGTCGCAGGAATTTATAGTGCGATGATTTCAGCAGGATTGGCGATTGGCCCCGTAATCGTAAAATTTTTGGGCGCTGAAAATTATTCCTCTTTTCTCGCCTCATCCTTTCTAGTATTGCTTTCATTCACCATTTTAACGCCGCTAAAAAAAATGCCGGCGCCGCAAATTACTTCACAAAAAATTCCTCTAGCTGAATTCTTTAAAACAAATTCGCGCTGTTTTCTGGGAAGATTTTTTCTCGATCTACAATGCTTTTGCATGCTAGCTTTCACTGTTATTTATGGCAAAAAAATTGGGCTCAGTGCTGAGGATGCTGGCCTACTCATCACCGCTTACATGACCAGTGGCTTTCTCGATATTTTTATCGGAATTTTGATCAAAAAATTTAATCCTTACAAGCTAATCAATCTCAGTTTTATTGGTAGTTTGGTTTGTATTTTAATCATCTGTCTTTTTCATGAGTCCTACAAATTACTGCTTCTAACCTATTTTTGGTTTGGAACATTCGGAGCCGTAATCTACATCGCCTCAATAACCATCACCAACAATGATTATCCAAAAGAAAAATTAATCGGCGCCAATTCAACACTACAACGCATTGCTTCCAGTGGCAGCTTGTGTGGCACATTACTCGGAGGAATTTCAATCCAGATTTTTGGCGAAGCAGGATTTCCAATCGCAATTATTTTTAGCTGCATCAGCTATCTAGGCTTTCACATTTTTTATGAAAAAAAATATGCGCAAAAAAATTAGGCTCGGAGTGAATATCGATCACGTTGCAACTATTCGCAACGCTCGCGGCGGCTCGCATCCTGATCCTGTCGATGCTGCAATTCTCGCCCAAAAATCCGGCGCTGACGGAATCACAATTCACCTACGCGAAGATCGTCGCCACATTCGTGATGAAGATTTGGTGCGGCTAAAAAAAGAAATAAAATTGCCGATAAATTTGGAGATGGCGGCGACGAAAGAAATGCTCGCGATCGCCCTGAAGACAAGGCCGAATGCGGTTTGCATCGTGCCGGAAAAAAGGCAGGAAGTTACGACTGAAGGCGGACTTGATGTGGTGAAAAATGAAAAAATTTTGTGCGAGATGATTGCGAAAATTAGCGCCAAGAAAATCCGGGTTTCGCTTTTTGTCGATCCGGATGAAACGCAAATTCACGCCGCAAAAAAAATCGGCGCTGACATCATCGAGCTACACAGCGGAAAATTTTGCCACAAGCAGAGCAAAACAGAATTTCAAAAAATAAAAAACTGCGCTGAGTTAGCGCAAGAGCTAGGTCTAGAATGCCACGCCGGCCACGGATTAAATTACGAAACTGCAAAAATAATTTCGAGAATTCCGCAAATTGTTGAATTGAACATCGGCCATTTTTTGATCGGAGAAGCAGTGTTTGATGGGTTGGCGGCGGTAGTTAAAAAAATGAAGAAAGCTATAAATTAAAGATTTGACGCACGTGCGTCAAATTCAGTGTTGACCCAGCGCCAGACTGGGTTTGTAACCCAGTCTGAATGTTCATGTAAAATTTTAGCTTGGAAATGAACGTGAGGACGGAGTTACAAACTCCGTCCTGCATTGGGTTTTTAAGCAGCAGTCACAAAATCCTTCATCACCGTTTTCGTTCCGGTTTTTTCAAATTGAATTTCCAACTTATTCCCATCAGCATTCACAACTTTTCCGTAGCCAAATTTTTGGTGGAAGACTCGCTTGCCGGACATTGAATCTGTTAGCTTCGGCTCGATCTTTTTTACGGCGTAATTAGTCGAAAAATTCTGCCCAGCCGACTTCGCTGCAAAATTATTTTTCTGATAATTTCCAAAATTATTCGACCCAAAATTATTTTTATTCGCGGTGTTTTCGCGACCACCAAATAAATATTCCGAACCAAAAAAAACTTCCTCCTCTTCAACTTCGGAGCTCGGCAATTCCTTCAAGAACCTAGACGGCATCTGCATTTGGACGTCGCCGAAAATGTAGCGACTTTTGGCGTGAGACAAAACCAATTCTTTTTTCGCACGAGTGATTGCGACATACATCAAGCGCCGCTCCTCCTCCAAACCGTTGCGTTCGTCGAGTGATTTTCCGCTCGGAAAAATTCCGTCTTCGAGTCCGGGAACAAAAACCAAATCAAATTCCAAACCCTTGGCGGCATGCACTGTCATTACACTCACGGCATCTTGCATATTTTTTTCATCGCGCGCTTCGACCAAAGAAACATATTCTAAAAACTCGGTGATGTTCGAAAAATCGGCGAGGCTGTTGATAAATTCTTCGATATTTTCGAGGCGACCTTGCGACTCCAAACTGTTTTCACTCTTCCACATTGAAATGTAGCCAACCTCGGTGAGCACTGATCTGGCAAGCTCCGCTAAATTTTCACCGCCGATTTTAGCGTTAAATTTTTCGATTAAATCTGTCAGATATTTTAACGCGTCGCGCGATTTTCCCTTCAAAGAATTTTCCTCGAGAGATTTTTTTATCGCCGCAAAAAAAGAAATTCCGTTTGCTTTTGATTTCTCGTAAAGGCTTGAAATTGCTGCGTCGCCCGCCCCTCTCTTCGGCACGTTAATAATTCGATTTAGCGCCAAATCATCGAATGGATTGGCGCAAATTCGCAAGTAAGCGATGGCGTCGCGCACTTCCATGCGCTCGTAAAATTTCATGCCGCCGATGACTTTGTAGGCGATGGAATTTTGGATGAAGGCCTCTTCGAAAGAACGCGTTTGGTAGCCTGCCCGCACTAAAATTGCGATTTGCGTCGGATAAAATTTTTTGCTGGCGATGGCGTTTTTGATCATGCCAGCAATGGTTGCGGACTCCATGCGGTCATCAAGAAAAGATAGGATTTTTACCTTCTCGCCGGCGCCAGCATCAGTCCAAAGTTTTTTGCCGTGGCGCTCTTTATTGTTGGAAATTACTGCGTCGGCGGCGGATAAAATTCGCGAAGTTGAGCGATAATTTTGTTCGAGGCGAATCACCGAAGCGCCCGCAAAATCTTTTTCAAAACGTAAAATGTTAGCGATGTTTGCGCCGCGCCAGCTGTAGATCGACTGATCATCATCACCAACACAGCAAATATTTTTATGCATCGCCGCGAGGTGGAGAAGCCACTGATATTGCGCGTTGTTGGTATCCTGATATTCGTCGACGAGGATGTAGTGAAATTTATTTTGATAGATTGAAAGCGCGTCTGGCGCGGTTTTGAAGATGGTAAGGTTGTGCGTGAGGAGATCGCCGAAGTCAGCGGCGTTCATTGATTTTAGGCGAAATTGATAAGTTTCAAAAACTTCTTTGAGCTTCGGCAAACCAACATCTCCGATGCTTTGCGGCGTAACCACTTTGTCTTTCAAACGTGAAATTTTTCCGAGATAAGCCTTCGCCGGAAATTGTTTCGTGTCGATGTTGAAGTCACCGAGAATTTGTTTGAGCAAACGCGTCTGATCATCATCATCGATAATCGTGAAGTCATTGCGCAAGCCCACCACTTCAGGATGCCTCCGCAAAATCCGCGCCGCAATCGAGTGAAAAGTTCCGACCCAAAGATTGTTAACGGCGTCGCCAATCACCTCGCCAATTCTTTTCTTCATCTCCGCTGCAGCCTTGTTGGTGAAGGTTACGGCGAGGATTTGGTAAGGCGATGCGAGGCCGGAATTTATGATGTGGATGATGCGAGAAGTTAAAACGCGCGTTTTCCCGGTTCCGGCTCCAGCGAGGACTAGCAAGGGACCGGAGGTATTTTGGATGGCTTGGGTTTGGGGGGGATTGAGGATCATTAGTCGTAAGTCATGTCCTCGCGCAAGACGGGGTTTGTAACCCCGTCTTCATGTTCATTTCAGCTTTTAGTTTGAACTGAACGTGTGGACGGGGTTACAAACCCCGTCCAGCTTTAAAACGAGGGGTAAATTAATATTTCTCCGGATGAAATTCTTGAACAGGTCGTGAATTAGTTTTCACAAAAATCGCCGAGTGAATAATCTGGTTCATCTGCTCTTTTGAAATCTCAATCGGCGTTTGCATCACATACCACTTCACACCTTCTTTGCAGGGAGGAGTAGTGTTGGAGCCATCATAAAAAAAAGTTTGATCGTTGGATTTTACAATTTTCGACAAATCAAATTTCCCTTCATTTTCTTTCGAAACCAGCAAAGAAATTAATTTCTTAAATTCAGAATTTTCTTTCCCGACTTCCAAAAAAATCGTCACGACTAACCATTGCTCATCTTCACTTTTATGGTAAATTTGTAGCTCGAGTGAATGAGGCTTACCGCTAATCAAATGCTCGCTCGGATGATGAAAAACTAGCGAACGCAAATTGTATTTTTTTTTACCGCGTAGCAAAAAATTCGGCGTGTCGAAATTGATGTTGAGCGCATAATTTTTTTTCTCTTTTTCTACGTCAGAAAGTGAGTAAGAAAATTTTAAATCACTCTCCGAAAATTTTTCTTTGATGTCGATTGGTGATTGATTGTAACCGATTTTGCAGAATTTAAATTTCTCGTCGAGCTCGCTCCAGTGTTGGGATGAGGTGCTTCCTTCATAACTCCAGTTTTGTTTGCAAGATGAGATAAGAATTAGAAAAAAAATTACTAAAATTTTCATGAAAATTCTTAATTAATTTTTGCCGCCAATCTTCTCAATCTCTCTTCGCGCATCTTTGAAAAATCATCTCCCGCATGATAGGAAGAGCGGGTCAAAGGACTTGAAGACACCATCAAAAATCCTTTTGAGTAGGCCATTTTTTTGTAGAGCTCAAACTCATCCGGATGGACGTAGCGATCAACGGGCGCATGGCGCAAGGTCGGGCGCAAATATTGGCCGATGGTTAAAAAATCGATATCAGCGCAGCGCATGTCATCCATAACTTGCAGCACTTGCTCCTTAGTCTCGCCTAGCCCGACCATCAATCCTGATTTTGTAAACATTGTTGGATCGATCTCCTTCACGCGCTTCAAAAGACTTAGCGAATGAAAATAGCGTGCACCGGGACGTATTGAGCCGTAAAGGCCGGGAACGGTTTCGATATTGTGATTGAAGACGTCAGGCTTGGCAGCAACAACTTTTTCCATCGCGCCATTTTTGCGTAAAAAATCTGGTGTTAAAATTTCGATCGTAGTTTGCGGAGCCTTGCGCCGCACATTCTCGATGCATTTCACGAATTGATCGGCGCCACCATCAGCAAGATCGTCGCGATCAACCGAGGTAATGACGATGTGTTTGAGACCAGAAACTTTTGCGACATCTCCAACATTTTCCGGCTCGTGCGGATTGACGGCATCGGGCTTGCCGGTTTCGATGTTGCAAAAAGAGCAGGCTCGCGTGCAAACCGAACCGAGAATCATCACCGTTGCATGCTTTTGCGACCAGCATTCGCCAATGTTGGGACATGACGCCTCTTCGCAAACCGTGTGTAATTTTTTTGAATTTAGCAGCTCTTTGGTTTCGTAGTAACCCTTGGAAACAGGCGCTTTGACGCGGATCCAATCTGGCTTGCGTTCCATTTTTTCTTTCGGAAAATTTACGGCAAAAGCCATCGCATCTTTGTTGTCCCGCTTGGCTATTTGCCCTGATTCACGCTTTTCTTCTCTGGTTTGCATTTGTTACTTGGTTTCGCCTGTATCCACGTATTTCGTGATCTCAGCGATGTTAGTGGAGTGGTCAGCAAGGCGCTCAAAACTTTTGGCGATGAACAAAATGTTGATGATTTTTTCAGCCTGTTCTTTGTTAAAATTATCACCTTCCAAAATACCAAAAAGACCGCTGTAAATTTCATCGATCTCGTCATCTTTTTTCAAAACTTCATCAGCTTTTTGCGAATCTTGATCGTTAAAAGCTACCACCGAATCATGCACCATACCCTTCGAAAGATTCACCATTTCCAACAACGATTTTCTAACATGAGCATCAAAAGCTTTGGCACCGATGCGGTGAATTTTTTTGATGATGCTTTTCGCCTGATCGCCAACTCGCTCCAAATTCGACGCCACTTTCAAAGCGGAGACAATGTAGCGCAAATCAACAGCCATCGGCTGGCGCATCGCAAGCATAGCAGTAATTTTTTTCTCCACCAAGAAATCGAGTGAATTAATTTTGTAATCATGCGCCGTGATTTTTTCGAGATAATCGTCATGATTATACTTAATCATTTCAGCGACCATATCGATTGAAGTCGTAACCAAATCTGCCATCTCGTCAAGCGTTCCAGCGATTGATTGCAGGTCTTTGTCGTAGGATTTAACCGTGTGTTCTTTGAGGGTCATAAATTTAAGATTTTGGATTTTGGATTTAAGAATTTAAGATTTGTAGAAACAGTCTAAATCCTCAATCCTAAATCTTAAATCATAAATTCTCTTTCATGAAAAAAATTTTAGTCATCGGCTCTGGCGGCAGAGAGCATGCGGTTTGTGAGCAGTTTAAAAAATCGCCGCAAGAGATAAAAATTTTCGCACTTCCAGGCAATGCTGGGATTGCTGCGATCGCTGAAATCGTTGATTCAATCAAGCAAAATGAACATCAAAAAATTATTGATTTTTGTCAGCGCGAAAAAATTAATTTTGTTTTTGTAGGGCCGGAACAGCCTTTAGTTGAAGGACTTGTCGATGATTTAGAAAAAAATAAAATTCGCGTTTTCGGACCGTCAAAATTTGCAGCACAGCTCGAAGGGTCAAAAATTTTTATGAAAAAAATCGCCGATGAAAATGGCGTGCCGACTGCTGCTTACGAAACTTTTCTTGATGAAAAAAGCGCCGCTGAATTTGCTAAAAAATTGGGATTTCCTTGCGTTGTTAAAGCCGATGGGCTAGCTGCTGGCAAGGGTGTGATCATCCCACAAAATTTGCAGGAAGCTGAAATTGCGATCAAAGAAATTCTCTCAGGAAAATTTGGCGAGGCCGGAAAAAAAATAATCATCGAAGAATTTCTCGACGGTTTTGAAGCCAGCTATTTCGTGCTTTGCGACGGAAAAAACTTTATTCCGAATTTTATCCCCTTGGGCTTCGCTCACGATCACAAAAAAGTCGGCGAAAATGAAACCGGTCAGAACACGGGCGGCATGGGCACCTTCGCCCCCTCACCTTTCATCGACGCCGAAATGGAGAAAAAAATTATCGCCGAAATTATCACGCCAACGCTACGCGGCCTTGAAAATGCTGGCGCGCCATTCCGCGGAATTTTATTCGCCGGCTTGATGATCGGCAAAAACGGACCGAAACTTTTAGAATTCAACGTGCGCTTCGGAGACCCTGAAACACAGGTTATTCTACCCAGAATCAAATCTGATTTTGTCGCATTAATCGAAGCCGCAATTGACGGAAATCTCGACCAATTTCAAATTGAATTTGACGCCGAAAAAAAATTAGTTTGCGTCGTGATGTGCGCCAATGGCTATCCCGAAAACTATGAAAAAGGCAGTGAAATCAAGGGTTTGGAAGAAGCTGCAAAAATTCCAAACGTAAAAATTCTTCACGCCGGCACGATAAAAAAAGACGGAAAAATTTTAGCAAATGGTGGACGGGTTTTAAACATCGTCGCCGAATCAGATTCCTTCAAATCCGCGCGGGATAAGGCTTACAAAGCTATTGATTTGATTGATTGGGCAACAGGATTTTGTCGAAATGACATTGCTAAAAAAGCCGTTGGAATAAAAGCGGCAGTGATCGGTGATCCGATTTCGCACTCGCTTTCACCAAAAATTCACAATTTTTTTTTAGAAAAATATAAAATTGATGGAAGTTATGAAGCGCTACAAGTGACAAAAAATAATTTGTCAGAAGCGGTTGCCAAACTAGTTGATTCAGGCTTTGCTGGCTTTAACGTCACCCTTCCACACAAGGAAGAAATCTTCAAAATTTGCGATTATAAAAGTAAAACTGCTGAGCTAACTGGCGCAGTTAACACTGTGATCATTACTCCCGATAAAAAACTTTTTGGCCATAATTCTGATGCCGAAGGATTTTTAAATAATCTAAAAAATTCTCAGCCCGATTTTGATTTAAATGGTAAAAATGTTTTTGTTATCGGAGCCGGAGGAGCTGCGAGGGCTGTGGTTTACGCATTAATAAAATCTGACGTAAAAAATATTTTCATAACCAATCGCAGCGAACTTCGCACAACAGAATTAATCAAAAATTTTGCCGATTTCGCGCAGCAAAAAAAATGTGAATTAAAATTTTTGGACAAAAAAAAATTTGAAAAAAACTTAAATCAGTGTGATTTGCTCGTGAATTCAACACCGCTTGGAATGCTTGGCCAAGCAGTTTTGGAGCTCGATTTAAAAAACCTAAAAAAATCTGCACTCGTTTATGACATCGTTTACAAACCGCTAATGACAGAACTTTTAAAAACCGCAGAAGCCCGTGGGAATCAAATCTTGACTGGAATCGGCATGCTAGTTTTTCAGGCCTTGATTGGCTTCGAAGCTTGGTTTAAACAGAAACCTGAAATTGATGAAAAATTATTCGAAATTTTATTTAACCAAAACTCTTAATTTTATGACCATTCTAAAATCAATTTTTAGCATCATCAAAACAACCATTCTTTCTCTTTTTTTAATTTGCTTGGTGATCTTCATGGTCAATAATCGCGATGCCGTGACCATTCATCTTCACCCACTTCCATTCGACATCGAAACTAGAATTTTTGTGGTGATGATTGTGCTTTTTGTTTGTGGATTAATTTTTGGACTCCTCGCTTGTTCTCAAAATATTTTAAGCAGAATTATCGCAGGTTTTCAGGACAAAAATAGAATTAAAAAACTCGAGAAGCGGGTTAAAAAAAGTTAAAATGAAACCCTCTCCACAGATTGGCCAGATTCACTAGCAACCACCTCTCCACCTTCAATTTTCTGATAATTTGCGAAGTAATATTTTTCTAATTTCTCTTCATTTTTGATTTGGCTGGCAAGTGCGTAGCCGTTATTTTCTAGATAGCGCGAGGCTAGAATGCGAAGCCTTTCCGGCCTTGTGAGATAAACCCACTCAACTTCCAAAAGTTGAATTTCATCTTCGTAAGCAGCAATTTCATTTTCGGTTTTTACGACTCCATCTTGCAAAGCTTCGACTTTAAATTGGACCACAAACATCAACAAAATACTAAGTGCAACTGACGCAACTAGCGCGCAATTTGCGAAGTAAAATTTGTTTAATGATTGCCAAAGCTCTTTCATTTTTCTGTTAAATTCTAATCGCAACCCTCATGCGAGCTGAGCGCGCACGCGGGTTGGCAGCGATTTCTTCCTCGGTTGGAGAAATCGCTGACTTGGTTATTACGTGAAAATTTTTTGCTGAATTTCCTTGTTGAATTTCGGGCTGATATCTTGAAACAACTTGGTCTGCGCCCGATTCTTTTTTGAGAAAATTTTTGACGATTTGGTCCTCGAGAGAGTGAAAAGAAACGACGATTAAGCGTCCGCCTTTTTTTAGCAGAGTAACAGATGAGGCCAAGGCGCCCTTAAGTTCATCCAATTCCTGATTCACAAAAATTCGCAGCGCTTGAAAAGTTTTTGTTGCTGGATCGGTTTTGAAATAACCGAAGTAAAAAGAGCGAACAATGTCGGCCAATTCACGACAAGTTGTGATCGGTTTTTCGGTGCGTTTTGCGATAATTTTTTTAGCAATTTTTTTTGCTTTCGGCTCTTCGCCAAATTCTTTGATGATACGTGAGAGCTCTTCTTCACTGGCTTCGTTAACAATTTCAAAAGCACTGAGGGAATTTTTTTGATCCATTCTCATGTCGAGCTTCGCGTCAGAATCAAAAGAAAATCCGCGCGATTTATCGTCGAATTGCATTGATGACACACCGATGTCGAACACCATCCCATCTAGCTTCGCAACGTTTTTTTCTGCTAAAAGTTTTTGCGAATCAGAAAATTTTCCGCGCAAAAAAATAAAATTTTCTCCGAATTTTTTTGTTAATTTTTCTGCGAATTTTTCTGCTGATTCATCGCGATCAATTGCGTAAAGCTGACATGCTGCTTCATCAAGAATGGCCTGTGAATATCCACCTGCACCAAAAGTTCCATCGAGGTAAATTTCATCTTTTTTTGGAGCTAAATTTTTGATTACTTCTGCTAATAAAACTGGCTGATGAAATATGCACCTCTCCAACCCCCCATCCCCCTCCTCTCCTAAATAGGAGAGTAGGGGGAGGTCGCGCATTCGCTTCGCTACGCGTCGACTTCTTTGCGGCAAAAGATCTGATTTGCAAAAACTTTTATTCATTTCACCACCTTCAAAAGATTGAGCTTGTCTTTCGCGCCTTTTTTAGCTTTCACCATGTGCTCATCAAATTTTTCCGGCTGCCAAATTTCAAAAATCGAACCTTTGCCAACGAAGGTGACTGTGGACTTGATCTTCACTTTTTTAAGCATGGATTCCGGCAAAATCACACGACCATCAGCATCGATCGTAAGTTGCACCGAAGCGCCGAGTAGCGCTGCTGCTAGAGAATCGCGCTCTTCAGAAAATTGATCTAGATTGTCAATTGATTCGGAAAGCTTGCGGATGCGCTCAATGTCACAGCCCTCAATGCAATCGTTGGTAAAGGATTCATAAACGATCATTCCCGAAAATTCTGGATTCACCAAAGACGCACGGAACTGCGGCGGCACTGATACGCGGCCCTTTGCATCAATTTTGTTTGTGAAAGCGGAAAGAAATAACGCCACTGGAGAAATTTTGGATTATTTGGAGAAATATGGAAATTTATGGGAAAATTATGGATGGAAATTCTTGTGTCAACCACGAACTTCTAAAAAAATTGTAGAAAAAGATTTAACCACTCTTAGCTTGCGACGCCTTACCGTTTCTAATTCCATCCTACTTCTCAGATGACCTACAACCAACCAAATGATAGTGGAAAGTTCGGCCAATTTGGCGGGCGCTATGTTGCTGAAACCTTGATGCCAGCCGTGTTGGAGCTTGGAGAGGCTTACAAAAAAGCTAAAGCTGATCCAGAATTTCAGAAAGAATTTGCTTATTATTTAAAAAACTATGTCGGTCGTCCAAGCCCGCTATATCTCGCTTCGCAGCTCACTAAAAAAATTAACGGCGCAAAAATTTATCTAAAACGCGAGGACTTAAACCACACCGGATCGCACAAAATTAACAATTGTCTCGGCCAAATTTTGCTCGCTAGAAGAATGGGCAAGAAGCGCATCATTGCTGAAACGGGAGCTGGTCAACATGGCGTCGCAACTGCCACAGTTTGCGCACTTTTTTCACTGCCTTGCGTGATTTACATGGGCGCAAAAGATGTAGAAAGACAGGCACAAAATGTTTTCCGCATGAAGCTCCTCGGAGCAGATGTAGTGCCGGTTGAGAGCGGTTCCAAAAGTTTAAAAAATGCCATCAATGAAGCGATGCGCGACTGGATCACCAATGCTCGCGAAACCTATTATTTGCTCGGCACCGTTGCCGGCCCGCACCCTTATCCAGCAATGGTTCGCGACTTTCATTCAATCATCGGCACCGAGGCAAAAGAGCAGATTCTAGCAGCGGAAGGAAAGCTGCCCGATGCCCTTGTGGCCTGCATCGGTGGCGGTTCGAATGCGATCGGATTATTTTATCCATTTCTTGAAACTCCCGTAAAAATGTTCGGTGTTGAGGCGGCTGGAAAGGGCTTAAAAACTAACGCTCACGCCGCGTCAATCGCGGGCGGAAGTGTTTCGGTGCTACACGGAAATAAAACTTATTTTCTGCAAAATGACGACGGACAAATTCAAGACGCGCACTCTATTTCCGCGGGCCTAGACTATCCCGGCATCGGTCCCGAACACGCTTATTTGCACTCAATCAAACGCGTCGAATATGTCAGCGCCACTGATGCAGAAGCCATCACCGCCTTTCAACTTCTGTGCAAAACGGAAGGAATTATTCCCGCTTTAGAATCATCGCACGCAATTTCCTACGCTTGTAAATTGGCAAAAAAAATGAAAAAAAATCAGACTATTATTGTGAATTTATCTGGGCGCGGAGACAAGGATATCAACACCGTAGCAACCGCTTTGTCGTCATCCTTGGCCCGAAAGGATCTCAGGAGTTTGGCTTGGTGTTTATACCCAACCTGATTCAAGATACCGAACTTTTACAACTGGACCCCGCAACAAGTGCGGGGTGACAACTCATACTCAGTGTCACCCC
>CAIYMZ010000155.1 GCA_903927415.1 uncultured Alphaproteobacteria bacterium
ACTCGGAGTTAAAGCGCCTGAGATCCTCGGCGCGTTGCGCCAAGGATGACGAGGGAGAGGACCAGGCTTAAAACTAAAATCCGTAATCCCGCACCAAAATCTCCGCAATTTGCACTGCATTTAGTGCCGCGCCCTTGCGCAGATTGTCTCCAACCACCCACAGCGACAGGCCATTTTTCACTGAATCGTCTTTTCTAATTCGCGAAACGTAAACCGCATCTTGCGTTGAGACGTCGATTGGCGTGGCGAAAATCATTTCGGAGGGGCGGTCAAAAACCAAAATGCCGTCAGCTTTCTCCAAAGCTTTACGTGCTTGTGCGACGGAAATTGGGTTTTCGAATTCAACATTCACCGCTTCGGAATGGCAGTTGAAAACTGGCACGCGCACGCAAGTGGCTTCAACCGCGATGTCAGCGCCGAGAATTTTTTTGGTCTCAACTTTCATTTTCCACTCTTCTTTGGTCACGCCGTCTTCCATGAAGGAATCGATTTGGGGAATGACATTGAAGGCGATTCTTTTGGAAAATTTTTTCGGTTCGGATTGAGCGTTGGCGTAGATTTTTTTTGTTGAATCGTAAAGTTCATCCATTGCCTCTTTGCCCGCGCCAGACACGGCTTGGTAGGTGGCGACGACGATGCGTTTGATTTTTGCCAAATCGTGCAAAGGTTTCAAAGCGACGACCATTTGAATCGTCGAGCAGTTAGGATTGGCAATGATTCCGCGCTTTTTGTAATCAGCGATTGCCTCAGGATTTACTTCGGGAACGACGAGCGGAATGTCGCGTTCCATCCGAAAATGCGAAGTGTTGTCGATCACGACACAGCCTTGTGCCGCAGCTCTTGGTGCGTGAATTGCGGAGACTTTTCCACCCGGAGAAAATAATCCGATTCCGGTTCCCGTAAAATCAAAATCTTCCAGAGCCTGCACAGTCAAGGCTTTGTCGCCACAATAAACTTTTTGACCAACTGAATTTCGTGAAGCTAGTGGCACGATTTCATCCGCCGGAAAATTTCTCTCCGCAAGGATGTTTAAAATTTCACGGCCGACATTTCCCGTTGCGCCAGCAACTGCTATTTTACGAGTTGCACCAGCGATGGCTGTTTTTCTTTTTGACATTTTTGCTTAGTTTTTTGGAATTAATTTTATCTCGATGTCATGCTGAGCCTGTCTGCGCATGATTTGGAATTCGGGCTTGAATCATGCTTCGACAGGCTCAGCATGACATTGTGGACTATCGGTGCCTAACTAAAAAAAGTAAAGTATGACAAAGAAATTTTTCATCATTGCCGGCGAAGCGTCTGGCGATCTGCTCGGCAGCAAGTTGATCGCAGAATTAAAGCTGCAAAATTCACAAAGTGAATTCATTGGAGTTGGTGGAAAATTGATGCAAGAGCAGGGGTTGATTTCAATTTTTCCGATGGAGGAATTATCGGTGATGGGATTTTTTGAGGTCGTGCCTCACCTCGCAAAAATACTGCGTCGAATCAAACAGACAGCGGATTTGATCATTGAAGAGAAGCCGGATTTTTTGATTACGATTGATTCGCCAGATTTTTGTTTTCGGGTGGTAAAAAAACTACAATCTCTTGTTACTAAGAAGTCGACGCGAAGTGAGCAAAGCGAACGAATGCGCGACCTTCCCCTCTCCTTCTATTTAGGAGGAGAGGGGGATGGGGGGTTGAGGAGGTGCATTGGTCCAAAAAAAATTCATTTAATTGCGCCGTCGGTCTGGGCGTACCGTCCGAAGCGGGCAGAAAAAATTTCTAAGCTTTACGATTTACTCCTCGCGATTCTTCCGTTTGAGCCGCCTTATTTTGAAAAATACGGGCTCAAAACAATTTTTATTGGCAATCCAATTATTGAAAATGCGCCGGATTTTTCTGAAAAAAAATCTGAGAATTTGCGCTTCAGAAAAAAATATTCGATCGCAGAAAATGACGTCCTGATCTGCGTCACACCTGGAAGCAGAAGCGGTGAAGTGAAAAAAATTTTTCCAGAATTTATTGGTGCGATTAATTTGCTTTCGCAAAAAATTCCGAATTTAAAAATCGTGATTCCACTCACCGACAAAACGCGCGATTTGGTTTTGGAAATGGTGCAAGAATTAAAAGTGGAATATTTTTTAATCGAAAAAGATGAGAAAGATTCAGCGCTTTTTGCCACTGATTTTGCCCTTGCCAAATCTGGCACCAACACGCTCGAATTCTCGCTCTACCACATCCCAATGCTCATTGCCTACAAGATTAATTTCCTCACCCATTTCATCGTCAAAAGAATGATCAAAATTAAATTCGCCAATCTGATTAATTTAATTTTGAACAAGGAATTAATCCCGGAAATGCTGCAAAAAAATTGTGAGGCGGAAAAAATTGCTACGCTGCTGGAAAAATTAATCTTGGATAAAAATTTTGCTGAAAAACAAATCAGCGAAAGTGCTGCGGCGCTAAAGTTGATGGGGCTGGGCAGCGTTATTAATCCCAGTAAAAAAGCTGCTCAAGAAATTTTAAAATTATGAAATTTTTTTTATTTTTTTTCAGCGTCATTTTCTTTTTCTTTTCCAGCTCTTTTGCCACCGAAACCGGTTGCAGCAAAAATTATTCCTACCTCGTTTTCGCTGAAAAATCCGGAGAAATTTTATCCGAAATTCGGTCGGATGAAATTTATTATCCCGCGTCACTAGTGAAGCTAATGACTCTCTACCTCACTTTTGAAGCTCTCGAAAAACATCAACTTACTCTTGGAAAAATTTTAACAATTTCGGCGCGTGGTGAAGAAATTTCTAAGATCAACAAAGTTAACACGATGAATCTGCGCGAGGGTGATCGCATTTTACTTGGTGAGGCGATCTACGGCGTGGTTGTAAAATCATTCAATGAAGCAGCAGTGACTTTGGCGGAAGCGGTGGCAGGCAATGAATGGGAATTCGTGCGCAGAATGAATGAAAAAGCGCAGACATTGGGAATGATTAACAGCAGTTTTCACAATGCCAGCGGACTTCACGAAGAGGGACAATATACCACGAGCTATGATCTGGCGCGTCTCGTCAAAGCAATCAAAAAAGATTTTCCACAATTTTATCATCTTTTTGCAATGCGAGAATTTATTTACCGCGGCAAAAAATACCAAACGCACAATCACGTGCTTGTTGATTACAAAGGTGCGGAAGGGATGAAAACGGGCTTCACCAATGCTTCGGGATTTAATTTAATCACTTCAGCGAAGAAAAAAAATGCGCGAATAGTTTCAGTTTTGCTCGGCTG
>CAIYMZ010000156.1 GCA_903927415.1 uncultured Alphaproteobacteria bacterium
ATTAATTTTGTAAAACTTACCTCAAGATTGTCATCAACATAAAAAATTAAATCAGCCTTAGAAAAAAATTTAACATCACTTTTTTTAAGTTGGTAATTATGCTCTGAGATGCTGGGATTAATGATTAAAATGCTGTTGTTTTTATCTTCAGTAATCGACAAAAGGATTTGGTAAATTGGATTTATTGAGGCAATTATCGTTGGATTTTTAGAATTAACTTCTTGCGCAAAGCCACTACTAGCAACGATCCATAGTAGTAGAAAAAAATTTAGAAAAAGTTTCATAGATTAAATGATCATCGCGGAATTAGAAAATATTGGCCTGAAAATTGATGGTCAGAAAATCATCGATAAAATTTCACTGCAACTAAAAAAAGGTGAGATCACCACTTTGATCGGCCCAAATGGTGGGGGTAAAACTTCGATCGCACGCATCTTGCTTGGTATCCTCAAACCAACTTCCGGCAAGGTAATTTACCCAATCCAGTTAAAGAGAGCGATTTCTGACTTCGACTTTTTGGCAAAAATGCTTAATCGTAGTTCAACCTTTTCAGCTGGATCTGGCATAAAGACTTCCAAAATAAAAATTGGCTACATGCCACAAAAAATTGAGATCGATAAAACGATTCCTCTCACTGCCCAAGATTTTATTCAGCTTTCCACGCATAAAATTGAACTCGATGAAACTTTGAAAAACCTGATTTCGCACCTGAATGTAAAAAAAATTCTTAACAAACAAATTCATGATTTGTCCGGTGGACAATTACAAAAAATTTTATTTCTACGCGCGCTCGTCAATAAACCAGATTTACTTGTGCTCGATGAACCCACGCAATATATGGATATTTCGGCAATACAGGATTTTTACCAAATCATCGATGAAGTTAGAAAGGCAAATAATTGCGCGATTTTATTGATCTCGCACGATCTTCATATGGTGATGCAAAAAACCGATGTGGTGTTTTGTATCAATCACCATGTTTGCTGTCACGGTTCACCGGAATCTGTGAACCAACATCCAGAATATCTTTCACTTTTTGGCAATCGCGACGAGGTAACGATTTACCAACATCACCATGATCATCAACACTAGACCCTGTAATCAAATTTTTTGCGATAAAAAATTCTTATCCATTGCAACCTCGAAACCACTGTCGCGAGCATAATTTCGCAGGCATATTTCACCCCATTCACTCTGCAAATTTCACTACCGTAATGGGTAGGGATAGATATCTCACCTATGCACATTTTGTTGTTGATCATTTGAATCAGAATATCGGTGTCGAAAGAAAATCCGTTACTGTTGTGATGAAACGGCACCCGCGCTAAAGCATCTGTTTTATAAGCGCGAAGACCAGTGTGGAACTCGGATAAAGTTACGCCAAGCAGTAAATTCTGCACCTTCGTTAAAATGATGTTGCCGATAAATTTGTAGAAAGGCATGCCGCCATCTAGAGCTGATTTTTTATTTAACATTCTTGATCCAAGCACAACATCGCCGCTTCCATCTATGATCTTCCCCATCATCTGAGGAATAAGTTTTGGCGAATATTGCCCGTCGCCATGAATTAAAACCACTGCGTAAAAATTATTTTTAATGGCGTAGTCATAACCGAATTTTTGATTGCCACCATATCCCAAATTTTTTTTCTGAGTTACAAGTTTGATGTTTTTATCGGGATTTCTTTGCTGATAATTTTTGACGATATCCGAGGTGCAATCGCTGGAACAATCGTCACTGATCAAAATTTCATAATTTTTTAATTCGTCAGAAGGAATCACATCCAACACCAACTCAATATGCTGCGCAGCGTTGTAGGCTACGATGTAAACTAACAAGCTATTTTGATGAGAATTTGTTATTTTGTTCATGATTTTTTAAAAAACCTTTTGGCCAGAATTTCGTCTTCCACAAATTTTGTGGTAAAGCTTAATATTAAAATTTCCTTCCCACATTTAGCGCCAAGCGGAACCATAAAAAATTTATCCAAAACTTGGCTTGAACTATGGATTGTCCAGCTCATCTCATCGCGCTCTCTGTCACGAATTAGCTGATAAAAACCAGATTTTGAACGATCTATTTCAACAAATTGTGGCTGAAATACCGAGCTAATAAAGTCCGTTCTTAACCCCAGCTCAAACAAGGTAATCGACTTAACTTGGCCGAACTTTTTTTTTGATTTTAAATAGCTGAATAAATCCCCAAAAAAAAGTTTATACTCGATCATGGAGCCCGTGACACTCTTCTCTCTTGCCGGAAAGGCCGTAAAATAAATTGTCATTTTGTCATTCTGAAATTTCGCAAGATTTTTAGTGATGATTTCAATTTGACCATGATCTTTACTCATTAATTGCATATCCCAAATATTTTTTTGAATCGTAACAAAAACATTATCTGAGGTGTTTTTGTGCGCTAATTTTTCATGTAGTAGATTTTTATCAGACTTAGAGATACTGAGCTCTATACAGCTGGGGAGATCACTTCTAAAAAAATTATTTTGAAAGAAGTGAACCACCACCAATACCGTCAAAAATAAAGCTGCCAGTGGTTTAAAACAGCTTCGCCACCGAGATTTTTGGAATAGCTTTGGAATCACTTTATAAATCAAAAGACTCGCTGAAAGATTTTTATTTTTGATCAATTCCCGAAATGTTAATATCGAATTTTTATCCAAATCAGATTTTACTCTAGCTGCATATTCACAAACCATCTGCACAAAATATCCGTAAAGAATTATCAACGATATACAGAGAAACAGGTTATTGCGTAAAGTGTGAGAAAATGGGTAATAACCAAAACTATCGGCAAAGCATAATGCAACAATTGGAGTGAAAACCAGATGCAACAACTGCCATTTCTTTTTTTTGAACAAAGAAATTGGAACCAGAAACAACGCCACCAGCAAGAATAAAAATATTATTGAGACAAGTCCTTTTGCAACTGATATGAAAGAAAAAAATAATGTCAGGAAGTGACACAAATAGGCAGCTAGACTTTCCAACGCATCACCTGTCCATTCGAAATAACCGTCATTGGTAACTAGACCATAATGTCTGATCAAAATTTCAGCATAACCAACAACAGCAAGAGCGAGACAAAAATGTATCAACGCAATTGCAACAAAGTGCTTTTTATTTTTATTGCGAAACGCTTGAAGTGACATTGAAGATCCAAATGCAAGCAGTGGAAAAGCAGCTCCGTGGTGCAACTCAATCGCAATCACCGCCATCATGGAATAATAAACCAGATATTTTGATTTGAGATTTTCAGCGCTGTATTTGTAGGCAAAGATTGCCATCCAAATCAAAGCTAGCATGAGAGGCGAATAGGCTCGAATCGTAGCACTGATGACTACGGGCAACGTCCCAAACGCAAAAATAAATGCTATCGCCCATCCCGCAGCCTTGCCGATGTAAAGCCGACCGAAACAATAACCTGATGGAATAAGTAAAATCCCAGGAACAATTGACGACATGCGCAGCCACAAATCATTCGAACTTACTTGCAGCATCAGATGCCAAATTATGTAGGATAGTGGCGGATGAACTTCTTGTTGAAAATTATACAAAATTACATCGAACAAACTTTTTTGATCAGCAACAACTAGATGCCAAGACTCATCATCATTAAATGCATAATCGCTAAGGCCGTAAAGCCTGACAAACAAAGCTCCAGCGATGATGATTAAAAAAGGAATTAGATTAAAAATTGAGGAACGGATTTTAGTCATAATTTAATTTTTTAAACCCAGATCCGTCATTAGAAATCCAGGATAGTTCGTCACTCCGATCTTTAGCGAAGCAATCCAGAAGGTTGAAGCATATGGATTGCTTCGCGAAGCTCGGAGTGACGAACTAAAAAATTGAG
>CAIYMZ010000157.1 GCA_903927415.1 uncultured Alphaproteobacteria bacterium
CACCCCGCACTTGTTGCGGGGTCCAGAAAAATTAAAATTTAAACTCTGTTCCAAACGAACTTCTCATCACCGCCTTCGTCACCTCTTTCACTTCGCAAACCTTCAATTCCCCGAGGCTAAACGGTCCGTAAGAAACGCGAATCAGGCGGTTTACTTGCAGCCCCAAATGCTCCATCACTTTTCTAATTTCACGATTTTTTCCTTCTTCGAGCGAAATTTTTAGCCAAGAATTTGAAGTTTTTTCTACCTCGACTTCCACTTTGATCGAACCGTAGCGAGTGCCGTCAACAGTGATTCCATTCTCTAATTTTTTTAATCTTTCGTGATTAATTTTTCCGAAAACGCGGGCGCGATATTTGCGCACCCATTTATTTTTCGGCAGCTCCATGTAGCGCGAAAGTTCGCCGCTGGTTGTTAAAAGCAAAAGCCCTTCGGTGTTGTAATCTAGCCTTCCGACGGAAATCGTCCGCGGCATATTTTTCGGCAGTAAATCGAAAATAGTTTTGCGATTGTGAGGATCTTTCGTTGTCGTCAAAACCCCTTCCGGCTTATGAAAGAGCCACAGCCGCGTGGCTTGTTTGGCATTGATCAACTTGTCGTCAATCTTCACCGAATGATCCGTGATGAAAGTCGCGGGGCTGGTGATTGTCTCGCCATTAACCTTAACGCGACCTTCGGCGATTAATTCTTCAGCCTCACGGCGCGAGCAATGGCCTGATTGGGCGATCACTTTCGCAACGCGGATTCCCTTGGGGATTACATTTTCTTCTGATTTTATTTCGGTCATTTTTAATTTTTTTATGGACCCCGCAACAAGTGCGGGGTGACAAACACAGTAAGATATTGCGGTTATTGTCACCCCGCACTTGTTGCAGTTAGGGTGTCACCCCGCACTTGTTGCGGGGTCCATTGGTTTACTTCGAATTTTTATACTCCCGCGCCGCATCCACAAAAGCTGCAAAAATCTTTTCATCCGCAGCAGAAACTCCAAATTCCGGATGCCATTGCACACCTAAACAAAATGGATGATCTAACTTTTCCACCGCTTCAATAATTCCATCCGAAGCCTGCGCAGCCACAACTAATTCTGCTCCAGCAGTTTTTGCCGCTTGGTGATGCGACGAATTAGTTTTGATTTTTTCCTCACCAACAATCGCAAAAAGTTTTGAATTCTTTGCGACCGCAACTTCGTGATAGCTGCGATGGTAATCATCAAAACCATCAACGTGACTTTGCTCGTGATCCATAAATTTTTCTTCGTCTGGAATATGCTGAATAACTTTTCCGCCATGCAAAACATTGATCAATTGCATGCCGTTACAAATTCCGAGGAGTGGTAGTTGCGTCTTGATGGCTCTAAGTCCAAGCTGATGTTCAAATTCTTCGCGCACATCATTTAATTTTACCGTCGGATGAATTTTTTCTTCGCCGTAGCGCTTGGGATGAATGTCAAAATATCCGCCAACAACCATCAATCCATCGAGTGAATTAAGATAATAATCGATCAAGTCGTAATCGTAGGAAAGTATGACAGCAGCGCCGCCAGCCTTGTTAATCATCTCAACATAATTGGCGCGCAAAGCATAGTAATTTCCTTTTGAGTAGCCAGTGGCGCAGCCTTCTTTGTAGTCTGGGACGATGCCGATGAGGGGTTTAGAACGTTTAATCATTTTTAATCTGTGAGTTTTCAATTGAAGCTGCAAGCGCCGCAAGCCTTGCAATCACTGAATAAACTTCAGCAATTCTATTCTTTTCCAATCCGAGTTTCAACTGATTCTCACTCAGATTTCTCAGATCAAAAAAACTTGCACCAGCAGCATTTAAACTAATTTTTTCGTCGCGATTTTCATTAGCGCGAAAGAGGTTTCCAACCACCTGCCCATTGATCATGTAGATCATCGGCTCAGCAATTTTTCCGTCAATTTTATCGATGGTTTTTATGCCCTCTTGAATGATCACGCGCGTATTTTGCACCGAGCCTTTGAGCACGCTCATTTTGTTGCGCTCTTTTTTGTTGATGTCCAAAACTTCTTGTCCCGAAAAAACCGGCCAAACCCCGATCCCGTAAGTTCCGCTGTCAGCTTTGACATAGCAATAAGGCTCATCAGCAATGCCATATTCCTGATATTTTTTACGTAAATTTTCGAGCAATTCGTCGACTTTTTTTGCCAGCGGTTCAAGTGTTTTGCGCTCTTTAAAATCAACCTCTTCGCAAGTTGTGTGCATCGAGGAAATCAGCCAAGAATCGATTCCTAAAATTTGTGCTAATTCTTGTGCGAGTTGGTTGTAAATGTCGAAGTGATGAGATTTGCGACGAGAGTGCCAGCCCAGATTTGGCGAGGGTGTAATCGGTGTCGTGCAATTTTTAAAAATTTCGGGAATGCCGTCGCTGAGATCATTGTTCAGCAAAATTACGTCAGCCTCAAAACTTGTGATCGTAATAATTTTTCCAGATTTTTTTGTCAGCGGATGAAGCGTCAAAGAATGGCCATTCTCTAAATCGATCACGGTTTTTTCTTTGATCTCCGCGATCAAAGTTCCAACCAAAACTTCTTTTTCTGTGCCAAGAATTTCCTGCAAATTTCGAACATTTTCGAGATAGCGCAAATTGCGCGTGTGATTTTCAGGAATGATCAAAATCTTTTTCGCGTCCGAAAAATTCGCTGAGAAAAATTCGTCAGAGATTTTTTTTGCATCTATTTTTGAATCGGCGGAAAGGTTGTTGAAGCCAGCAGGAAAGCAGTTGGTATCGATCGGTGCAATTTTAGAACCTGAGTGACGCAGATCGACCGAATTGTAAAAAATGGCAGGTGCCTGCAAAAATTTTTCCGCAAAAAATTCTGAAATTTTTTGGTGATTAGTGCTGATTTTTTCTGCGAGGATTGCGGTGATTTGAAGCATCAAGTTTTTAAAAAATATGTCTTTCTGTACCAATTCAAGTTGAAGAAGCAGAGCTCATTTTTTGAGCTCGTCATTGCGAGCAAAGCGAAGCAATCCATGTGTTTCAAGTATCTGGATTGCTTCGCTTATGCTCGCAATGACGAACTTTGAGTTCGGTATCTTGAATCGGGTTTAATCTACCCCGTAAAATTCTCTGCGTAAGATTTTTTCTTCAGCGTTGCCGATTTCGGCTCAAAAATTTCGTAGGAAAAATTTCTGCTTTCGGCGAATTTAATTGCCTCTTCTTTGCTCGAAAATTCAAATTGAAGTTGCGACGCAGTATTGCTCGCTGAAATCCAGCCAGTCAGTGAATTCACTGATCGAACACCATTTTCCTCAATCGGATTCATCAACCATTTTTTGGTATTTTTGCGGCCAGATTGCATTGCAGATTTTGTGGGTTGGTAGATTTTGAATTTCATGTTTATTAGTGCTTTAAATTTGGAGGTTTCGGGATAAAAATCGGGGTATAGCGACGTGGAGATGTCGTAGTATTACCGATGATTTCACCAACTAGTCTTCGCCTCCATTCATGGTCCGCTGATGATTTTGGAAATGGTTTTCCTCTGCTCAATCGTGACTCTTCCGCAGCCCTAACTCTCTCTGCTTCTTCTAATTTTTTCCTCTCTTCAGAATCTTCTCTCTCAGCCAGACTACTCAAAATTTCTTCTGAAAAAATTCTACGCAAAGAGTCAACGCCCTCAATTTCGGCTAACAAAGAAAAATACTGAGGTGTTGTAAAAAACGCTTTTTTGCAATGATCTTTTTTGTACGAGTCGACAGTGTGTTTTTCTATTTCGGGTAAAAGTTTTTTTATTATTTCTACATGCCCCTTTCTTGCCGCTATTGACAAAGATGATTCATCGTAAGGCCCAGTAACAAATGGACGAGCGCCAAACTCTAAAAGTTTCCCCACCGCCTCTTTATGACCAGAAAAAGAAGCTATCCACAATGGGGGCGCGCCAATAAAATGTCCGGTTGCGACTAAATCTGGATCACCAAAAAAAATTGCATTAGCGAGATCTTCGTTAGATCTTTCCCGCAAGATTTTCGTTATACTGTCAGTGTTATTTGTCATGCATGCCCAAACAAGATCTCTCATTATTTCTTTAGATCGCGGCATATTTTCATCTCCCAATTATCGCACCTTCCCTTCTCGGGTCAGTGCTGCCATTAATTTTATTTCCCGAAATCGTGATCGCATTAACGCCTCTCACGATCTGAACCACTTTGATTCTATACTCGCTCAAGTTGAAGACACCGATTTCCTTTTCAGCTTTCTTGACCCCGCAACAAGTGCGGGGTGACACTGAGTATGAGTTGTCACCCAGCACTTGTTGCGGGGTCAAGTTGTAAAAGATCGGTTTCTTGAATCAGTTTGGGTATATGTCCCATTTTTTCAAATCAGATTTTAATTCAGCGATGTTTTGATTTTTTAATTCCAAAAACCACCGCCAAAAAAATCATCCCACATCCCATCCAAATCAAAAAAATAAACGGTTTGTAGTAAGCGCGGACGGCGTAATTTTCCTTTTCGTCTTTATTGCCGATCACCAAATAAAGATCAGAAAAAATTTGGTGACGGATAGAAGTTTCGTTGGTGGTTTGTTCGGCAGTGTGGTAATAGCGCAGCTGCGGCGTAAGTTTTCCGAGCTCTTTACCATTTTTCAAAATCGTAAAATCTCCTTGTCTGGCGAGAAAATTCTTACCGGCGAAATATTCGACATCGTTAAATTTTATTTCGTAGCCAGCGATTTTCAGCGACTCGGTTTTTTTCAAATTCACTTCCTTCACCGCTCCAAAAAAAGAACTTAAAGTGACGCCGAGAATTACGAAAAAAAATCCCAAATGAGCTAGAGCCATCGTGACTGACATCTTTTTTCCAAAAGAAGCAATCGCCATGAAAATCAAGAAAGGAATAATTAAAATGCTGAAAATTTTATTGTAGTAATTGGGGCCGATCGAAATGAATTGGTCGAAAAATCCGCGCGAAAAAATTGGGTAGAGTGTGCCGAGAAGCACGATGAATAAAGCAACGATGAGGAAATAATTATTTAGAGAAATCAGGCTGGCTCTTGAGGTGAGAGAAAACTTTCCCGTCGACGCGTAGCGCGACAGAAGTTTTTCAGGAGTGGTTTTTAAGTGATGCATCTTGGCGCCAAAAATTAATAAACCGCCGCCGCCGATGAGCAAAATTATGGCGATGATGAAACTGGCGCGACTGGCGTCAATGGCGAATGAATGGACTGAAGTTAAAATTCCGGAGCGCACTAAAAAAAGTCCGAGTAGACACAAAATGAAAGTTAAAATTGCCAAAAAAACTGTCCAAATTTTACAGATTTCTTTTTGTTCAAGCAGCTTCAAACAGTGGACTAGCGCGGTTGCAGCGATCCATGGCATTAGCGAAACATTCTCGACTGGATCCCAAAACCAGTAACCACCCCAACCAAGTTCGCGATAGGCCCACCAAGCGCCGAGGCCGATTCCGAGCGTCAAAAATCCGTAAGAAAAAAATAGCCAATTTTTGAGATGAGCGGCGAATTTGCGGTCAACTTTCTCGCTTAAAAGTCCGGCAATGGCGAAAGAAAAAATCAGCGAAAATCCGATGTAGCCGGTGTAGAGCATTGGTGGGTGCAGCGCGAGACCGATGTCTTGCAGCAGTGGATTTAGACCGAGACCAACTTCTGGAACTGGAAAAATTCTGGCAAATGGATTGGAAGTGAAAGCGGTAAAAGCAGTGAGCAGCGAAATAATTAGCGATTGTGACGAGGTAATTATTAATTTTTTTTCGAGATCAATTTTGGAAAAAAAATTGAAGGCGAAAGTGTAGGCCGACAAGATGGAAATCAGCAGTAACATTGATCCCTCGTGATTTCCCCAGGAGCCAGAAATTTTGTAAATTAGTGGTTTTAAATGGTGCGAATTTTGATAAACATTTGTGACGGAATAATCCGAAATCACGAAAGAAAAAATTAGACAAAGTTGCGAAAAAACTGCCGCAAAAAAAATTCCACAAGTGAGTGCGAAGGAAATTTTTTGTAGCATCTCGATGTCATTCCCGCGAAAGCGGGAATCCAGTGTCTCGAAAGATTTCTGGATTCCCGCCTGCGCGGGAATGACAAAAGAAAAATATGGCAATCCTTTAATTTTTTTCAGCGCAATAAAATTAAAAATCGGCAAGAAAATGCTGGCGGAAAAGGTGAGGAGTAGCAGTGCAAAGCCGAGGGTGGGGGACATTATTTAACGTTTTTCCGTGCGGCGTAAGCCTCGTCATCCTTGGCCTGAAAGGCCGAGGATGACGAGGTTTTGCAAGAAGTATTTTGATTTGGTTTCACACTCTCTCCGAAATAAATTTCTTCACCAACTCAAAATCATTCTCAACCACTTCAAACTTTTCCTTCGCCCGCATCAGGCCTTTTAAAAATTTTGGTAAAGTTGGCTTGGGAGCGCCAGCGGCGATCACGGCTTCGGGGAATTTTGCCGGATGGGCTGTCGCTAAAGTTACGACAAATTCGCCGCCGTAATTTTCGCTGGCAATAAATTCTTGTGCAGCGTGAACACCGACAGCGCTGTGTGGATCAAGGGTTTCGCCGGTTTTAGCAAAAATTTCCGTGATTGTTTTTTTGGTTGTTTCGTCATTCGCCGTGTAAGCGTCGAATTCTTTTTGGATATTTTTTAGAATTTCATCACCGACTTTTAACGTGCCGCCGCGTTCAAATCCGCGCATTAATTCCGGCATTTTTTCTTCCAATTTTTGATCCTTGTGAGCGTGAAAAAGTAATCTTTCGAAATTGCTCGAAACCTGAATATTCATGCTTGGTGAAATGGTGTCGACCATTGTTGATTTGCTGTAATCATTCGATTTTAGAAAGCGTGCCAGAATGTCGTTTTCATTGGTCGCAATGATGAGTTTGTTGATGTTCAATCCCATTTTTTTGGCGAGAAATCCGGCGTAAATATCACCGAAATTTCCGGTTGGAACTGAAAATGAAATTGGATTTTTTTCGTCATTTCCAAGTCGCAAAGCAGCGTAAAAATAATAAACAATTTGCGCGAGAATGCGGGCGAAATTTATTGAATTTACTGCGACCATTTTTTTGCCGTTTAGAAAACTTTGGTCGGCAAACATCTTTTTTACCATTCCTTGGCAATCATCAAAATTTCCTTGTAGCGCGATGTTGAAAACATTGTCGGCGAGCACCGTGGTCATTTGTCTTCTTTGCACATCAGAAACTTTTTCGTGCGGGTGAAGAATAAAAATTTGAGCCGACTTGCAGGCGCGGCAGCCTTGAATTGCTGCTGATCCAGTGTCGCCAGATGTAGCGCCAATAATTACAATTTTTTCGTCACGTTTTTCCAAAAAATAATCGAGCAAATTTCCTAAAAATTGCAGCGCAAAATCTTTGAAAGCGAGAGTTGGTCCATGAAAAAGTTCGAGGAGAAAATGATTGTGAGTGAGCTGTTTTAGTGGGGCGATTGCCCCGTGGGAAAAATTTTGGGAAAAATTTTGATAAGATTTTTTAATGATTTTTTTGTAGCTCTCAGAATCGATTTCATTGTCGATAAAATGCTTGGTAATTTCAAAAAATAATTCTTCGTAAGTCATTTTTTTCATTCGTGAAATATCATTTTCACTGAATCTTGGCAAGAATTCTGGAACGTAAAGTCCACCATCAACGGCAAGGCCTTGCAGCACAACTTCTTCGAATGAAAGTGCGGGCGCAGAGAGGCGAGTTGAGATAAATTTCATTGGTAATTTTTTGAGGGATTTTTAGGTTGAATTTGCGGAAAATTTTCTAATTCAACCAATCAGCAAGTCAATGTCAGCCCAAGAAATTCATGAGCCAGCGAAGCCGGATTATCTTTATCGCAGTGGCATCGGCATCATGCTTATCAACAAAGAAAAAAAGATTTTTGTTGGCAAGAGAATCGACAATCATTCCGACGCTTGGCAAATGCCGCAAGGCGGGATTGATGCGGGGGAGAGCGAAAATGAGGCAATGTTTCGTGAGCTAAAAGAGGAGACGGGCATCAGTGCTTTTGCTGTAAAAATTTTACAAAAAAGTCGCGGTTATTTTTACTACAATTTGCCGTATAAATTGCAGAAAAAATTTTGGGGCGGGAAGTATCTCGGACAAAGACAGCGTTGGTATTTAGTCGAATTTATTGGTGATGAAAGTTTGGTAAATATCCAAACTGAAGACCCAGAATTTTCAGCGTGGAAATGGGTTTCGTCCGAAGAAATTTTAAGTGCGATTGTTGGTTTCAAACGCGAACTTTACGAAGATGTGATTAACGAATTTTTAGAAATTTTATGAAGTCCGAAATAAATTTTTACCAAGTTGACGAGACAATCATCAAGTCGCTTGCGCCCCTGCTAATCAAGATCTTGGACGAGAAAAAAAAAGCGCTGGTTTTTTGTGCCGACCAAAAACAAATCGATGAAATCGACGCCTCTTTGTGGAGTTACGGGCGTAGCAAATTCATCCCTCACGTCACAATTTCTGACAAGGATTTTAAAATGAGAAGACAGCCGATTTTAATCACCGACAAGGAAGAAAATACCAACGAAGCGGATTACTTAGTTTTTTTGTCAGAGCCGTCTGAGGCCTTTATTTCCAAGTTTGCGCGGGTTTTTTATTTTTACGAAGAAGGGAAATTTGCGGCGAAGGTGAAGGCGAAAAATTCTTACAAGAAGGAAGAGGGGAAGTGGGTGAGGGTGTGACAACTCAATTGTCATTCCCGCGAAGGCGTGAATCCAGAAAATTAAAATTGGTTCGGATTTAACTTACTGGATTCCCGCCTTCGCGGGAATGACAAATTTTAAAATGTGAGATTAAAAAATACCCCGCCAGAAAATTTCTGGCGGGGTATTTTTTTGTCTAAAAATCAAAAAGTCGCCCTAGGGCGACAATTCAGAAAAATCACTTCTCAACCCAGTGATTTCAACGGTTTGAAGCGGGTAGGAATTTATTCTTTTGTCACCCCGTCATTCGACGGGGTGACAAGGAGTAGTGGGATTAGCTCCGGCGCGCAGCAAAAAAAATCACCAAAATCCCAAAAATTGCCGACAAAAAAGAGCCACAAATTACTGCGATTTTTACGGCGTCATTTTGGTTAAAAGCCAGCGAGCCGACGAAGAAACTCATTGTGAAGCCGATCCCCGTCAGAATTGCGACGCCGTAAAATTTCAGCCAGTTTGATCCTCGTGGAAGCTGTGCCAATCCTAGCTTAATCGCGGTGAAGCCGAAGAGCATTACGCCGATTTGTTTGCCGAAAAATAATCCAAAAATAATTCCTAAAACTAGCGGATCGGAAAAAATTTCTGCCGAGAAATTTTCGATTCGCACGCCGCAATTTGCGAAAGCGAAAATCGGCAGAATTAAAAAATTTACGGCGGGCGCGATTTTTTTAATTAATCTGTGCAGCAAATTTTTTTGCCGCGGAATGAATGCTGCCAAAGCAACGCCGGCAAGGGTTGGATGAATTCCTGATCTCAAAATTAGCAACCACAAAATTACTCCCAAAATTAAGTAGAGAGAAATTTTTTCGCAGTTTTGTGAGTTCAAAATTGCTAAGCCACAAAGCGGAAAAATCGCGGCGCAAAAATAAATCAGCTGCAAATTTTCAGCGTAGAAAAAAGCAATGATTAGGATTGCGGCGAGGTCGTCAAAAATTGCCAAAGAGATCAAAAAAACTTTGAGCGATTTCGGAATTTTTTTGCCGAAAATCGAAATGGCGCCGTAAGCGAAAGCAATGTCGGTAGCGGTTGGAATCGCGAAGCCGCGCAGATTTTGCGCTTGGTCAAAATTGAAAAAATAAAAAATCAGCGCCGGAAAAATTATTCCACCGCAAGCTGCAACCGCCGGCAGCATTGCTCGCGCCTTGCTCGAAAGCTCGCCGACTAAAATTTCTTCCTTCAATTCCAAGCCGATTAACAAAAAAAACAGCGCCATTAAAGCGTCGTTGATCCAAGCGTGGAGGGTGAGATTGAGGGGTAATTTGAAAGCGAAAAAATTTTGGTAAAGCGTGAAATTTTCGGAATTGGCGGTGAGGAGTGCGAGGGTGGTAGCGAGGAGGAGCAGGGCGCCGGTGGTGGATTCGAGC
>CAIYMZ010000158.1 GCA_903927415.1 uncultured Alphaproteobacteria bacterium
AAAAGATCGGTTTCTTGAATCAGTTTTGGTATAGAGCCGATGAACGTTAGTATTTTTTATATTGGTGAATGCCTTTCATCACGATGTCAAAGGTGCAAAGTTTGATCGATTGCGGATTCATGATGTCAGAGTTGCGAACTAATGCTGTGACCAATTTTCTTTCTTGCTCATCGTAAGCCAAATATTGGTAATCCGTGATATTGAATGGATGATCGGCAAAATACATTTCGGTTTCTAACTTGCCAAATTTGGTGTGATAAATATTCATGTTAATATGCGGAGCACGGCCAACACTAGACCCAGGCATGATTGTGATGAAGTGATAATTGCCCAAATTATCCGTAATTGTTCTCCCCGACATACTGAAATATTTATCGATATATTCACTGCCGGGCTCGAGTAAGGTGTGATATTTTCCCGCAGCATTAGTTTGCCAAATTTCAATAACCGCGCCATCTATCGGCACTCCAAAAGAATCGGCAACGGTTCCCTGCAAAAAAATTATTTCACCAAAAGCTCGGTAAAATGAGCCAACTTTTTTAGCAAGATTGTTGGTGGTGGAGAAAGTTTCTGGCATCGACAAATCTGCGGTGAAGAAACGCGATGGAGTAATTTTTTTTGGACTAAAAACTGCAGGGGTTTCTGAAGAAAAATCATTTACAACATTGCCAACAACGCCCTTATATTCTGACGATATGACCTTTTCAGATTTTTCATTGGAGTAATTTTCGTCAGCAAAAGAATCGAAGGAAGTGAGTAAAATAAAAATAGCTGTGAGAAAAATTTTTATCATACTTTTGGCAACGTAACTCCGGTTTGCTTCATGTATTTTCCGGCACGCATATCGTAGGAAATTTTGCAAGGTTGATCGCCTTTAAAAAATAAAAACTGGCACGCTCCTTCAAAAGCATAAATTTTTGCCGGTAACGGAGTTGTGTTAGAAAATTCTAGCGTCACGTGCCCTTCCCATCCTGGTTCAAGTGGAGTAACGTTAACAATGATTCCGCAACGTGCATAGGTTGATTTACCAACGCAAACTACAAGCACATCTTTTGGGATACGAAAATATTCCACTGTACGCGCTAGAGCAAAACTGTTTGGCGGTATGATGCAAACATCAGTGGTGCGATTTACAAAACTGGTTTCGCAGAAATTTTTTGGATCAACAATTGCCGAATCAATGTTAGTAAAAATTTTGAATTCGTTTGAAACTCGCGCATCGTAGCCGTAAGAGGAATTGCCGTAAGAGATTATTTTTTGACCATTGCCATCAAACCTCATCTGTTCTGGAGCGAAAGGCTCAATCATATTTTGTTTTAGCGCAAGTTCGGCAATTGATTTGTCGGAGAGAATCGTCATTTTTTGAAAAAGTTTTCTTGCTAGAAAGGAGTGCGATTTTTAAAAAACCAATCTCAATTCGCAAATTTTTCCTAAGAACCTGCCACCTCATGCACGACATCACCTACTTACGCGATATTCTAATTCTCCTCTTTGCTTCAGTTGCTATCGTCATTGTTTTTAAACAACTAGGATTAAGTCCGGCACTGGGATATCTAGTCGCCGGCGCAGCAATAGGACCATTCGGATTTGGTGTCTTAACAACCACGGAAACAACAGGCTCAATCGCTGAACTTGGAATTGTTTTTTTACTTTTCGCCATTGGTTTGGAACTAACTTTCAGCCGATTAATGGCGATGAGGAAATACGTTTTAGGTTTCGGTGGCTTACAAATCGTTGTTACTTCTGCTATTATTTCTCTCATCTGTTCTCAGATTCTTAACTTCAACAACGAAACTGCAATCATCATTGGAAGTGCTCTGGCAATGTCTTCAACCGCCATTGTCATGCAAGTTATTGCTGAACACGGGGAGCAATCAACTCGCGTTGGACGTCTCTCTTTTTCAATTTTATTGATGCAAGACTTAGCGGTAATTCCGATTTTAGTTTTGCTTCCTCTGCTTTCAAAAACTGATCTTAACCTTACTCACGCACTTGGTGGAGCACTGATTGACGCAGCTATAGCCATGGCAATAATTTTTGCCGTTGGCCGCTCGATGTTACGTCCAATCTACCGCTTAATCGCCGAATCCAAAAACGAAGTTTTATTTTTGAGCTTCACTTTGATCGTAATTCTAGGCTCCGCTTATTTAAGCAATCGCATGGGGTTATCCTTTGCTCTTGGCGCCTTCATCGCTGGTTTGATGGTGGCAGAAACGGAATATAAATATCGCGTTGAAGAAGAAATTTTGTCACTGAAGTCGCTGCTTCTTGGTTTGTTTTTTATGACCATCGGCATGTCGTTCGATTTCAATTTATTGCTAGCAAGCTTACCCTACATTGTTCTAGCTTCAGTTGCTTTGATCATCTTAAAAACTTCAATAATCGTATCTCTGTGCCGCATCTTTCGCTTTCCTTTGGCGCCAGCAATTCACAGTGGCTTACTTTTATCTCAGGGTGGCGAGTTTGCTTTTGTGGTGTTTTTGATGGCGGTGCAGCAAAAACTTATCGATGTTGATCTGTCACAATTTTTAATGACGGTCGTTACTTTCACGATGGCATTGACACCATTGCTCGCAACATTTGGACGCAAAATAAAAGCTCAGCTCTACACCAAAGAAATTTTGCATGACAATAAGCTAAAAAGAGAAATCGGGGATATTTCAAAACATATCGTCGTCATCGGATTTACTAAGGTTGGCCGCATCGTCTCTTACATTTTACGCAAACGCAGCGTCAATTATATCGTGCTTGAAAATAATCACAGAGTGGTGCGCATCGAAAAAAATAACGGCTATAACATCTACTACGGCGACGCCATGAATATCGATATTTTGCGCTATATTGGCATTGAACGCGCTGAGTCCGTGATCATAGCGATGGAGGATGAAACTGCCTGCATGAAAATTACCCGCTTCATTCACGAAAATTTCCCCAATGTGTCAGTCATTACAAAATCAGAAAGCATCCATAACGCCGATCGTTTCAAAAAAGTTGGAGCCAGCTTTGTTGTATCAAAAAATTTAGAAACCGGATTGCAATTGAGTCATGCTGCACTTGCTTCGATTGGCGTTGGTAGTTCTGAAATTAATAGTGCCCTAACTGCATTCCGCGACATAAATTCCGATGTAATCAGAGATGTCATTCTTTACGACGAGAACGCCGGAAGCGGAGAAATTTTTGAGAAAAAATAATCATCCAACCAAAAATTCTAGATTTTCGCCCCTCCCCTTCACCTTCACATTCTGCCCATCCGCAATTTCCCCGCGCAAAATTTTCTCCGCTAGAATATTTTCAATCTCGCGTTGAATTAGGCGCTTCAAGGGTCGCGCACCGTAGACAGAATCGTAACCTTTTGCCGCTAAATAATTTTTGGCAGATTTATCGAGTTCGAGTTTAATATTTTTTAGCATCAATCTTTTGGCGAGGCGCGCGAATTGGGTCTCGACGATGCCTTCCATATTTTTACGACTGAGCTTGTTGAACAAAATAATTTCGTCGAGGCGGTTTAGAAACTCAGGACGGAAATGTCCGCGAACCACGTCCATCACCTTCTCCTGCACGCTCTCAACTTTTTCTTCTTCGCCTAAATTTGTTAAAAATTGCGAACCTAAATTCGAAGTCAGAATAATAATCGAGTTGGTAAAATTTACGACGTGACCTTGCGAGTCAGTCAGGCGGCCGTCGTCGAGCACTTGCAGCAAAATATTAAAAACATCGTGATGCGCTTTTTCGACCTCGTCGAATAAAATAACTTGGTAGGGACGGCGACGCACAGCTTCGGTTAAAACTCCACCTTGCTCAAATCCGACATATCCCGGAGGCGCGCCAATCAAGCGTGCAACGGCATGCTTCTCCATGAATTCACTCATGTCGATTCGCAAAATTGCGGATTCATCGTCGAAAATAAATTCAGCCAGCGCTTTGCAAACTTCAGTTTTTCCGACTCCCGTTGGCCCTAAAAATAAGAATGATCCTATCGGACGATTTTGGTCTTGCAGCCCAGCGCGCGAACGACGCACCGCATCCGAAATCGCCTTCAAGGCCGCATCTTGCCCGACAACTCTTTGGCGCAAAAGTTCTTCCATCTTCAGCAATTTTTCTTTCTCGCCAGAGAGAATTTTATCGACGGGAATTCCCGTAACTTTCGCAATAATTGCCGCAATATCATCCTCACCAACTGACTCACGCACCATCTCAGAAGCAGCGCCATCAAGGCTTTCCAGCTCTTTCTGCAACTCAGGAATTTTGCCGTAGGTTAGTTCGCCAGCCTTCGCTAAATTTCCTTCGCGCTGCGCTTTTTCGAGTTCGAATTTTGCTTGTTCGATTTTGCTTTTGAGATCACTGGCTTTGCCGCGTTTCATTTTTTCGGTTTGCCACAGCGAAGTCATTTCCGCCGACTTTTTTTCGAATTCTTTAAGCTCCGAATTAAGTTTTTTTAAGCGATCTTGTGAAGCCTGATCATCCTCTTTCTTCAAGGCTTCGGCCTCGATTTTTAACTGAATTATTTTGCGATCAGTTTCGTCGAGTTCTGTTGGTTTTGAATCGAGCTCAATCTTCAAACTGCTCGCCGCTTCGTCGATTAAATCAATCGCTTTGTCCGGCAAAAAGCGATCGGTGATGTAGCGATGAGACAGCGTCGCTGCTGCAACGAGAGCCGCATCCTTAATTTTAATTCCGTGGTGAACTTCGTATTTTTCTTTGATGCCGCGCAGGATTGAAATTGTGTCGGGCACGCTTGGCTCTTCGGTGTAGACCGGTTGGAAACGTCGCGCCAAAGCCGCATCTTTTTCGATGTAGAGCCGATATTCATCGAGAGTTGTAGCGCCGACGCAGTGAAGTGTGCCACGCGCCAAAGCAGGTTTGAGTAGGTTCGATGCATCCATCGCGCCGTCAGTTTTTCCGGCGCCGACGAGAAGATGAAGTTCGTCGATGAAGAGAATCACATCGTCATTATTTTCGACTTCGTTCAGCACTGCTTTGAGCCGCTCCTCAAACTCACCGCGAAACTTCGCGCCAGCAATCAGCGCACCCATGTCGAGCGCCATTAATTTTTTATTTTTTAAACTTTCTGGCACGTCGCCGTTGATTATTCGCTGCGCCAAACCCTCAACAATCGCGGTTTTGCCGACTCCGGGTTGGCCAATTAAAACGGGATTATTTTTGGTGCGACGCGACAGAACTTGCATTGCGCGACGGATTTCTTCGTCACGACCGATGACAGGATCGATCTTGCCTTCGCGTGCTTTTTTGGTTAAATCTTGCGCGTATTTTTCCAGCGCTTGGTAGGTTGATTCTGCCGAAGCTGAGCTCGCTTTTTTTCCAGCACGAATTTTTTGGATGGCAGCGCGAAGTGCTTGTACAGTGACGCCAGCGAGCTTTAAATTTTTCGCCGCTTCATTTTTTTCATCTTCCAAAATCGCCTGCAAAAGTCGTTCGACGGTGACGAATTGATCAGAATTTTGATCAGAAATTTTTTCCGCCAAAACAAAAACCCGAGCTAATTCTTGCGACAAAGAAATATTTCCGCCGCCCTCAACGCTCGGAATTTTTTTCAGCGCCTGCACGATTTCCGCTTTTAAAATTTCAACATTACCGTCGCAGAAGCTGATTAATTTTTGCGTGAGTCCGTCTTGATCGGAAAGCATTGCTGAAAGCAAATGTTCCGGCAGAAATTTTTGGTGACCAAGGCTTAAAGCCAGTGTTTGTGCGGCTTGAAGAAGGGACTGCGTTTTTTCGGTGTAGCGTTCGAGGTTCATAAAAAATTAAAAATAAAATCGTCATCCTTGGTGCGCAGCACCGAGGATCTCAGGAGTTTTTGGCTCGTAAGTTCTAATTCATGAGATCCTCGACGCTTCGCGTCAAGGATGACGAGGCTGTTAGATAAAAATCTCCCTCAGCTTTTCAAGCAGCTCACTTTCAATCTCCTTGACCGTCATCAAAAAAAATTCGCGCTGAAACAGCCCAGCATGCGGGATCACCAACTTATCAGCAATTTTAATTTTCAGATTTTCAATCGCCAAAATATCCACATCGATTTCTCTCGGCGCCCATTTTTCGCGATCAATTCTTCCTAATTTTTTTTCAATTTCTTTGGCAACTTCTAAAATTTTTTGCGGTGGAAATTTTTGTAAATCGATGTCAGCAGAAAAGGCGATGTTGAAAAATTCACGATCCCAATCGCGCGGAGAATTCGGCAAAAGCATTGCCGGATTTTTGAAGATTTTTGATTTTTTTGAATCGGTAAGAAGCAGCTGAATCTCTAGCTCGCGCACTGCTTCATCAAGATAAAAATTACGATCACCAAGATTGGAACCAAGACCAAAAACTATGCGAAACTTTTGCATTATTTAGAAATCAATTTTTCCACCAACAAAACAATCGCTCCCACCCCAATCCCCGCCTCATCTTGCATCTTCACCTGCGAATTTTGTTCGATGAATTCGTCCTTCATAAAAAGTGATCTGAACTTAAAATTTTTGGAATCTAGCAAACCATTCGTCAG
>CAIYMZ010000159.1 GCA_903927415.1 uncultured Alphaproteobacteria bacterium
GGTAGAGCAGCCCGGTAGCTTGTCAGGCTCATAACCTGAAGGTCGTTGGTTCAAATCCAGCCCCCGCAACCAATCTTTATAAAAAAAGAGGAGAATTTGTAAAAAATTCTCCTCTTTTTTTGTGCTCTGTTTTTGATTTTTGCTAGTCACTTGTCTGCAAATCATCTGATGTGGCATCTGATGCGGATTTTTCAATTTCATCCAAAGGTTTGAACGGCTCAGCATCTGATTTTTGTTTTGTTTTAGAAGATTTTATTTTTGCAGTTTTAACTTCCGTCCCCTCCTCGCCTTTGTGAAATTTGAAAACTAAATTTCCTGATTTTTTTACATTAGTTTCGGAATTGTGGTTTGGTGATTTTTCAATTAACATTATAACATCCTTGTTACTTTTTTCACTGCTTTGTTCCTTGTTCAAAGAAAGGATTTTAGCCTTGAAGGGCTTATCTTCGCTGCCAATGGTAAATTTATAATTTTTCTTTTGAGGCGTTTCTTTCGCAACATCTTTTACTGGTGAATTTTTTGCTGATGTTGGTGTGGTTGTGGTAGATTCTGGACCAGAAATAAATTTAAATTTTTTAGTAGAGACGGCGGAAGCCGAGATGTCTTCCACGATAATTTTTGTTGGGGTTTCGTCAGGTGTTTGTAACAAAGCTCTCTCGTCGCTTTGTTTAGAGATCATTGACGGTTTTGAAATTATTCCATCAGGAGAAACGATTTTAAAAATTTTGTTGTTAGGTTTATTTTTTTCTTGCACGTATGAAGTGGCGTCTGATTGAGAAGATTGTTGAGGAGTTTCAAGCTCCTCTTTTTCTAGTAATGGTGACATCTTAATTACTTTGTCGAGATAGGCTTCGATCAAATTTTGAGCTCCCTGATTTTCGCGATTTTTAGCAATAACAAAAGCATCTGTGAGCTGCTCTTTCAGCAGTTTTATATCCATTAATTTGATGAAATTAAATTTCTCAAACATCGCGTCCAAGCAACTATTGCAGTCAGACATAGTCGCGTGAATCATTGCCGATTCACCGATTGAATTAACAGCGCTAGCCTTAGCATCTTTGGAAAGTAGTAGATTGACTATAATCGCATCTCCAGAGAGAGAGGCGCGCATCAATGGTGTCCACCCTTCATTATCGATAGCATTAACATCAGCTCCATTTTCAATCAAAATTGTTACGATTTGTAAATTTTTTTCACGTGATGCGATATGAAGAACAGTTGCCCCACCAAGATTTTTTTGGTTTATCAATGCCCTACCAGCTTTGCTAAAAAATTTAACTCCATCGACATCATTACTTGCAACTGCTGACATCAAATTATTTATACCAGCCACTTGATCATTTTGCTGATCGTAAAGATTAGAAATTTGTGCGCGGATTGAAGGAATGCTGAAAAAAATTGCAAAAAATCCTAATAATAAAAGTTGGTTAACGCCTTTAAAATCAAGGGTGATTCGACCTAGCAAGTTATTGGATGATTTATTTAATGAAGACAATTTTGAGTAAATTTTTTTAGTTTTTTTAAGAGACGAGAAATTTTATTTCCAGCGATTTTTCAGTTCTTTTATCAGAGACTGCTCTCCTGGATCATAAGGTTTTTCAATCCAAGTTTTGGCGCCATTTTTTAGTAAAAATTTTACAATTATTTCTTTTTTGTGGCGATAGGCGATTGAGAGTGCAGTAAAACCATCATAATCCATTGCATTTACATCCGCACCTTTTGACACAAGTAACTCAATTGCCGGTAAAAAACCAACACGAGCAGCATGCATCAAATAAGTGCGGCCAAAAATATCGACATATTCAAGATCGGCCTTGTTGTTTGTGAGTATCTCCAGTGAGTGTATGTCAAGCATTTCAATTGCAATGCTGATCGGGAGATATCCAAGCCTATTTGGCATATCTGGATCAGCGCCTTTAGCAAGAGCAGAGGCAATGATTGGATATTTTTTGAGAAGTAATGCGTAGGTTAAAATCGTGTCGCCGGTTTGGTTTACCGCATTTGGGTTTGCAACGTTTTTGTAAGCGTCATTAAAAAATGAAACACTGCCAAGGGAAATGGTGTTGAATAAAATATCGATTTTTTCTTGCGGAGTTAGGATGATTGGAATGTGCAAATTATCAGCTGTGCGAAAGCGATTCAGAATTGGTGATGCTGGTAGCTCATTGGAAATGAACGGACTAACCTCTTTTCTTTGTGGTATAATTTTTTCACTATCTTCCACCAAATCTTCGTCAGAATTTTCTGTGTTTTGTGAAAAAATTTCTTCAGATTTAGTTAAGTAATGTTGACGTAATTCATTTAATTTTTTTAATTTATCCTGTTGTTTTTTTTGATTGATCTTTCTTCTTTTTTCATCCTCTAGACGTTTTTTCAAACTTTGTTTTTTTGTCGAATTAATATATTTTTCAGTTGGTTGCTTGGCGTCGGAAGCTGATGTGATAGGTGACGTTTCTGACTTTTTTTCCTCAGGTTTTATTTCATTTTTTTGAGGCTCTTCTGATTTTTCTTTA
>CAIYMZ010000160.1 GCA_903927415.1 uncultured Alphaproteobacteria bacterium
CCAACGTCATTGCGAGCGCAGCGAAGCAATCCATACATGAAAATCATGCAGAAGATTTGATTTTTGGCTCAAACAACTCCACTACGCAAACAATCATGAAGATGTAAAATCCCCACAACTTTTTTGGCGTCATTTAAGACGAGCAAGCTGGTAATCGATTTTTTATTCATCACTGCAATTGCTTCAACCGCAAGGGTTTCGGCGGTTGTTGTCACTGGATTTTTTGTCATCACCTCGGCAGCGGAATGATCTAAAAATTTTTGATCAATGTGACGGCGCAAATCGCCGTCGGTGATGATGCCGAGAAGTTTTTTGGAAGCATCAATCACGCCCGTGCAGCCCAAATGTTTGGAAGTCATCTCAACCAAAACTTCCGACATTTTTTGATTTTCTGTGACGAGTGGGATTTGTTTGCCGATACGCATCAGCTCAGACACTTTTAAAAAATGTGAGCCTAATTTTCCGCCGGGATGAAAGACGCCAAATTCTTCGGAATTAAATCCACGAGCATCAATCAAGCTGACCGCTAATGCATCACCTAAAGCCAACATCATCGTGGTTGAAGTGGTTGGAGCGTTGACATGATTTGCTTCGGGAATTGCTGGTAGAACCAGAGCAATAGTGCTGGTTTTGGTGAGTTCGGACTCAGCGCGGCGAATGATGCCAATCATCGGAATCTCAAATCTTTTGCAAAAATAAATTACGTCTTTGAGTTCTTTTGTTTCGCCGGAATTTGAGAGTAGAATCACAACGTCATTTTGCGTAATCATGCCAAGATCGCCATGACTTGCTTCGGAAGGGTGAATAAAAAAAGCTGGAGTGCCGGTTGAGGCAAAAGTTGCAGCGATTTTTCTGGCGATATGTCCAGATTTTCCCATGCCACTTAAGATCACTCTACCTTGGCAATTCAAGATTAAATCGATGGCAGCGATGTAGTCATCGCCAAAAAAATCGAGCAAAGAATTGAGCCCATTAATTTCGGTTTTAATCGTATTAATTGCTGAAGTGATGTAGGATTTTTTATCTTGCATATTTTTTGTTGAGCCTGATTTTGCCGGCTTTGAGGGGCATTTCAAATTTTTTTCACTTTCAATCATGAACCAAAAAGAGCAAGAAATTTTGCAGGAATTTTCTGCAGCTAAAGCAATTTTATCAGGGCATTTCATTCTTTCTTCTGGGCTTCACTCCGATACTTACATGCAATGCGCTAGAGTTTTAATGGAGCCAAAAAGAGCAGAAAAACTCTGCATTGTGCTCGCGGAAAAAATCGAAAGAAAACTCGGGAAAAATTTTGCTGATATCGTTGTTGCGCCAGCAATGGGTGGGGTTGTGGTTGGCTACGAACTGGCTCGCCAACTCAATTTGCCGACAATTTTTTGCGAAAGAGTAAATGGACAATTCGAGCTGCGTCGCGGTTTTGAGCTAGAAAAAAACATGCGTGTTTTGGTGGTTGAAGATGTTATCACGACTGGCAAATCTTCGTTTGAAACTTTCGATTTAATCAAAAAATTCGGTGCAAAAATTGTTGCTGAAGCCGCGCTAATAGATCGTTCGAATGATTTTAATCTTGAAACAAAAATGGGTGTGCCAGTAATTTCATTGTTGCAAATCGACGTCAAAACTTTCGACGAAAAAAATATTCCGGCAGAGTTGAAGAATGTTGAAGCTGTAAAGCCTGGAAGTCGGTTTTTAAAATAAAACAAAAATGAAAACTTCTCCAAATAATCTTGCTGAAATCGTTTTGAACAAGCGCGAGCTCAATGTTTCTTTCGAATTTTTTCCACCGAAAACTGAAGAAATGGAAATGAAATTGTGGGAAGCGATTTCAAATTTAAAAAATCTCAAACCAAATTTTGTCTCCGTAACCTACGGTGCTGGCGGTTCTACACGCGAAAGAACTCACCAAACAATTCAAAAAATTATTGAAGAAACTGATTTAAAACCGGCCTCGCATCTCACTTGCGTTGCGGCTTCGAAAGAAGAAATTCATGAAATTTTACGCAATTATTGGAAAATTGGTGTGCGTCACATTGTGGCTTTACGCGGTGATATGCCGGCTTCTAGCCCAAATTATCAACTCCACAAAGACGGTTATCGATACGCCAATGAGCTGGTTGCCGGCATTAGAAAAATGGCAGATGAAAAAATGAATTTTGAAATTTCTGTTGCAGGCTATCCCGAAAAACATCCGGAAGCAAAAAATTATTCTGCAGATATCGACAATCTTAAGCGCAAAGTTGATGCTGGTGCAACGCGGATCATAACTCAGTTTTTTTTCGATGCCGATGTTTATTTTTCTTTTGTAGAGAAATGTCGTAAGGCTGGAATCAACGCACCAATTGTGCCTGGAATTTTGCCAGTAACGAATGTCAAACAAACGCGTCACTTCGCTAAAATGTGTGGAGCAAAAATTCCAAAATGGATGGGTGAAGTTTTTGAAGGGTTGGATGAAAGACAAGAGACCCGCCATTTAATCGCTGGCGTCGTCGCTGTTGAACTTTGTCGAATATTGCACAATGGTGGCGTGAACGACTTTCATTTTTACACCTTGAATCGCGCTGAATTTACCAAAGCAATTTGTCATCTTTTGGGAGTTAGGGAAATTTAAGTTTTCTTTTTAACTTTCAAACGCACTCTCGCAAAAATTTTAAATCCTAAACTTTTGAACCTATGCCTAAAGAAGACCTGCTAACAATGAATGGAATCGTTGTTGAAGTTTTGCCTAACACGATTTTTCGTGTTGAGCTCGAGAATAAACACATCATTACCGCTCATGCCTCCGGTAAAATTCGGAAAAACAAAATCAGAATTTTGAAAGGCGATAAGGTTGAAGTTGAAATGACAACTTACGATCTCAGCAAGGGCCGTATTGTGCGTCGCAACGTTTAATTAATTTAGTCGTAAGTCGTCAGTTGTAAGTGGTAAGTCACTCTCTAGTGCTTTGCGACTTACGACTTACGACTTACGACTTACGACTTTTTTATCATGAAAAATCTCTTAATCGTAGAATCGCCAGCAAAGGCCAAAACCATCGAAAAATATTTGGGTAAAGATTACCAAGTCTTGGCTTCTTTCGGCCATATTCGTGATTTGCCGAGCAAAGATGGATCTGTCGAACCCGACAATGATTTTGCGATGAATTACCAAATTTCAGCGAAATCTACCAAGCATGTGAAAGAAATTGTCGATAGCGCCAAGCTGTGCAGCAAGCTGATTCTTGCCCCTGATCCTGATCGCGAAGGTGAATCAATTGCGTGGCACGTGCTCGAAATTCTCAAACAAAAAAAAGCAATCAAAGCAGGCACGAAGGTTGAGCGCGTAGTTTTCAACGCCATCACCAAAAATTCGATTTTAGAAGCGATTAAAAATCCGCGCGAGATCGACATGGATTTAGTCAATGCCCAACAAGCTCGCCGCGCTTTAGATTATTTAGTCGGCTTTAATCTCTCGCCAGTTTTGTGGAGAAAATTACCGGGCAGTAGATCGGCGGGACGCGTGCAATCTGTAGCTTTGCGCCTCATTTGCGATCGCGAAGAAGAGATCGAAGCATTTAAAAGTGAAGAATATTGGGACATCAAACTCGATCTAAAAACTTCGCAAAACAAAGAATTTCAAGCGAGTGTTGTTGAGATCGCCGGAAAAAAATTAGAAAAATTTACAATCGTCAAAGCAGAGCAGGCAGGAGAAATTAAAAAGCTGCTCGAAGCCAAGCAATATCAGGTTTTATCGATCACGAAGAAGCAGGCTAAACGTCGCTCAAATCCACCATTTACAACTTCATCTCTGCAGCAAGAAGCGGCGCGAAAATTGGGCTACGGCGCCAGTCGCACAATGATGTTGGCGCAACGACTTTACGAAGGCACTGAGATTGATGGCACGGCGCAAGGTCTAATCACTTACATGAGAACGGATTCAATCGCAATTACGCCTGAAGCAATTACTGCAGTTCGTGCAAAAATTGAAGATCTTTACGGCAAAAAATATGTGCCGGAAGTGCCAAATCTTTTCAAAAGCAAAGTGAAGAATGCGCAAGAAGCGCACGAGGCAATTCGTCCGACTGATTTTTCTCTCACGCCAGACAAAGTAAAAAAGTATCTCGATGAGGCGCAATTCGCGCTTTACGACTTGGTGTGGAAAAGAACTTTAGCGTCACAAATGTCCGATGTGGTTTTTGATCAAGTTGTTGCTGAAATTTTAACAATACCTTCTTACGCCAAGGCCAGAGCGGTTGGATCAACAATTAAGTTTGACGGTTTTTACAAAGTTTATCGTGAAGATCGTGACGATAATGAAACTGATGAGGATGATTCGAAGCAGATTTTGCCTGATCTTGCAGAAAAAGAAAATCTCGGATTAATCGAAGTTAAACCGCAGCAACATTTCACTGAGCCACCGCCAAGATATTCCGAAGCGAGTCTCGTTAAAAAAATGGAAGAGCTGGGAATCGGCCGCCCATCAACTTACGCGGCGATTATTTCAGTGCTACAAGATCGCGGTTACGTTGTGATTGAAAAGCGTAGATTTTTTCCGGAAGAGCGTGGTCGCATTGTCACAACTTTCCTCAAAGAATTTTTCGCGAAATACGTAGAATTTGATTACACCGCTAATTTGGAAGATGAGCTCGATATCATTTCCAACGGCAAAATGAATTGGAAAATTTTCCTCAAAAAATTCTGGAAAGATTTTTACAGCAACACCTCCGCAGTAATGGAGAAGCCGTTTCCAGAAGTTTTAGAGGTTTTAAATCAAAAAGTCGGCGGACATATTTTTGGTCGCGATGAAAATGGTGTGCTGAAAGATTTATGTCCAACTTGTAACAAAGGAAAACTCGGTTTACGTCTCGGTAAATTCGGCGCATTCATTGGTTGCTCGGGCTATCCTGAATGCAAACACACAATGCAAATTTTTACGGCAGAAGGTGAAGAAGGTCGCGAAATTAAACCGCAATTCGAACCAAAAAGTTTGGGTAAAGATCCGAAAAGTGGATTCGAAATAATGGTGAAAATTGGACCTTACGGACCTTACTTAGAGTTAATCGGAAGTGAAGTTGCTGCCGAAGTAAAAGAAGAGAAAATTGAAGTCGAAACTAAAGAAAAAACCAAGGAGAAAAAGGGCAAAAAAACTGCTAAAAAATTGACTAAAAAACCAAAGGCAGCAAAGGCAAAAAAACCAAAAAGAGTTTCGATCCCAAAAAATCTCGATCCGAATTTGATCGATTTGAAAGCCGCCTCTGACCTTCTCTCTTTGCCGCGCGAAGTTGGAATTCATCCAGAAACTGGTGAAAAAATCATCGCCAATGTTGGTCCATTCGGACCATATTTGTTGCATGATAAAAAATTTACCTCTTTGAAAGAAGATAATGTTTTGGAAATCGGCTTGAATCGTGCTGTTGATGTTATCGCTACTGTAGCAGAAAAAAAAGCTGCATCGCCACGCAGATCTTTTGGGAAAAAAAAGCGCGGTAAAAAATAATTCTAAGTTTTTTAAGACGGTTTTTATTTAAAACTTTTTTTTCGAATAAAAATATTGATTTCTACTTACCCAAATTAAAGGTTCGAATATCATTCAATTTTATTCGAATTATTCATGTCAGAACCAGTCATAGCTCAAAATGAAGAAGAGTCGTTACAAGAAGAAGATATCCAAATTCCAGAACCGTTTGCAGAATTAAAACAGTCTTTAGAGCTTAAGTCAGAAGCAGCAATTCTTTGTGAAGTTAAAGAGCGTAATCCAAATTATCTTGCTATCATTCACGCTAATAAAAAATTTTACGAAATTTTTGATGTTAGTGAATTTAATTTGATCGGAAAAAATTACGATTTTTTGTTTGATGAATTTGACCTCGATTATTCTTCTGAAGATCAGATGGAATATGTTCGTCTAATTAAATCGGTAAAAGATTTTCATCCATGCTCACTGATTGTTAGACTTGATGCTCATGCTTTAAAATTAATCGGATCAAGATTTAAAGTTAGCTTCGAACCAGTTTCAAATGCTGATGAGACGAGTCACCATGCCATTTTTACTTTTGAAAAAATGGAGATCGAGAATTTGGAAGCTAAAAATCAGGATAGGCCAAATACTACTCCAAAATCGCAAAGCGTTGCGCTGCTTCAAAATCTAGAAAGAACTTTGCGAAGCGAAAGATTGTTGCGCGAGGTTGGCTCTCTAATCATCACTGATTTACCAATTCAAGAAGTCGCACAAAAAATTGCAAAAATTTTATGTGAACATCTACGGGCTGATCGTTGTTTGCTTCATGACTATGATGATTCTAGCACAAATTTCATCATAGAATATCGCAATAGTTACACCAAAGAAATGGTCAGTTCAGATCACAATGAAGAAAATTTAAAAATGCTTGGTGATTATGTGAATTTTCAGAATCACTTTTTCCGGCGTTACGGCAGTAAAGATAAAAAAAGTTGGGTAGCTGTTATTGATGACATTCCTTCTGATCAAAATTTTTTACCAATCGCGCATATTTATGAAAATTTTTTTATTACTTCTCAAATTGCGGTTACAACTACTTTCAACGGTAAGGTAAATGGCGGAATTTATATTCACCAGTCGGACAAAAGAAACTGGTTAGAAGAGGAAATTGAGCTGATCGAAAATGTTGCCGATCAATTTTCAATCGCACTTGATCGCTCTGCTTCAATTGAGCGTGTAATGGTTGCCAATCATGCTTTGTTAGAGAAGACTTCGCAGCTAAAAGAAGCGCTTAAGCACGAACAAGAAATTCGTAAAATGCAGAATGAATTCGTTGCGCTAGTGTCGCACGAATTCAAAACTCCGCTGCAAATTATCGACAGCACAAGAGAGCTGTTGGTCAGAAAAATAAAAAATCACAACATCTTGGATGAGTCTTTGGATAAGGCTTTAGAGCGCATAAGAAGCGGCATTCAAAGGATGAACGGCTTGATTCACAGCACGTTGAATTTGGCAAAAATGGAAAGTGGAGATGGGGCGGTAAAATTGGAAAGTGAAATTTTTAATCTCAAAGAATTTATTTTAGAAATCATCGAAAGAAATTCTAATTTAGCTTCGAATAAGCAGATAAAAATCGTTACCAAAATTAATGAGTTGCCAACTGATTTTTACGGTGATCGCAAGTTGTTGGATCACTCAATTACCAACGTTATTTCTAACGCTGTAAAATATTCAAAAAATAACACGGTGGTAAAAATTTTGGCAAAAACCAACGATAAGAAAGTGGCTCTGCGCATCATTGATCAAGGCATGGGAATTCCAAAAGATGATTTGGCTAATATCGGAAAAAAATTCTTCCGCGCTAAAAATACTTTGGCGGTTGCTGGAACTGGAATCGGGATTTATCTCACCAAACATTTTATTGAATTACATGGTGGCGATGTTTTAATCGAAAGTGAGGTTGATGTTGGAACTTCCGTTACCATAACTATTCCTAGAGTAGAGCCAGCGCAGGCGATAATACAAAATTAAATCCATCCAAAACATGAAAAATTTCTCACTACAATTTTTGACGATTTTTTTATTTTTTTCTTCAGCTCTTCATGCTGAGAAAATTGCACAATTTCCTAATGTTTCCGGAAATGTTTTGTTTCAAGTTCAGGCTGATCGCGTGATGTCGAGTCAAAAAAGTGGTGTCTCGCCGAATAATGCTTTTGTTTATGTCGAGCCAAATTTGTCACTTAACTTTAACAAAAATTGGTCAATCAAAACTGATTGGAGACTTCAGCCAAACAATATTTTGACCACACGAAATAGTGCCTATCCAGAAAGATATCGTACATTTCTACAATCAAATCGTGGTTTGAATTTGGGCAATGAAGGTCTGATAGTTGAAGAGCTGAAGCTTCATTTTGAAAATGAAGATATGAGATTTTTCGTTGGAAAGTTTGATCCAACCTTCGGCACTGCCTACAAAAAAACAAAAAGAATTGGCGTTTTTACTTCGCAATTTACGGAAGATTATAATCTAAGAGAAAAAATTGGTGCCGGTATTACTGCCTTACTCGAAAGCAGTGACATCAGCGTTAATTCGTTTTTTAACGATACAACCGGCTTAAGCAGAAGTGCTCTTGATGATCGCGGTCGTGCTAGCAGAAATGACCCTGTTGCTGGCAATACAGGAACACTATCTTCCTACTCAGTTTCAATGAATGGCGAAGATTTTTTTGGCGTAGAAAATTGGTTTTATAATGCGGGTTACAGAAGTTTAGGAGTTGATAAGGTGGATAATCGCAGAAGAGAGAAGGGTTATGTTTTTGGCTCGGAATATCTTTATAAAATTGGTGAAGAAACTTCGTTAATTCCATTCGTAGAAATAGCAAAAATTGACGACTTTACCGGCGAAAAAAATCGTAATGCTCACTACGAAACTTTTGCTTTAATTGGCAAATATAGCAGTTGGACAGGAAGTATTTCTCACCTAACTCGTAATATCAAACAGCTGCAAAGATCCTCGAATATTTCTGATCGCCAATTGCAAATTTCCGCCGGTTATAAATTTACCAATAATCTCACACTTGATGTCACTAGAGCTAATATCAAGGAAAGTGGAAATAAGGCAGTGCTGATTGGTACGACCCTGAGCTATCTTTATCAGTTCTAATCTAAAATCTCTGAAACACCGCGATATAATTCACATCAAGATTGTCACTTTCCTTCCACTCATCATTTAAAATATTGTAGCTGAAGCCTTTTAACTCGCACAAATTCATTCCAAATTTTTCAGCGTAAAAATTTATTTCTGAAGGTTTAAGAAATTTTTTCCAATCATGAGTTCCGGTTGGAAGCCAACGCAGCACATATTCCGCAGCGATTTTGGCGAGAGCTAAAGATTTTAAAGTTCGATTCATTGTTGCGACAAAAAGCAACCCATTCGGCTTCGCCAACTCAGTGCAGCTCTTCACAAAATTTTCGATATCAGCCACGTGCTCAATGATTTCTAAGGCAAAAACTACGTCGAATTTTTCTTCACTTTTTACTAATTCTTCCGCAGCCATTGCTCGGTAATCAATTTTTAATCCAGATTTTTCGGCGTGAATTTTTGCGACGGCAATATTTTTTTCAGAAGCGTCAATCGCTGTGACATCAGCTCCCAAGCGGGCAAATGGCTCAGAAATTAATCCACCACCGCAACCAACATCGAGGATTTTTAAGTCAGAAATTTTGGTAAAATTTTCTTCAACCTTGCGATGAATGTAAGAAATTCTGATCGGATTAAATTTGTGCAAAGGCTTGAATTTCCCACTCTCATCCCACCACTCATCGGCAACGCGAGAAAATTTTTCTACTTCTTGTGCGTCAACCGTCGAACTCATTTTTTTGAAATTTTTTGATTTGGCAACTTCTCCACATCCGCTATTTCGTAGCTCTCAATGTCATTCATCCAATTTTTTTTCACCTTCACGAATAAAAAAAGATGAACGTTAGCGCCGCCAGCGATTTCGGAAATATCGCGTCGCGACTCAAGTCCTATCTGCTTAATCATCGAGCCATTTTTTCCTACCACGATACTTTTTTGACTGTCTTTGGTCACAAAAATTGTCTGATGAATTTTTATTTCGCTGCCGCCGAGAGTTTCGTAAGAATCGGTTTTAACCGTGAGAGAGTAGGGCAGCTCTTGATCCAATTTTAAAAATAATTTTTCGCGTGTGATTTCGCTGGCAATGAAACGCATCGGCGCATCGGTGATTTGATCTTCAGCGTAAATCCAATTCGGATTTTGACATTTTTCACAAAGAAGTTTTTTAAGATTTTCAACGCCATCTTTCGTTTCAGCAGAGATCGGTAAAATATCCTTGAAACCAAGTGCCGCCGCGGCTGCAAAAGTTTCTAACAATCGCGATTTTTTTACCAAATCGATTTTATTAATGACGATCGTCAGCGGTAAATTTTCTTTTTTTAAATCAGCAATGATCCGCGAATTTTCAATGTTCATTCCCACCGTCGCGTCAATTAAAAAACAAATGTGATTGGCCTCGCGCAGCGCTTGCCACGCTGATTTGACGATGACGCGTTCAAGAATTTTGTCGTTACGCGGAATAAAAATTCCCGGAGTGTCGATGAGGACGATCTGCGTCTCACCTTCAATCGTAATCGCTTTAATCGAGTTGCGTGTGGTCTGAACTTTCGACGAAACAATCGAAAGTTTTTGTCCGAGCAATGCGTTGGTAAGCGTTGATTTACCAGCGTTTGGCGCGCCGACGAGAGCGATGATTCCGTGTTTTTTCATAAATAAAAAAGGCGATAGGCGATAGGCGAAAGGCGATAGGCGAATTCCAAAAAACCGCGCGAAGCGCCAATGGACTACCGCCTACCGCCTAATGCCTACCGCCTTATTTTGATAAATCTTGTGCAATCATGAAAGCAAGCTCAACACTTTGTGATGAGTTGAGACGAGGGTCGCAGTGGGTGTGGTAACGGTCGGAAAGATTGATTTCAGAAATTTGCTGATTGCCGCCGAGGCATTCAGTAACGTTTTGTCCCGTCATTTCAAAATGGACGCCGCCAGCGTAAGTTCCTGCTGCAGAGTGAATTTGAAAAAAGGATTTTATCTCGTTCAAAATATCGTCAAATTTGCGCGTTTTGTAACCATTGGATGATTTGATGGTATTGCCGTGCATCGGGTCGCAAGACCAGATCACGCTTCGTCCCGCAGCTTTCACTGCTTCAACGAGTGGAGGTAAAAATTCGTCGACTTTTGCCGCGCCCATTCGTGAAATTAATGTGATTCTTCCTGCCTCATTTTGCGGATTTAAAATATCCAAAAGTTTCAACAAATCGTCGCGCGAAATTGACGGTCCAACTTTGAAAGCAATTGGGTTAGCAATACCGCGCATGAATTCGACATGAGCTTCATCTGGATGGCGCGTGCGATCACCGATCCAAAGCATGTGCGCGCTGAGGTCATAATTTTTTTTACTGTCTTTGTCTTGGCGAGTGAAAGTCTCTTCGTAATTGAGTAACAGAGCTTCGTGCGAAGTGAAAAAACTGGCAGTGGTGAGTTGTGGCAGGCTTTTGGAATCAAGGCCGCAGGCTTTCATGAAATTCAAAATATCATTTACTTTGGCGATCACTTCTTCGGTGTTTTTTTTACTGTTCAAGCTGTGAGCAAATTCTTCATTCCATTTATTTACTTTGCGCAAATTGCCATAACCGCCAAGGGCAAGAGAGCGTAAATAATTTAACGATGCGGCAGAATAAAAATAAGAATCGATAAGACGTTTTGGATCGGCGAAGCGAGCATTTTTTTCAAATTCAATACCATTGATAATGTCGCCGCGATAGGCGGGCAGGGTGATGCCATCAATGGTTTCATCATTTTGCGATCTTGGTTTGGCATATTGTCCTGCGATTCTTCCAACTTTTACGATCGGCTTTTTTAAACCATACATCAAAGCGATCGTCATTTGCATTACGGTGCGAAAAAAACTTTTGAGATTGTCGTGCGAAAATTCAGTGAAGCTCTCGGCGCAGTCTCCACCTTGAAGCAAGAAGGCTTCACCATTTGCAACGGCAGCAAGTTCGGATTTTAATTTTTCGATTTCATCGAAAGAAACTAGTGGCGGAAAATTGGCGAGTTGGTTTTCAACTTTTTTTAAGTGTGCCGAATTTTCATAAGTTGGTTGCTGTTTTATGGGAAAATTTCTCCAAGAATTTGAAGTCCAGTTTTTTGACATGATCTGTTTGGGAGGTTGATTTTATTGGATTGACAGCCAATTATCGAAATCGTCGTAATCAATGTCAATTTAAAATCCTAGCCAATGACAAAAAAATTAATCGCTTTCCAAGGCGCGTTTGGCGCGAATTCAAACCTTGCTTGCAAAAAATTTTATTCAGAATTTGAGGCGAAAGCCTTCCCAACTTTTTATGATGTTTTTGCTGCCGTGGAAAAAGGCGAAGTAGGATATGGCCTTATTCCTCTAGAGAATTCCTACGCTGGGCGTGTTTCAGAAATTCACGATTTATTGCAGAAACACAATGTCTCGATTGTTGCCGAACATTTTTTTCCGATTTCGCACAATCTTGCTGGAATAGATGGGGCAGGCATTGAAGACGTCAAAGAAGTTTTGTCTCATCCGCAAGCTTTGATGCAATGTCAAAATAATTTGCGCGAGTTGAAGATGAAAATCGGTGAATTCTCCAACACAGCTGAGGCTGCGAAATTCGTGGCACGCACCGCTGACAAATCGAAAGCAGCGCTTTGTTCAAAAATGGCAGCAGAACTTTACGGTCTCAAAATAATCAAAGAAAATTTGCAAGATTCTTGTAGTGACAATGTGACGATTTTTGTCGCGATTGCCAAAGAGCCGTGCGAAGTTGACGTTAAAATTGCGCCTGTAATTACTGCGCTTTTATTCACTATTCGTAACATTCCCGGATCACTTTACAAAGCGCTCGGAGGTTTTGCTACCAATGGCGTGAGCATGATTAAACTCGAAAGTTACATTCCGGGAGGATTGTCGGAACAAGCGAAATTTTTTATTTCGATCGAAGGACATCCTAATCAAAAAAATGTTGGATTGGCTTTGGAGGAGTTGGGATTTTTTTCGAAGAGTGTGAAGCTGCTTGGAGTTTATTACGCAGATGAGAAGAGGCTAAAGAGTTAGTGCATGAGAATTGTCGCCGGGAAATTTCGTGGAAAAAATTTAGTAAAGTCGGATCATCTAAAATCGCTGCGACCAACTACGGATAAAAATCGGGAGGCGTTGTTCAATATTTTATTTTCGGCAAAATTTATCAAAGAAATCGGGTTTAAAATTGGTGGAGCGAATGTTTTGGATGTTTGTTGCGGCAGTGGAGCTGTTGGGTTTGAAGCATTGTCACGCGGGGCAAAATCTGCGGTGCTGATTGAAAATTTTCCGGCACATTTGGAGTTGGTAAAAAAAAATTCTGCGTTTTTGAAAGTTGAAAGTGACGTCGAGATTTTAAGCGCCGACGCAAAAAAACTTCCGCGAAATGAAAAGTTTTTTGACCTCGTCTTCATTGATCCGCCTTACGCCGAAGACTACCGCGAGATTGTCGAAAGTTTGCTGGAAAAAAATTGGATTCAAAAAAATTCGCTGGCGGTTGTAGAATTTAAAACTGCGGATGAGGCGAAAAAAATTGTTTTTGAAAATCTGAAATTATTAGATTCTCGTCGCTACGGAAAAACTTCTTTTGGATTTTTTTTAGGCTGAATTTGCTGCTCTAAAACTGAATTGTCGCCGCGCGGCGACAATCTCTAAAAAACCACCTTCGCACCAATAAACACAAGGCTCTAGCTACTAGTCGATTTTTGAGATTTTTTTACAGAAATTTTACTCTTGTCATTCCCGCGAAGGCGGGAATCCAGAATGTAAAATGAATTCGAATTTGACTTACTGGATTCCCGCCTTCGCGGGAATGACAAGGTGGGAGAACTACAACTTCTGAATCAAACTCGCGACATCCAGCATCCGCAGTGAAAAGGCCCACTCATTGTCGTACCACGCGCAGACTTTCACGAAATTTTTACCGAGCACTTTTGTTTGAGTGGCGTCGAAGGAAGAGCTGTATGGCGTGTGGTTGAAATCGATTGAAACTAGCGGTTCCTCGACGATTTGCAGCACGCCTTTCATCTTCAGCGCCGCTTTTTTTACGGCTTCATTCACTTCTGAAATCGAAGTTTCTTGGCGCGAAATAAAACTGAAATCGACCATTGAAACATTGGCTGTCGGCACGCGAATTGCGCCGCCGTCGAGTTTGCCTTTAAGCTCGGGAAGCACCAGTCCGATTGCTTTCGCAGCGCCTGTAGAAGTTGGAATCATTGACATTGCACAGGCGCGAGCACGACGTAAATCTTTGTGCGCATTGTCGACAATATTTTGGTCGTTGGTGTAGGCGTGGATCGTGGTCATGAAACCTTTTTCAATTTCGAAAGCGTCGTTGAGGGCTTTGGCGACTGGGGCGAGACAGTTAGTGGTGCAAGAGCCGACGGAAATTATTTCGTCATTTTTGTCGAGCGTTTCGTCATTGACGCCGAAGACAATTGTCTTCACCGAATCTTCTTTTGCTGGTGCGGAAATAATTACTTTTTTAGCGCCGGCAGAAATGTGTTGTGCGGCGTCGGCCTGCTTGGTGAAAGCTCCAGTACATTCCAAAACGACGTCGATTTGTAAAGTTTTCCACGGCAATTTTTTGGGATCGCGCTCGGAAATCAGCAAAACTTTTTTGCCGTCAATTAGTAAATTTCCGTCAGAATTTTCGACTGATTTTGTGAAGCGTCCGTGGATGGAATCATATTTTAAAAGATGGATTTGAGTCTCGATTGGCGCCGATCCATTGACGGCGACGAGTTCAATATTTTTAAAATTTTCCTGCTCAAAAATAGCACGAGTAACGCAGCGGCCAATTCTGCCAAGGCCGTTAATTGCAACGCGGATGGTCATTTTAAAGGTTCATTAGTTTTTATTTTGAAGCCCGTGAGTTAAAGTAACTCAGCGCATTTCTAAAATCTTTCAGGCTGATTCTGACGGTTATTTCTTTTTCGGAATTTTTGATGTCAAAGCGTAAGAACAAAAAATCACCATTTTTTATTTGGCGATAAAGCTCGTTTTTTTGTTCATCATTGAGCGGAATGAGGCCGAAATCTTTTGGGCCGATATTTTTAGAAAGAATTAAATCATTCTGATCAACGCGAATTTTTACGAAACTTCCAACTTTGATTTGAGGAATAACCATAAAAAGTTGACCCAAAAATTTTGCTGTTGGTTCGATTGTGATTGAGGCAGTATTTTCATAGAATTTCGAAGCAATTTTGCAGTGAGCAATATTCATCATTGCATCAATTTCGCAAAAAACTTTCCAATCGCCAAAATTTTTTTCCTCGTTTTGAACGTCGATGATTTCTGCTTGCGCCGGATAAAAACTTGTCAGATCAAAAAAAGTGCTTAAGAAAAAAAACAATAAAATTTTTTTCATTTTTTTCATATGCCAATTACTTATTTTGTAATTTACGGATTGTTAATTTTTTTATGTCTAGCGGGTCTGATCGGCTTATTTTTTTCTCA
>CAIYMZ010000161.1 GCA_903927415.1 uncultured Alphaproteobacteria bacterium
GCCGGAGCAAATATACTACATAACACCAGATTGGGATATGGCTCGGTTATAGCCGCTGGATCAATAGTAACAAAAGATGTTCCATCGCAAGTTTTGATGATGGGATCGCCAGCAAAAATAATAAAAAAAATTGAATAGCTCTATGTCAGAATATGACGAGGTTGTTTTGGTTAGAAATCCAGAAAATATTACCGTCCTAACCCAAGGTATAATGGATGAATTTAATCGAGAAATAAAAGCAGGAATCCATGGCAGTCTGATAAAATATGTGCATGGCATGGCAAATAAGCACAATATCAATCCGATTAATCACAACACTGACCAAACTCAAAAACAATACGAATTTAAAATTTGCGCAAGCAAGCCACATCTATTAAAATTCCAAAACTGCTACGCTCATAGTGACATGGTTTTGTTTGACGAAGGAAAAAAAATTATTCAGGAAAATCTGAATTCTTATTACGAATGGGATGATGGATTTTTTCCGATTAGAAGATTGAAACCAGCGAAACCATTAGATATTACGCTTAAATTTTTAAAGCTCTGTAACATCGTTTCCAAAGAAAAAGATTTTATTATTCGAAAAAAAATTGCTTTTAAAAAACATGCTCAGCAACTTTTTGCTAATAAAAATAAAATTATTGAAGTTGAGAATGCTATCGTATTTTGCGATCAATATTTTTATGTCTTCGGGCATTTTATGCATGAAAACTATCCGAGATTATATTTTTTATTTTCCCAATTAAGTGAAGAGCAAAAAGCAAATTATAAAATTATTTTGCCACAAAGAAGCGATTCCTCTTTTTATTATCAATATATCAGCCCTTGCCTAGAGCTATTTGGCATCAAAGAAAGTCAGGTAATTTATTTGGAAAAAGATTCGCTGTTGAAGATAAAAAATTTGATTATGCCATCTCAGATCAAATTTCATAAAGTCGTAAAAGAAGCATTGGATCATTTGAAAAATTTTTATGGCATTGATGCAAAAAAATTCAGTGATTATGAAAAAGTTTATCTTTCTCGCAAAAATGCACCGCGCAGGAGAGTAACTAACGAAGAGGAAGTTCAGGATTTTTTAATTAAGAAAGGCTTTAAAATAGTTTTTATCGAAGACTTAGATTTCAAATCTCAGATTAGTCTTTTGCAAAATGTAAAAATTTTATTAGCGCAAGACTCTTCTACTTTAACCAACGTGATTCTGTGTAATAATTGTGAGCACTGCCTTATTTTTACTTGCGATAAGATTACTTGTCCACTTTTCAGCACTGTGGTTGACACTAAATTTTATTACCAATTTTGCGATCCAGAAAATCGTGAAAAATTTGATTGGTGGTCTTCTAACATCTTCATCAACACTAATGATTTAGAAAAAAATCTAGAACTCGTTGGGGTTAGTGCAAAATTATAATTTACATTAACAGCATGAAAGAATGTTTAGTAGAGACCTTGCAGCCGACACTTTGCTTAAAATCGCACAGACCAAAATTTGGAACGCTATCATTGGTAGATATCCCCAGATCAATAATTTGAAAACCAGCTGATTTATAATATTCAAATATTTTGAAAGATAAAAAATTCATTGCTTTTAATGATTCCGAACCTTTAACCCCACCCCAATATACGACGCTTACACAGCTATTGCTGATACGATAAATTATTGCTGAAGCCAACTGGATATCTCCGTCACTTACAATAAAAAAATCAACGTCAATAATTTTGCTAACTGCAAAGACATCTTCTAGCGACACATGAAGTGGTCGATTATTTTCTCGCCTGTTAATTTTTATAATTTCGTAAGTATTTTTTACACCAACATCTCCACTAACTTTGGCAAAATTCAAACCACTTTTGAGAGCTGATAAAAGTTTCTGCCGCGCCTTAATGTCTAAATTTGCAATGTATGAATCGTTAAAATCTGCAAGATAAAATTGATGATTGAGATTGACGTTATCGAGCTTGAAGCCATTTGCAAAAAAAGCATTTTCAAAATTTGAAATATGATTTTCTGCATAAAATTTTGGCGGAAAAGTTAAATAAATTCCTTTAAGATTTTTACTGCTGGCATATGATATTAAAGCCCTTACACAAGCGTGGTAGAGTGATGTTTTGGTGTTATTTTGTAGCGCCGTAAAGCAGGTGTGAGGAGCAGAAAATGGAATCTTTAACATGAGTTGATCAGATATTCCACAGATCACACCAAACCTATTTTTTCTCCCATCTCTAAAAATTAAATATAAAAGCTCCTGACATTTATTTTTATTCAGCTCGTTAAATTCGGGAGAATCAAACTGTAAAAAATAATTCATTTTGAGATTCTGATATTCCTGAAGATTAACTTCTATGGCTTCCATTTGTATGAATTATGTTAATTCTGCGTAACCAATGCCATCAGCTCCATAGCCATTTCCAGAATAAAAAAGATAAGTTTTTTTACCAGTATTGACGACACACGGGAAATATACCATTTCTGAATCAAACTCTCCGAAACTACCGTGGTTTATTGTTCCCATCCAACTATCAATTCTTTGCCAATTATCACAACTCTCCGAAACGGCACATCCAATATGATATTTAAGGTTGAGCATTCTTCTAGTATAAAAAATACAGTATTTTTTACCGATTTTAGTAATTTGTGGTCTACCTAAACCGTGCTCAACAGCAAGATCGCATTCTATAATTTTTTTTCCAACCTTATCAAAATTTATTCCATCTGCCGACTCGATATAATTCACATCATAAATAGGTCTATTTTTGCCAGAAATTTTCCGCCAAGCGCTACCAACGGAATAACAAGATTTGTACAAACCATCTTCGTAAATCACTGAATTACCAGCCCTTGTAAACAATCCCTCATCAGCTCTATCCATCACCGGAGATTCACTAATTCTCTTGAATGAATTTCCTCCATCCTCACTTATAGCTAGACCTCCAAAATTACTGAATGCGATTTTATGTAGTTTCTGAAAGCCTGTATAATAGAGGTAAATCTTTCTGTCATTTTTATAAACATGCCCTGGAAAAACACCATTATCGTCAAAACACCCATCTCTTCCTATATCTAAAACTGGATTCTGAGAAATGTATAAAATTTTTTTAGGATCCGAAGCATCTAAATCAATATATCCTATTCTTGAGATTTTATCTGAATCCCAACATCCAATAAAAACTCTAATGGTATTTTTTCCATACATGAATGCTGCGGGAGCCATACAATGACTATTCCACCATTTAGAATTTTTATTAGCTTTGTAGATAAACCCTTTTTTTATCCATTGCGAACTAAACCCTGTCATCCAATAGAACCTCAATCATTGAATTGTCAAACGTTGGAATTCCTAATTTTTGCATAGCTTCTTGTCTCTGAGAAAAACTGTCATCGATTAATATTGATTCTTGCGCTCCTAATTTTCTGATTAATTCAGCCTTGCTATCAGTTTCTTGCAACCAATGAATCTCAGTGAATATTTGGTAAATCCTCATTTTTTTAAGATACTCATTTCTATTTTTTTTCAAGCTTTTTGAAATTAAAATAATTTTTTTTCCGTTGTTAATGCACTGATAAAGAAAGGATATGATTTCAATATTTATTTTGTTATGCGTGATGATCGTATCATAGAGTTCAAAATAAACAGTGTGATAATTTATGTTGTGCGAATATCTGTTTAGTAAGCAACGATCTATCGTTAAACGATAATCATTAAGCAAGATATCAACGTCTCGCTCCATAAAGTCGAATATTGCCAACATAGGAAAATTTATTCCCCTGACCCTATTAAGAGCCATAGTGCCAGCTATTCTAACATCTACTTCTAAAAGTTTTAAATTTTTA
>CAIYMZ010000162.1 GCA_903927415.1 uncultured Alphaproteobacteria bacterium
GTCTCCGCATGATTCAAGGTGCAGTGCCAAGAATCATGCGGAGACAAGCTCAGAATGACATATTTTTTAGATTTTCTTCTTGATTCGAAAACAGTGGCGCCAGTAAAGTCACGCGCCTTTCCCCATCCATTTAAAAATTCATTTAAAATTCCTTAAAAAATGAGAGATTTAAAATCCTCAAACAAATTTTCTGGCGCTGAAATAATTGTGAAAGCCTTTGTCAATGAAGGCGTGGACACGATTTTCGGCTATCCCGGTGGCGCAATTTTGCCTTTTTACGACGCGCTTTTTCTGCAAAATAAATTGCGGCATATTTTAACTCGTCACGAGCAAGCCGCTGCACATGCGGCTGAAGGCTATGCACGCTCAACTGGAAAAGTTGGCGTCATCACTGTCACTTCCGGACCGGGCGCGACGAATGCCATCACCGGACTTACGGACGCCTATCTCGACTCCATTCCACTCGTTTGCATTTCCGGACAAGTTGCAACCAGCGTCATCGGAACTGATGGCTTCCAAGAGGCTGACATTACTGGCCTCACGCGCTCTTGCACCAAACATAATTACCTCGTTAAAAACGTGAACGATCTTGGCTACATAATTCACGAAGCCTTTCACATCGCGCGCACCGGCCGTCCCGGACCAGTCTTGATCGACATTCCGAAAGATGTGCAAAACGCTCACGGAATTTACGCAGGAAAAGTTGAGATTGATCGCGCTTCCTACCAAATAAAAAAACACCGCTTCGAAATTCATCACGACAAAATTTCTGCTGCGATTGATTTGATGGAAAAAGCTGAGCGCCCAATATTTTACACTGGTGGCGGCATCATAAACTCTGGAGAAAAGGCCAGCGAATTGCTGACAAAATTTGTGCGAGAAACTGGTTTTCCGATCACCAACACTTTGATGGGGCTCGGCGGATTTCCGGCATCTGACCATCATTTTATCGGAATGCTCGGCATGCACGGAACCTACGAGGCCAACATGGCGATGCATGGCTGCGACGTGATGATCAACATCGGCGCTCGCTTCGATGACCGCGTGACGGGGCGCGTTTCCGGCTTCTCTCCACACTCCAAAAAAATTCACGTCGATGTCGATGATTGCTCGATCAACAAAATTATTCACACTGATGTGGCTGTGGTTGGAGATGCTGCCGAGTGCCTCGAAGCCTTGCTTGAGGAATGGCATCGCAGAAAACTTTCAAGCCGCAAAAAAGAAATTTCTGCTTGGTGGGATCAAATTAAAAAATGGCAATCGATCAATTCGCTTTCCTACGAGCAAAGTGAAAAAGTTTTAAAACCGGAATATGCGATGCAACGCTTGAACGCTCTGACCAAAGGCATCGCGCCATTTGTTTCAACCGACGTCGGACAGCATCAAATGTGGGCAGCGCAATATCTTCACTTCGATCAGCCAAAAAAATGGTTAACTTCTGGTGGGCTTGGAACCATGGGCTACGGCGTTCCAGCAGCGGTTGGAGCGCAGATTGCGAATCCAGATGCGCTGGTAATTTGCGTCAGCGGCGATGCGAGCTTCATGATGAATATGCAAGAACTCGCGACCATCAAGCAATATGACTTGCCGGTGAAAATTTTTATCCTGAACAATCGCTACATGGGCATGGTGCGCCAGTGGCAAGAGCTGATTTATGACAAGCGCGAAAGCCAGTCTTACATGGAATCTCTGCCAGATTTTATCAAGCTCGCAGAAAGCTTCGGCATCAAAGGCATGGAATGCAGCAATCCAAAAGAGCTCGACGAAAAAATTATGGAAATGCTTTCGCATCAAGGCCCCGTGCTTTTCAACTGCGTCGTCGAAAAATCCGAAAATGTTTTTCCGATGATTCCAGCCGGCTCAGCACACAACGAAATTCTTCTCGGCTCACAAGCCAAACTTTACGTAACCAAGGATATCAACGCCGTCTAGTTAGGCGGTAGGCGATAGGAATAAGGCGATAGGTGTATTTCGCACCGCCTATTACCTACCGCCCATCGCCTATCGCCTATTACCTAAACTCATGACCAACATCAAAAAACACGTCCTTGCCATCCTCGTCGATAATGAATTCGGAGCACTTGCTCGCATTGTCGAACTTTTTTCTGCGCGCGGTTACAACATCGAGACGCTTACAGTCGCGCCAGTTAGCCAAGATAAAAAAATGTCGCGCATCACGATTACAACTTTCGGAACTGACAAAACTATCGATTTGATCTGCAAACTTTTGCAGAGAATTGTACCCGTACATCATGCTGCGGAGCTTACTCGCGAGGAAGGTTACATCGAACGCGAATTGACTTTGGCGCAAATTATTGCCGACGAAAAAACACGCGAAGCAGCAATTCAAGCGCTCGAAAATTATCGCGCCAATGTCATCGATATCGATGGTGATTCGCTGGTTTTTGAAATTATAGGCACCTCAAACATCATCGATGAAGTGCTGACAAAATTGGAAAATTACGGATTAGCGACAGTCTCGCGAACCGGCATCGCCGCTGGGTTTAAAGGCATGAAGCGCCTCGATAAAATCGAAAATTAAAATTATGAATTAAAAAACTGCTGGATAAATTTTTTGCACTTATCATCGCAAGTAACAAAGTCACTTACAACAAAACCCAACAACCACTATGACCACCACAGCCATGAGTTTTTTCACCATCGACACCTTACAATTTTCAAAAAGATTCCAAAAAGCTGGGCTCGAGCAACGAATTGCCGAAGAGCTTGCTGAGGCAATTAAAGACACACAGAACCAAGCGATTGAGGGATTGGCTACCAAAAATGATATTTTGCTCGTTAGAAAAGATTTAGAAGTCGTTGAGCAAAAAATTGAAGCTTCAAAACATGAAATACTTACAAAAATGTTTTTAATGCTCACAGCTGCGGTAGGAGTAATTGCTTGGCTTGATAGGGTAATAAATTAATCACGGCACAGACTTTTTTTCTTGACATCCCTTCTTCGAAAAATAATTTGCGCCGCTCTTTTCAATCCCCAAAAAAATTAGATTAATTTATGGCTGGAAAACCAAAAGCTTCGAAATCAAAAAGAAACTCCATCGCATTCAAAATGGTAAGCACTGCGGATACAGGATTTTATTACATCGCGCGTCGCAATCCAAAACAAAAGCAGGAAAAAATGATCTTTTCAAAATATGATCCTGTTGTGCGCAAGCATGTCGAATTTAAAGAGCAAAAGCTTTCGAGCTAAGCTCTTCTAAGCTGAAAGGCGGACTTAAAAAAGTCCGCCTTTTTTTTGTCCAAACTTTCCTTCAAAAAATATGCTCACTCAACTTTCCTCACAAATTATTGAAGTCACAGAAAAAGCTGCAATCGCCTGCTATGATTGGATCGGCAAAGGTGACAATATGGCAGCTGATGCAGCTGCGGTAAATTCGATGCGCGAAAATCTTAACCGCATGAACATCAAGGGCACAATCGTGATCGGCGAAGGTGAGCGCGACGAAGCGCCAATGCTCTACATCGGCGAGAAGGTTGGGAAAGGTGGAATTGAAGTCGATATCGCGCTTGATCCGCTCGAAGGCACAACCATTTGCGCCAATGCTGGAGAGTCTTCACTGGCCGTCATTGCCTTCGCTAAAAAAGGTGGATTCTTGCATGCACCTGACGTTTACATGGAGAAAATTGCGGTTGGAGCCGGCTTACCACAAGGCGTGATCGATCTCGACAACTCGCCGAAAAAAAATTTACAAAATATCTCCAAAGCCAAAAAATGCGCGATCTCTGATTTGACCGTGATGATTTTAGAGCGCTCACGTCACGAAGATTTGATTGCGAAAGTTCGTGAAGCGGGTGCCAAAATTCGTTTGATCGGCGATGGCGACGTTGCCGGAGTAATCGCCTGCACCAGCCAGAATACTCGCGTCGACGCCTATATGGGAACAGGAGGAGCTCCGGAAGGCGTGCTCGCTGCAGCTGCACTGCGCGTGATCGGCGGCCAAATGATGGGTCGTCTAATTTTCGGCGAAAATAAAAAACAAATCGACCGCGCAAAAAAAATGGGCATCAAAGATTTGAACAAAAAATACAGCGCTGAAGAAATGGCAAGAGGTGACGTAATTTTCGCCTGCGCTGGCGTGACTGACGGCTACATGCTGAACGGCGTAAAAATAACAAAATGCCATCGCAGCAAAATCATCGTCAACTCTTTACTGATGGATTCCGCTGCGAGAAAAGTTACGAGAACGATGTCGGAATATTTTTCTTAGTTGACGCGAAGCATTTCGCCCCTATTTTCCCGCGCTCTTACAATAAAAAAATTTGGAGAAGTGGCCGAGTGGCTGAAGGCACCTTCCTGCTAAGAAGGTATACGGGTAAAACTGTATCAAGGGTTCGAATCCCTTCTTCTCCGCCATACCTCCCCGAGCCTAGAGCCATAAGGCTCCAGACGATTTTCAAAATTTGACCGGTTGAGATTCGAACTCTCAGTACGGATACCTCGCACCGCTCTAGCTCGAAGCGTACCGAAAATAATTTTCATAAAAATAAAACCAAAAATCACTTCCTAGGGAAGCGACCCCATTTGCGAACTTTTTGTTGTGCAAGGTGGAGTTGAATTCTTTGAAAAATGGAGAAAATCGGAGAATTTTTTTGTAGATGAGCTCTGAAAAGCCTTGATAATGCTGCTCAAAACTCGGTGAACGTGAAGCGGAGATTCGGAGATTATTTTTTGCTCATCTAAATTTTGCTGAATTTTTTATTTTCTCGTTAGTCAAAAATTTTTTCAAATCGTGAAAATTTTTCAAAAAAATTAGATTACTTCGACATCATCATAAAGCTCATGTAATCGGCTATTTCTAAATCTAAATTTAGTCCCGTGGTTGTGACCGGTTCTAGCATCAAAATCCACCAAAACATCTCCCATTTCAATAGCAGCAATAAATCTATCTAGAGAAAAATTCGATAATTTCATTATTTTGCTATACTTAAAAAACTCTTTGCCATCTCTCTTTTCAACCTCAACACCTATAAAAAAACAGTTGTGAAGTTTTGTTCCTGCTTTGTGAAATAAATCTTGAAAACCCCAATATGGTTGAGTGCTTAATTCGGCAATTCCAACATTTTTCTTTACTGACTCTAGCCACGATTTGTGTTTGTCTGAAACAAGGGAAAAGTCGAAGGAAATCAAAACTTTTTGATCTTTCTTATCTACAACGACTTTAAAGCCACGATCACTTGAGGACACTGCCGAAATTGTTTGTCTAAAACTCCTTTCGTTGTTTGGATATTTTTTGCCAGCTTCTTTGTGAGCCCATCCATATTTTGGCAATAAAATTGATGGTACAAATTTTAGAGCGGTAGGGGATGGCTCCATATGAAATAACGTTGTAAGAGATGACGTGTTTAGTCTCTGACACTTCAGTTCCCACTCTGCTGCATTTGGTATTGGTAAATTGTTTTCTTCTATTCCAAGTAAATCTTCTATCGTATTTCCAACCCCACCATGATTACCGTGACGACCACTTTCTATCCATCCTGTTTCTCTGATCTCTTTAAGTTTTTTTATAAGAGATTCTTTAGTGTATATTTTATTAGTCATAGTTATCGATTACCCAACATTAAATAATTCTAATTCCCTCTGATCGGAGAGATGTTTTATCCTGGGGTTTCGACCTTGAGATGATATTCTTTCATTTGCCATCTCTACATAATCAGGTGACATTTCTATACCAACAAAATCACGACCTAATTTCTTTGCTGAAACAGCCGTAGTACCAGATCCCATAAATGGATCCAATATAATCTGAGAATTTGTTGAAGAGATTATACGATCTATCAAAGCTGTTGGAAAAGGCGCTGGATGAGGATTGTTCATTTCTTGCGTAAACTCCCAAACGTCACCATATGAATTTGATTTGGGAGCAAGAGTAAATTTTGGCTTACATATCAAATAAATTACTTCGTATGTAGGTAAGAAATAACCAGGATTAAAATTTATCCCTCCTTTTCTTTGCCATATAATTATTTGTCTGACTGGAAAGCCTTCAACTATATCACTTCTATCTTGAAGCAATCCTCCCTGTACTCTCCATTTATGATTATAGAATATTGCTCCATCATCAGGTATTAATCTCATCATCTCTGTTAAACACTTTCTTTGCCAAGCGACATATTCGGCATGAGGCATGCAATCATCGTAATTCTTATATCCATTCATTAGCGCTGCATTAGACCACTTTCCGCCATTCCCATTTTTCATCCCATTACCAGTAGAATTTTTTAAATTATACGGTGGTGAAGTCACTACCAGATCAACAGATCCATCAGGCATTTTCCGCATAACATCTATGCAATCGCCACATACTATTTTATTAACAAAATCTTTAGGAAAAATCATATTTTATCATCGTTAAAATCAAAACTCAGAACACGCAGTTTGCAAAAAATCTAATAAAAAGCAATCTGGTAAAAAGATATTATCTCTTCCTTTGTTGTAATAAAATCTGAAAATCTGGGGACAGTATACCAATTTTGGTTTAAATTTTATTGACGATTATAATTAGTATCCTGTCCCCCAGATTCGTGCGGATTGTAATGTCGGGCGCGGCAATAGGTATTCTGACTAATAACCTTAAATGATAAGTTGCTAAAATGATGAAACCAACAACCATATCAGAGCAAATGCTCTACAGCACAGTAAGACTTGTTGCAAGTAATGGCTCTACTGGCACAGGTTTTTTCTTTAATTTTACCTTCAATGACGGCAAGATGACCGTTCCAGTTGTCATCACAAACAAACACGTCGTAAACTATAGCCAAACGGAAGAGGTAAAATTTTTTCTCCATACAAAAAATGGAGATCTTCCAGATGCAGAAAAGTTAGAAATTTCATTAAAAGAAAATTGGATTTTTCATCCAGATCAAGATTTATGTTTTTGTTTTGTTAATCCCTTACTTCAGCAAATAAAGTCTCAAAAACAAAAAAATATTTTCTACATCGCAATCACCGAAGATTTAATTTTTGATAATGAAAAACTAGAAGAGTTAAGTGCTATAGAAGATGTTGTGATGGTTGGATATCCCCAAGGTCTTTGGGATCAAAAAAATAATTTACCTCTTTTTAGAAAAGGCATCACATCATCTCATCCAGCAACGGATTTTAATGATAAAAATGTTGGCGCAGTAGATATGGCATGCTTTCCTGGATCCTCTGGTTCGCCGATTTTTATTTTAAATGAAAATGGATATACGGATAAAAAGGGCACTCATCTAGGTGGAAAAAGAGTAATATTTTTAGGTATTTTGTTTCAAGGTCCTCAGTTTAATGCTAAAGGAGAATTGGTCATCGAAAATATTCCAACTCAACAAAAAGTTTCTGCTCTTACACCTTTTATGATCAACCTAGGTTATTACATAAAAGCTTCTGAGATTTTAGTATTTAGATCGGAAATTGAGAAACTGATTGGACAACAATTAGTTAGCTAGTCTGTGTACTGAGGTACGCAAAAAACTATATTTCATCCGTCCTAAAAATTAGTTCGCAAAAGGGGTTGTTTGCCTACCGGTTGAAAAACTTCGAACTTTTCGGTGTACTTGAAATCGCCTTCAAACCCTTGCAAATAAAGGATCCAGAAAAACGGAGAAAAGTTCGCAAATGGGGTCGTTTCCTCCGCCATACCTCCCCGAGCCTAGAGCCATAAGGCTCCAGACCACTTTTCAAAATTTGCACCGGATGAGATTCGAACTCTCAGCACGGTTACCTCCCACCGCTCTAGCACGAAGTACACCGGAAAAAAATTTCATAAAAATAAAACTGAAAATCACCCCCCTATGGAAGCGACCCCGTTTGCGAACTTTTTGTTGTGCAAGGTGTAGCTGAATTCTTTAAAAAATAGAGAAAGTCGGAGAGTTTTTTTGTAGATGTCGTTGCGCCAAGCCTTGATACTACTGATCAAAATTCGGTGAACGTGAAACGGAGATTTGGAGATCTTTATAATGAGAAGACTCTCTTAGTTAGAGCTTTTTTTCAAACTAGCCTGCCGCTCTGCTTCAACATCAGTAAATTTTTTCTGTATCCTCTCTTCTTCTTTGACGTAATCCTGCAATGCTTTCATATAGGAGTTATACGTATCAGCTTCTGCAGTAGTTGCGAAAAGATATTGATCTCCTTTTAACGTAAATCTTCCCTCTCTATCGCAAAAAAATACCAAAATTTCCTTTATCAAAAACAACTCATTCTCGATCAGATTTAACATCTCCACATTAATAGGCTTTGTTTTTGCTGTCCCTCGGTCAACATTCAGCATAAAATTATCAATCCAGCTTTTACTAAAACCACCTACCTCATCAATAATTTTGCGATATCTATTTGGCATTCCTGCAAATATTTCGTCTATCTCTCTTCTAGCGGGATCAACTGCGGAAATTTTTTCATCTAAAATACCGATATAGCGATTGATCAGCTGCTTATTTTTTATAGTCGTTGGAGTAAGTAATTTTTCCATATCATCTGGGTATAGAGCACCCAACAAATCGACAAGTTTTTTATCGTTATTGTATCTCTCGATCTTCATCATTTTAACAAACTTCAATGACTTACTGTCGCTACTACTAATTACTGGAAGTCCGGATGCATCGTTAGCGAGACTTGATAGCTCTAGGATGATTTGCTCTGACTCTTTTTTTCTTTCTACATAATCATTGTATTTGCCCGGCAGAACAATGCAAAACGCTACCAACAATAGTGGTAGTTTTAAGCTACTTTTTTCTAAGTTATGTTTGGTGTATTTTGAAA
>CAIYMZ010000163.1 GCA_903927415.1 uncultured Alphaproteobacteria bacterium
ACAAAATGGACCCCGTCATTCGACGGGGTGACAATTGAGAGAAGGTGGGGTGACAATTGAGAAAAGGCGGGGTGACAATTAAAGAAAAACGCGGGACAAATTAATAAAACAAAACCAACTCAAAATGGACTTCACCCCTCTCCTCAAAGGCATCCTCATCGGCCTCTACATCGCCTCCCCCATTGGGCCGATCAGCGTTTTGTGCATTAAGCGCACATTGAAAGATGGAAAGAAATTCGGCCTTGCGTCGGCCTGTGGCGTGACTAGCGCCGAAGTTTTTTACGCCAGCATTTCGCTTTTCGGACTAACTTTAATTTCAGATTTTTTGCTGGCGCAGAAATTTTTTCTGCAATTATTCGGCGGAATTTTTCTGCTTTATTTGGGCGTCGTAACTTTTTTTTCGCACCCGCAAAATCGCGTCAGAGTTGAAAAGGAATCTTCACTTTTCCACGGCTACATCTCGATTTTTTTTCTGACTTTGTCCAACCCAATGACCATCCTCAGCTTCGTCGCCATCTTCACCAATTTCAGCTTGGACGAAAAACATCCCGGCCTCACCAACGCTTCTCTCACCTTACTCGGCTACGCAATCGGTTCACTGACTTGCTACTCCACCTTAGTCACAATCGCGACAATTTTGCGCAAAAAATTTGATGCGAGATTGATGCGAATTTTGAATCGAATTTCGGGAGTTGTGATTGCGGGATTTGGGGCGGTTATTTTGGGGAGAATCTAAAACAAATCAGCGTGCGGCCTGTGGCGCGGTTCTAGCTCTATTCCCTTGGCAAGATTTTCAACAATCGAGTAAAGTTTTTTCAGATTTTTTAAGCGCTTCGTCACTTTTTTTAGATCGCGTTTAAAACTGCTAACCTGCCTGACGATTCTCATTTTTTAGACTTCAGTGATTTCTTAAAACCAGCGAGAGTTGAGTCGGAATATTTACCCTTTTTCACTTCATCAAAAGCTGTAATCGTAGCGCTGTTCGGTGCTTTGTGAGCGTGCGGCTGAAAGGGCAAAGCCTGATTATTGATGGTTTGCTGCAAAAACATTCGAATCGCTTCCGGAGTTTTAAGCCCCATTCCAAGCAGAACAATTTCAGCGTGTTTTTTTAGTTTAGAGTCAATTCTAACTTGGATCAAAGCGTCGGCCATAAAGTGATTTGTATTGTTTTGTAAGATTATTCGTAGGTGTTTGTGTAGTTTTTGACTAAGAATCAAACAAAATCAAGCGAATCATTTGTGACTGAATAATTATTTTGCACAAAATCTAGCCGCCTCAATCGCGCCGTAGGTGATTACAGCTGATGCGCCGGCGCGTTTGAAGGCGATTAAGCTTTCAAAAAAAGCGGCATTGAAATCGAGGAGATTTTTTTCGGCGGCAAGTTTTAGCATCGCATATTCGCCGCTGACTTGGTAAGAAATTATTGGGAGTTTGAAATTTTGTGACGCCTCTTTAACCACGTCTAAGTAGGGCATTCCTGGTTTGATGATGATCATGTCGGTACCTTCGGAAACGTCGAGAGCGATTTCGCGCATGGCCTCATAGGAGTTTCTGAAATCCATTTGGTAAGTTTTTTTGTCGGATAATTTTAGATTCGTAGCCGATCCAACCGCGTGGCGAAAAGGTCCGTAAAAATTCGAAGCATATTTTGCGGCGTAGGACATCAGACCAACATCGGTGAATGCTTGCTCGTCAAGCGCGTCGCGAATCACGCCAATTCTGCCATCCATCATGTCGGAAGGGGCAATGATGTCGCAACCGGCTGCAGCTTGAACCAGAGCCTGTCCGCACAGAATTTCAATCGTCGCATCATTGGCGATTTTGCCATTTTCGATGATTCCGTCGTGACCGTGAGTGGTGTAGGGATCAAGCGCGACATCAGCAATCACGCCGATTTCCGGCACCGCATTTTTTATCGCAGCAATAGCGCGACAAATTAAATTTTTTTGATTTAGCGCTTCTTTTCCATTCGCAGTTTTTAATTTTTGGTCGATTACAGGAAAGAGCATGAGCGCAGGAATGCCAAGCTTTGCCGCCTCTTTCGCTGATCGAACAACCAAGTCGATTGAGAGGCGCGAAACGCCAGGCAATTGCACAATTTTTTCTTCACGATTTTTTCCCTCAATCACGAAAAGCGGCAAAATTAAATCGCTGGGTGAAAGTGTGGTTTGCGCTGTGAGATCGCGGATCCATTTGGATTGGCGGTTGCGACGAAGACGAGTTTGGGGGAAGGTCATTTTTTAAATTTGTAAATTTTTTTGCAGGTTAATTCTTGTAAAGCGATTTTGATTGTTTCGGTTATACTCATTCTAGTTGAAAATACCGATTTCATTTTCATCTTTCTGGACCCCGCAACAAGTGCGG
>CAIYMZ010000164.1 GCA_903927415.1 uncultured Alphaproteobacteria bacterium
GGATTCTTCAACTTAGAATGGGTATAGAAACTGCCATTAGCGATTTTTATTTTTTTCATCTTCTTCAACAATCGCCTTAACATCTCTCAAAAACTCGGGACTCAATGGTGGAGCGACTTCATCTCCGTGAGCAAATTTTTACCAAAAAGGCGAAGTCAGAGATCGACTTTTTCAACTGGAATGGGTATATCCCTAGTTTGCGCCACGAAAGAGCAGATCTCGCAAAAAATCCATCCTAAATTTCCAATGCAAAAAAATTTTTACCTCACTGAAAAACTACCGCCTTACATCTTTGCCGCAATCTATAAACTCAAGCAGGAAGCCACTGCGCGAGGTGTTGAGATTTTTGACTTCGGCATGGGCAATCCCGATTCAGCGCCGCCACAGCATGTGATGGATCGGCTTTCTGAGCTGGCGCGCGATCCAAAAGTTTTTGGATATTCTGTCACTGGCGGTATCGATATTTTGAAAAAAGCACATTGCGATTATTACGCGCGGCGTTTCGGAGTTGAGCTCGATTACAAGTCAGAAAGCCTTGTCACCATTGGAGCGAAGGAGGGTATTGCCTCGCTAGCTACTGCGATTTCTGACGATAAAAATTACATCTGCGTCGCTTCGCCGAGTTACCCGATTCACACTTTTGCTTTCGTGATTTCGAAGTCGAACACGCTACACATCGATGCGATTTCCGGCGCGGATTTTTTGGTGAAATTTAAAAAACATGTGGAGTCGGCAAGCCAGAAGCCTCAAGCAGTAATCGTCTCTTTTCCTTGCAACCCAACCACCGAAATTGTCGGCTTAGATTTTTATTCCGAGCTCGTTTCTTTCTGCAAAAAAAATCAGATCTACATCATCTCCGACATCGCTTATTGTGAACTTTATTTCGACGAAAAAAACAAACCGCATTCGATTTTAGAAGTCGCCGGCGCGAAGGATTTGGCTATCGAATTTTCTTCCGTTTCAAAAAGCTATTCGATGGCCGGATGTCGCGTCGGATTTGCGGCAGGAAATAAAAATTTAATCGCCGCGCTCTACAAAATTAAATCCTATCTCGACTACGGATCATTCACTCCGCTGCAAATGGTGGCGGCCGATGCTCTCTCAGAAAAAAGCGACGAATATCTAAAAAATTTGCGCCAACTTTATAAAAATCGCGGTGAATTTTTTGTTGATTTATTTGGCAAAGAGCTCGGTTGGAAAATCGAAAAACCGCAAGCCAGCATGTTCATTTGGACAAAATTACCGTCACAATTTTCGCATCTTTCTTCGTTCGATTTTTGTAAAAAAATGATTGAGGAGACAGGGGTGGCGATGTCTCCGGGAAGTTCTTTCGGCCAGAGCGGAGAAGGGTTCGTGAGGTTCTCTCTGATTCATGACGAGGGGAATGTGCAGAAGGCGGTGGGTGAGTTGAAGAAGGTTTTTTAGATTTGGTGAGGAGCGCCATATATACCGAAACTGATTCAAGATACCGATCTTTAAAAATGGACCCCGCAACAAGTGCGGGGTGACAACTCACACTCAGTGTCAC
>CAIYMZ010000165.1 GCA_903927415.1 uncultured Alphaproteobacteria bacterium
ATGATTTTGCAAAAAATTAACACCAAAAATCAGCAAGTTGAAATGGCATCGAAGTGCTTGAAATCAGGTTTTACAGTCGCATTAAAAACAATCTCAACCAATCTCGAAAATTTGGAAAAAAACTTAAAATCAAATCACTATCGTGAAATTCTGAAGCGTGGATTTGCGGTGGTAAAGAATCAAAAAGGTGATTTGATTTCTTCTGTTGTAGAGATGAGGTTGGAAGAAGAAATTCTAGTTGAGATGAGTGACGGTGAGGTGTCGTTAAATCCTAATTTTAAATCTTAAATGTTAAAAACCCCTGGTTTCTGGACCAAAAGAAATTTCATTGCCTTCGCACTTTTGCCTTGCAGCGCGATTTATTTTTGCGGATTTCTTTTGACTAAATTTTTCACTAAAACACAGAAAATTTCTAAACCAGTAATTTGCGTTGGAAACTTGATTGCCGGCGGTTCTGGTAAAACTCCAACCGCAATTGCTGTCGGAAAAATTTTGCATGAAATCGGAATTAATTTTGCTTTTTTAAGTCGTGGTTACATGCGCGATGGTTCAACATTTCTCATGCTGGATAAGGCTGATTATAGTAAGGCAGAAATAGTTGGGGATGAGCCGCTGCTACTACTCGAAACTGCCCCAACATTTGTTTCAACCGATCGTCTTTTTGGGGCCAAACAAATTGAAAAAATGAATAAATTTTCAGCGATTTTGCTGGATGATGGTATGCAAAATAATTCGCTGCACCGTGATTTTACGATTATGGTTGTCGATGGCAAAGTTGGCTTTGGAAATAATTTTTTAATTCCCGCTGGCCCAATGAGGGAGCCTGCTAGTAGCGGTTTGAAAAAAGCTGATTTAGTGGTAGTTATTGGAACAGCGTCAAAAAAATTGCTCAAAAAATTAGAAGGAAAAACAATTGTCGCCGCTAAAATTGTTTCAACGAATCTATCGCAATTCTTTGGCAAAAAGTTAATCGCATTTTGCGGGTTGGCTTTTCCACAAAAATTCTTTTCCTTTCTTGTGGAGCATGAGTTGGAAGTGTCAGAGACCCATAGTTTTGCTGACCATCACGCTTACACGATTCCTGAATTGCAAAATCTTGAGAAAATTGCTGCAGAAAAAAATGCAGTTTTAATCGCTACCAAAAAAGATTGGATTAAATTTCCAAAAATTTTTCAGGAAAAAATTTCTTATCTCGATATTGAGCTGGAGTTTGAAGATCGAGAAACTGTCAAAAATCTGCTTAAAAAAATTTCATGAATTTCAAAAATATTCGTTACCTTGCCGAAGCGGTCGTCGTAAAATTTGGTCTGTGGATTTTTTATGTGATGCGGCCAGAACTGGCGTCAAATGTTGCGGCAACGATTGCTAAATTTGTTGGTACAAAAATTCCGGTTCATAAATTGGCTTATGAAAATATTAGCAAGGCAATGCCGGAATTATCTGCGCAGAAAAAAGAAAAAATTCTCGACGATATGTGGGATAATCTTGGGCGCATAGTTGGCGAATATCCTCACGTTACGAAATGTCAGATTGAGAAAATTGATCAGCTTGTTGAAACCTCATCAGAAACACAAAATAGACTGAAAGAGTTAAAGCAGAGCGGCAAGGGTGGAATTATTTTTTCGGCGCATATCGGAAATTGGGAAATTGGTCCAAAAGTTTTGTTAAGAAGTGGTTTAAAAGTCAGTACGGTTTATCGTCCGTTAAATAATCCTTATGTTGAAAAAATGACCGCTGCAATTCGCGGCGTGAATATGATTGAGAAGAGCGCTGGAGGTAATCGTAAAATAATCGAGGCGATTAAAAAAGGTGATTTTGTTGTGATTATGGCTGACCAAAAAGTTAGTGAGGGCGAGGAAGTAAAATTTTTTCATGAGATGGCAATCACAACTACGTCAATTGCCCGCCTTGCTTTGCGGTATGATATCCCTCTTATTCCAGCGCGTTCAATTCGCATCGGTAAAGAGTTTAGATTTAGAGCTGAGGTTGAGAAACCGCTTGCAATTAAAAAGAGCGACGATGTTAATTCAGACGTTCTGCGCCTGACTCGCGAGATTAATCTAAAGCTCGAAGAGTGGGTCAAAGAATATCCGTCACAGTGGTTTTGGGTTCACAATCGCTGGAAAAAATAACTTCAAAAAATATGAAATTACTTCACAAAATTGCTCTGGTTGCAATGCTAGGAATGGCCTCATCTTGCGCCATGATTTTTAATGAAAAAACCGTTGATGTTTCAATCAATAGCAGTCCGCAAGGAGCTGATATTTTTATTGAAGGCAGAAATTACGGCAAAACTCCAGCAACCATCAATATCGAGCCAAAAAAATATACCGTGGTTTTGACTAAGGAAGGATACGGTTCGACCAAGTTGGAGCTTGATTATTGGGTGACGATTCGCAACGGAAAATGTGCGGCGGATGTGATCGGGACAATGTTGGTGATTCCTTACTACTCCTACTACTGGTCAGGAAAATGTAACGAGTTTAAGCAAAAAGAATATTTTGCAGTGATCCCAAATCTTAGCTCTGCCTCAGGAAGTGGGAATGGAGGTTCATTGATTGGGCTTGGTCAAAATCCGGCCAACATGGTTGATTATTACTACAGTCAGGACATGGCCCCAGCTATTTCTCAACAAAACAAACAGTTCAAGCGATAATTCCATCCCTGATCGACACCACACGATCAGTTTTTTTTGCGAGCTCTAAATTGTGAGTTACGACCAAACATCCAATCTCGTAATTTTTCACCAGTTTACGTAAAAGTTCAAAAATTTTTTGTGACAATTCCGAATCTAAATTTCCTGTTGGCTCATCAGCTAAAATTAACGAAGGTCTAGTGATTACAGCGCGCGCCAGCGCAACTCGTTGTTGTTGTCCGCCAGATAATTCTGCTGGTTTGTGATTTAAGCGATCAGAAAGCCCAACTTCTTGTAAAGTTTTTTCTGCCTTTCTTAGAGCGGTATTTTTCTCAATCCCCTGAATTAGTAAAGGTAAGGCAACATTTTCGACTGCTGAAAATTCTGGTAGTAGATGGTGAAATTGGTAAACGAATCCAATGTGATTTTTTCGAAGTTGAGTACGAGTTTTATCGCAAGCGCAAGAAGCATCAATATCGTTGATAAAAATTTGTCCAGAGCTTGGTGTGTCAAGTAATCCAGCGATTTGTAAAAGTGTAGTTTTACCAGAGCCAGAAGGTCCAATTAATGCAACTATCTCACCTTTTTTTATTTCCAGATCTGCACTTTTAATCACCTCGATTTTTTGATTAGCCTGAAAAAAATCTTTTTTTATTTTGACTAATTTTAAAATTGGTTGGTTCATTTTTTTCTCTTTTTTCGCGGAGTCTCATCATCGTCATCGTCACCGTAATCATCTTCCAGATCG
>CAIYMZ010000166.1 GCA_903927415.1 uncultured Alphaproteobacteria bacterium
AATTCCTTCATGACATCTGTTTTGGTTCTCTATCCTTGAGTCCGAAGGACTCGATGATCTCATGAGTTTAAGCATTCACAAGATCATCGATATGGCTTTGTAAATTAATTTTTCTTTTCTTCAGTTTTAACGTCAGTTTTTACTTCGTTTTTTTCTGATTTTACTTTTTTAGATTTTTTAGATTTTTTTTCTGACTTTACTTCCTTTTCTATTGGTTGAGCAGTTTCAGTTTTTGCACAAGTTTCTCCGCTTTTAGCGCAGCATTTTTTATGAAAATTTAGTTTTGCACAAGAAGCTGTTAAGCTTAGAGTTACAAGGCCAAAAATGAATGATTTTAAAAGTTTTCTGTTCATATTTTGTGTAATTAATTTTTTAAAAATGAGCTTTCGTGGGAGTGGTAACAGTAACCTATTTTACGAACTAGACTTGTCAATTGCTTGCCAAAAAAAATAGTTTTAAAAAACTTATTTCTTTCAAAAAGAATAAATTTTTTTCACAAATGATCAAAAAACAATTTTTAACTGACATCAGTTCGGAGCTTGAAAATCTTAGGCAAAATGGACTTTACAAAAGCGAATATGAAATCGTCTCGTCGCAATCTTCTGAAATTGAAATCATCCAAAATAATTCGAAGAAAAAAGTTTTAAACTTCTGTGCCAACAATTATTTGGGATTGGCTAATAACCAAAATTTGGTCGATGTTGCGAAGAAATCTTTGGATGATTATGGACTTGGGACGGCCTCAGTGCGCTTCATCTGTGGCACTTTCGACTTACACAAAAAATTTGAAAAAACTCTCGCTGAATTTTTGGGATTTGAAGATGTCATCACTTTCTCCTCATGCTTTGCAGCAAATGGTGGTGTGTTCGCAGCGCTTTTCGACGAGCAAGATGCAATTATTTCCGCCGATTTAAATCACGCTAGCCTCATTGACGGCATCAGGCTCAGCAAGGCCGCGCGCTACTTCTACAAATTCGACGATATGTCGGATTTAGAAAAAAAACTGCAGGAAGCGCAAAAAAATAAAACACGAGTAATCGTCACCGACGGCGTATTTTCAATGGATGGCGACATTGCTGATCTCAAATCAATTTGCGATTTGGCGGAAAAATACGATGCGCTAGTTCTGGTCGACGACTCGCACGCCACAGGTTTCATCGGCGAAAATGGTCGCGGAACTTTTGAGTTTTGCGGCGTCAAAGGTCGCGTTGACATTCTCACTTCAACCCTCGGCAAAGCCTTGGGCGGCGCTGGTGGAGGCTTCATCGCTTCCAAAAAAGAAATCGTCGAAAAATTGCGCAACAAAGCGCGCACTTATCTTTTTTCCAACAACATTGCGCCTATGGTTGCGGCCACTGGAATCGAGATCCTCGACATGATTTCAAAATCAAAAATCTTGATCAAAAAATTGGCCGACAACACTAAATTTTTCCGCGAAAAAATGGTCGCGGCAGGCTTTGATGTGCGTGACAAAAATGGTGTCCATCCCGTTGTCCCCGTAATGCTACACGATGCAATTCTCGCTAGCAAATTCGCCAAAATGATGATTGAAGAAGAAGGAATTTACGTAATCGCTTTTTCATTCCCAGTGGTGCCAAAAAACGAAGCGCGGATCCGCGTGCAAATTTCTGCGGCGCACGAGCAGGAGCATTTGGAACGCGCGGTTGCTGCGTTTGTGAAGGTAGGAAAAAAATTGGGCGTGATAAAATGAGCTCAAAAACCACACAACTCACCAAACAAAAAATTATGCTCAAAGCCACGATTTTTGCTTTGCTCATCGTCGCCGCAACCTTACTAATCCTTGTCGCAATCATAAAAATAAAATTTCAGTAATGATCAGTTTCGAACTCGCGCCATTCGCTGTTGATGAAGAAAAATCGCGTGGACGGTTGCATTCCGAAACATACGACGATGCCAAATATCGCTCAGTTTTTGGACGCGATCGTGATCGTATCATCAACTCCTCTGCCTTCCGCCGCTTGCAATACAAGACGCAAGTTTTTGTAAATCACGAGGGCGATCATTACCGCACGCGGCTCACGCATTCGTTGGAAGTGGCGCAGATTGCTCGTTGGATCGCGGGTGCGCTCAAGGTCAACAAGGATTTGGCGGAGATTGTTTCTCTGGCTCATGATCTTGGTCACACGCCATTTGGTCACGCTGGCGAAGATATTTTGAATGAAAAAATGCACGAGTTTGGTGGCCAGGGGTTAGAATTTTCGCACAATGCCCACACTCTGAAAATCATCACTAAATTGGAAACACGTTTCATCGAATTTGAGGGCCTAAATTTATCGTGGGAAATGCTCGAAGGTGTAGTGAAGCATAATGGTCCTATTGCTGATGAATCAAGGCTGCACGCCTACATCGCTGACTACAATTTAAAACATGATTTGGACTTAAAAAACTTTCCCTCAATCGAGTCGCAAATCTCAGCAATTTCCGACGATATCGCCTATAATAATCACGATATTGAAGATGGTTTGCGTGCTGAATTATTTGAGGTTGAAGAACTTTTTTCACTGCCACTGGTCGGAAAAATTTACCAAGAAATTCTGGCGAAATATCCGCAAATTAAGCGCGAGCTATTGGTTGGTGAAGCCAAGAAACTACTGACTTTGGCGATGGTGATCGATGTCATCAACAATACGCAAAAAAATATTTTAGAAAATAAAATCGACAGCGAAAAAGCTGTGCGCTGCTGCGGAAAATTTTTGGTAAATTTTTCGCCGGAAATGGAAATCGCTCATCAAGCGCTGAAGAAATTTTTGATGCAAAACATGTATCGCCACTCAACCGTGAATCGCATGACGGCCAATGCTAAAAAAATAATCAGTGGACTTTTTGATTTTTACATGAGCTCACCAAGCTGCTTGCCTGATGAGCGTGCGGAGATTGCGACGAAAGTTAGTCCAGGGGAAAAAGGTCAGAAAGTTTTAGCGATTTTGGTTTCGGATTACATCGCTGGGATGACGGATCGCTTTGCGATTAAGGAGTTTGAGCAGTTGGTTTAATTGGTGAGAAACCCCCCTACCCCCCTTGACAGGGGGAGAAAAAAGCCTGAACGGCTTTTTTCGGCATTCGCAAACTCGGAGCGCCCCCCTGTCAAGGGGGGTAGGGGGGGTTTCTCGCCACAAATTCAATCTATAAAAACATGAAAAATATTTTACCCTACCACAACATCACCCCAACCATTGACCCATCAGCCTTCATCGCCTCCACAGCCATCCTCTCCGGCGCAGTAAAAATCGGAAAAAATTCTGGCATTTGGTATGGCTGCGTCCTTCGCGGCGACGTCACGAAAATCACCGTCGGCGAAAATACCAACATCCAAGATAACTGCGTTTTGCACGGCACGCGTCCGCATCACGCCCAAAATAAAACCGGGGCTGAAGGTGCGCCAGTTGTGATCGGAAACAATGTCACCATCGGGCACGGCGCCATCATTCACGCTTGCATCATCGAGGATAATTCCTTCATCGGCATGGGTTCAATCATCATGGATTTAGCGCGAGTTGAAGAATTTGGAATGCTTGCGGCGGGTGCAGTTTTAACTCCCGGAAAAGTTGTGAAGTCAGGCCAGATCTGGGCTGGCAATCCTGCAAAATATTTTCGCGACCTGAATCAGGCGGAAAAAGATTACATCAAAATATCGGCGGATAACTACGCGGAGTTGGCGCGAGAATATTTGGAAAGTCAGAAGTAAAGCTATTCGTCATTCGTAATTTCCATTGCGTCGTCATCCTTGGCCTGAAAGGCCGAGGATCTCATGAGTTCGGCATCAGAGCTAAAACTCATGAGATCCTCGATGCTTCGCATCAAGGATGACGTGCTTTTTTTAAAAGAAAAAAATGCCCCTCTTTAACCAATCCCAAACCAAAAAAATAATTTCCTTCGCTCTCACTGCTGGTGAAATCGCGACGAAATTTTTTTTGGAAAAAAATTTTGAGATCAAAAAAAAATCTGACGGCTCAGAAGTTACCTCCGCTGACATCGCGGTTAGTGAGTTTTTGCGCGAAAAATTAGCGCAAGAATTTCCACAAATTCCGGTGATTTGCGAAGAAGGAAATTTGCGTGAAGCAGGCGATATTTTTTTTCTCATCGACCCGATTGATGGCACGTCCAGTTTCATTTCAAACAATGTTGAATTTGCGATTAACATCGCTCTCGTTCAAAATAAAAAAGCGGTTTTCGGATTGATTTATGCCCCACTTTTTGAAGGCGGAAAAATGATTTTTTCGGATGAGAATAATAAAGTAAAAATCTTGTCATTCTTGGCGTCATCCTTGGAGCGAAGCTTCGAGGATCTCATGAGTTTTAGCTCCGATGCCGAACTCATAATATCCTCGGCTCGCCTTCGGCGGCCAAGAATGACGGGGTTGCAAATCATCACCAGCTCCCGCACCAAAGACATCGACGCTGAAAAATATCTCACCCAATTCCACCCCGAATTTCTCAAAAATTTTTCTGTAGAAAAGCTTGCCTCTGCGATAAAATTTTTTCGAATTCTTGAGGGTAAGGCGGATATTTATTTGCATTTTCGTAAATCGATGGAGTGGGATAGTGCTGCTGGCCAAGCGCTTGTTGAACTTCTTGGTGGCAAAGTAAAAAATTTATTTTTTAATCAAAAAAAATTTGCGATCGGAGAGCGCTTGAGTTATAAAAAGCTAAGTTTTGAAAATCCGCCTTTCGTAGTTTTTCCCAATCCATAACACTTCAATTTTTTCATGGTCAAAAAATTTACCGCAAATTGTGATTTTGGTGGAAAGAAATCTCCAGTTACGCTTTATGTTGGCGATCCTGCTGCTGGCACGCATCCATTGAATTTTCAAAATAAGTGGTTGAGCGATACTAAGGGCGGCAGTGTGCCGTCGGAGATCATGGATTCTTTTTCAAAACTTATAGAAATTGCTGCTAAAAATCGTGTTTCCTTCGAAGAGCTTTGCGCCTATGTGATTGATGAACTTAAGTCTTCCAGCACTATTGCTGATGATGCAAAACAGGCCACCGCTGTTTCTTCTGTTGATCAAAAAAATGAGAAAAAAATTGAGGAATCTTCAACAAAAACCACCACTTCTTCCGATAAAAAAGATGAGAGCGAAGATGAAAAAAAATAAACATGTTGCAGTGTTGATGGGCGGTTGGAATTCGGAACGAGAAGTTTCATTACGCTCAGGGGAGGCGGCCTTCGAAGCTTTGATTGAGCTTGGTTACAAAGTTACAAAAATTGATTTTTCTCGGCAGATTTTTGAACAATTACGCGAAGTAAAACCCGATGTAATTTTCAATGCGCTTCATGGACAAAATGGTGAAGATGGTCGAATTCAAGGTCTTCTAGACATTCTACAAATTCCCTACACTCATTCCGGAGTTACCGCATCAGCGATCTGTATGGATAAAGTTTTGACGCGAAAAATTTGTGCAACTGTTGGCGTTAAATCGCCACATTATGAAATTCTAAAAAAAGGCGAAGAGGGAGAAAATGAAAAGAAAATTTTTGCTGTCGGCAAACCATTCGTAATCAAGCCTATCAACGAAGGATCAAGTGTTGGTGTCGAAGTAATTTTGTCAGATGACAAAGATTCGTCGCGCTACGCGTCGACGGGAAAATTCGATTTTGCTGATTATGAATGGAAATTTGGTGATGAAATTATTGTCGAAAAATATTTGGCTGGGCAGGAAATCCAAGTTGCTGTGATGGATGGAAAGGCGCTTGGTGCCATCGAAGTTCGTCCGCACGGATTATTCTACGACTACCAATGCAAATATACCGCTGGCATGACTGATTACATTATGCCCGCAGAAATCTCGGCACAAAAATATGCCGAAGTTTTGGATTTGGCGGAAAAATGTCACAATGTTGTGGGTTGTCGCGGCGTGAGCAGAATTGATTTTATTTTGAATAATAAAAATGGTGGTGACAGTGATTTTTATCTGCTCGAATCCAACACCCATCCTGGCTTTACCGCCACTTCTCTTGTACCAAAAATTGCCAAACATGTTGGAATTTCTTTTGAGGAAATTGTGGAATTTCTGGTTAAAACTGCGCGTTGTGGATGACAAAAATTTTACGTCAAAAAACCAAAGATTTTTTTCGCACCAATCAGCTATTGCGAAAAATAAGAAATTTTTTTCATCAATCGGTTGCGCCGATTCTGATTAAAGCGGTCGTGATTTTGATTACTTTGCTGGTTTTGATTTTTGCGATGTTGAAAATTTTTAAACCAGCAGTTCTTGAAAAAGTTTACGAAAAATCTTCCTTTTATTTTTTTCATTGCCTCAATCTCGACAATCGTGAATTCGGTCAGATCAATGTTAGTGGCAATTATCGTGTCACAAAAGAAGAAATTATTAGTATCGTTTCTGAGTCAGAAAAGCGCAAAAATGTCACTGAATATTCTTTGCTGATTCAGGGTTTGATTGATGAGGTGAAGACGCGATTGCCATGGATCAATCAAGTGGTGATGACGCGCAGCATGCCAGATATTTTAAATATTTCGATTGTGGAATATGAGCCTTTTGCAATTTGGCAAAATGATGAAAAAAAATTTATCATCGACAAAGATGGAAATGCAGTTCCGTTTGAAGATAAGTTTCGAGATGAAGAAGAGTTTAAAAACATGGTGATATTGTCAGGAAAATATGCAAATACTCATGCCAAATCACTGTTCAATATTTTTGTAATTGATCCGAATTTGAGCGAGAATGTTTATTCGGCAACTTGGGTTGGTAATCGTAGATGGGATATCCGTTTTGACAGCGGTCTCTTAATCAAATTGCCAGAGCACAATATTTCCGATGCTTGGCAGCGTTTGATAAAAATTTACAATATGCCAGGATCGATTGTTGGATTAAAAATAATTGATTTGCGTATCGCGGATAAAGTTTATCTCGAATATGAAGATTCTGTCATTAGAGAGATGAAGAGTTTGTAAAATTTCTACTGAAGAAATAAAAAATTGAGAGCCCAAAATCCAAATTTTTCATGGCCAAAAATCTAAAAAAAGAAAAAATCGTTGCCTGTCTTGACATGGGTTCGTCGAAGCTAGTTTGCATCATTGCGGCAATTGGTAATGATGAAATGCAGATTCTTGGATATGGACACAAAGAGTCGAAGGGTATTTCGGCTAGCGCAATTTCTGACATGCGTTTGGCGCAAAAATCTATCACCAATGTTGTGTCAGAGGCAGAAAGAATGGCTGGCTTCAACATTGATCGTCTGTTGGTTGGGCTATCTGGAAGTGAAGTGGTTTCTACTCGTAAGGAAGTAGGTGCAAAGATTTCTTCTGACATCGTTAAGTCTTCCGACATCATCAATCTTGCCGCCAAAATTCGTGCTGAATTCAAAAAAAATAATCGTGAAATAATTCACCTGATTCCACTGCAATATCGAATCGATGATTCTGCTCCGGTTGTGAATCCGCGTTACATGTCTGGTGAAAAAATTTACGCTAAATTTCATGTTGTTTCTACTTCGCAAACTACCATCAGAAATATCGAAAATTGCCTAAGAAGATGTCAGCTTTCAGTGAATAATTACATCGTTGAGCCTTACGCATCCACGCTCTCATGCCTATCTGACAATGAAATGAATCTCGGAGCTCTATTGATTGACATCGGTGGTAGCTCAACCTCTTTTTGCATCGTTCTCGAGGGAAAGTTGATTCATGTTGGACATTCTCCTATCGGCGGCATTCACATCACCAAAGATATCTCAACCATTCTCAACGTTAGTCTTGAGGTTGCAGAAAAAATAAAAAATTTGAACAGCTCATTGTTGATTAGTCCAATTGAAGAAAGGGAGATGATTAAAATGAAATTTTCCGAGACAAATGATGGTCCGGACATGATCCGCATTACTCGCTTGGAGCTACGAGATATTATTCAATCAAGGTTAGAGGAGATGTTTGAATCGGTAAGAACTGCACTAGAAAAATCCGGGATTCAATTTTATATGATTAGCAACATCGTGCTTACAGGTGGAGTAACTTCCACCGTTGGAATTGACAAGCTTGCTGCAGAAATTTTTGGAAAAAATGTTCGTATCGGCTATCCAAATAAGTTGGAAGTAGTGGCATCAGAGATTCTAAATCCAACCCACTCCTGCTCTCTCGGTATGCTGATTTTTCTGCGTAATCTCTATCTTAAGGAAAAAATCAAAGATGGTTTTGAAAGCAAAAATAGCTGGTTCAAAAAATTGATTGAAAAACTCGCTGCGGTTTAGCACTAACAGGCTTTAGACCCTGTTAACATTCATTTTTATCTTCATTTTTCAGCAATTTTTGCTCTTTTTTGCGTAAAATTTTTCGAAATATTACCGATATTCCAAAAAATTTTACGCAAAAATCGCTAAAAATTTCTAAAAAACTGAAAACAAAACTGAATGTCAACAGGCTCTAGCGTCCCATCCCACCACGACCATCATTTCCGGTTTCATGGCCAAAATCTTGCCTTGCCTTAATCATCTGTCTAAAGCCACCGCTTTGTTGTTTCGAGCTATCATAGTTTTTGCCAAGTCCGGTTTTTAGAGTTTTCATCGGAGGATTTTGATGCATCTTTTTTTCCTCCTCTTTTTGTTTTTTCTTTTTGATCTGCAGCAGTCGCAGCGATTTTTTGTTACTAGTGCTTAATGGGTCGTTAGTGCCCATGCGATCAACTTCTTCCGATCTTTCATCCCACGAATCTTCAGAAGTAAAAGTTGCCTTTTCAGCATTAGCTTCAAGGCCACCAGTTTCGCGATCCAGGTTTCTCTGCTGATTGCTTTCCGGCTTGATTGCCGAACTTCCTTTCAAGACATCAATTACCTCCTCAACTTCTTCAAACATTTCTTCGATTTCTTGTTCTTCTTGTAGATCAACGAAATTCTGATCATCATCTTCATCATCCGCAGGTTCGCCATCACTGCCATCAAAACCATCTTCTGGTTTTTTCTTTTTTAACAATTCTTCGAGAAATTTTTCGTTTTCTGTCATTTTAAAAGTTGATTTAATTTTTGAATTACGGCGAAGGCGGCAGAAAATTTATCGGCAATATTCTTTACGTTGCCAGCGAAAAAAACTTTTTGGCCGGCGCTTAATTTGATTTGATTTTTGCTCGAGAAAATCAATTGCATTAAATCTTCTGGAGCGGTGAATTTATTGTCTTTGAAGCTGATTAAGATTCCATCTGAAGCCACTTCTAATTTTTCAATTCCGACCTTTTTGCAGGCAAATTTTAACCGTGCGACCTCGATTAAATTTAAAATTTCTTCCGGAATTTTTCCGAAGCGATCAGTCATTTCAGTGATTAAAATTTCCTGATCTTCAGTGCTTTCGATGCGGGCGATTTTTTTGTAGAAATTCATCCGTAGCGATAAATCGGGCATGTAGGCTTCTGGGATTAGAAGGGAGATTCCGAGTTTTAGTTGGACGGAATAGTCGTCAGTCGTAAGTCGTAAGTCGTCAGTCGTTGTTGGGGATTCGGGGTTGTTTTTTAGGTCTTCGATTGTTTCGAGAAGCATCTGCTGATAAAGCTCCACCCCTGTCTCGCGTACATGTCCCGACTGCTCATCACCAAGCAAATTACCACTGCCGCGAATGTCCATGTCGTGACTGGCGATTGAAAATCCAACGCCGAGCGAATCCAAATTTTGCATCACTTCCAATTTTTTTTGTGACTCAGCGGAGAGTTTTTTTGGGCTGAGCATGAGGTAAGCGTAAGCCCGCACTTTGCCACGTCCGACGCGGCCGCGCAGTTGGTAAAGTTGTGACAATCCGAACATTTCGGCGCGGTAAATAATCATCGTGTTAGCTTCGGAAATATCGATTCCCGATTCGATGATTGTCGTCGAAAGCAACATGTCGATTTTGCCGTCGACGAAGTCATTCATGATTTCATCCAGCTCACTTGGAGCCATGCCGCCATGGGCGTGGCGGATTTTTATTTCGGGCAGCAAAGTTTTTAATCGCGGCTCCATTTCTTCAATGTCGCGAATTCGCGGCACGACAAAAAACACGCGGCCTGAGCGATTGTGTTCACGCAGCACCGCCTCGCGCACAATCACCGAATCGTAAGGCATCGTGAAATTGCGCACGGCGAGGCGATCAATTGGTGGTGTCGCAATCAAACTCAAATCCTTCACTCCCGTCAGCGACATTTGCAACGTGCGCGGAATCGGCGTCGCTGAAAGTGTCAGGATGTGCACCTCGTTGCGCAATTCTTTCAGCCGCTCTTTCTGTGCCACGCCGAAATGCTGTTCCTCGTCAATGATCACGAGTGCCAGATTTTTAAATTTGATATTTTTTTGGAGGAGGGCGTGAGTGCCGATTACAATGTCGATTGCTCCCGACTCAAGCTCAGCGCGGGTTTTCTTGGCATCGGCGGTCGTGACAAGTCGCGAAAGCTGTGTGATTTTTATTCCGGTATTTTCGAAACGTTTGGAAAAATTTTTGAAATGTTGGCGAACGAGAAGGGTGGTTGGGGCAACGATGGCGATTTGGGGATTATTAGGCGTAAGGTGTAAGGCGTAAGGCGTAAGGTTTTCAGGTGTTTGCGGGAGTGTTTGCAGGACTGGGATTATAACCCCGTCCTCACGTTCATGTCCTTCGTCATTTTGAACTGAACGTGAGGACGAGGTTATAAACCCCGTCCTGCATTCGTAGCCCGTCCCGCATTCAATCTGACTTACGACTGTCGACTTACGACTTACGACTAGCGCGCTCGCGCGCAAAGCCACTTCCGTCTTCCCAAACCCCACATCCCCGCAAACCAGCCGATCCATCGGCGAGCCGCGCTGTAAATCTTCTTCAACTTCTTCGATTGCTTTGAGCTGATCTTCAGTTTCGACAAAACCAAATCGCGCTTTGAATTCGTCGTAAAAATGTTGGTCGGGAATAAAAATTGGAGCCTTCCTCAAGTGCCGCGCCGCAGCGATTTTGAGCAATTCTTCGGCGGCGATTTTTATTTTTTTGCGAACTTTTTCTTTACGATTTTTCCAGCCAAAATTTCCGAGGCGATCGAGTTGAATGAGTGGATTGTCGGCGCCGTAGCGGGTGATGAGGTTGATGTCGTCGACGGGTACGAAGAGCACGTCGCCGCCGCCGTAGAGGATTTTCAGCAAGTCGGTTTTTATGTTTCCGGCTGCGATCAAATGGATCCCGTCGAACTTGCCGATTCCATGGTCGCGGTGAACTACGAGCTCACCTAAATTAATCGACAAACCTTCCTCGACCAATCGCTGCGAAGCCGCTTTATTCGCGCTTTTGCGGCGGATCACTTTTTCGCCGAGAAGGTCTTGTTCGGAAATAAAAATCAGATCAGAAGTTTGAAATCCGTGATTGAGCGGCAGGTTGATCAACCCGATAAAATTTTTCGGCAAGTTGTGAATTTGCGCAAAATTTTCGATTGGGATTGAGTTGAGGTCGTAGTCGTGCAAGATGCGGTTTATCTGGCTGCGTGAGGCATCACCAAAACAAGAAATTACAATTTTTTGTTGCGGATTTGGCGGAAAGAAAGTCTTAAAAAGTTGAAAAGGATTTTGTTTGTTTGAGTTGCCAGCCAGCGCGAAATCTGGGATTGGCTTGATTTCGAGATCGAAAATTCTTTGGTTTAAATCACTGGCGTCGAAGGAATTGAAGGAAATTTTTTGGTGCTGAGAGATTTTTTGTTGTAGCTCTTCGGAGCTTAAATAGAGCAGGTCGGGAGCGATTGGGCGGTAATTATTTTCCTGTTTTGGTGCGTCGATTCGCGCTTGAAAATATTCCGCGATTATTTTTTCGCGAGCTTGCGCTTGGTGAAAAATTTTTTGGTTTAGGAAGATTGTGAGCCTAGGTTCACAATTCAAAAAATAGTCAAAAAAACTGACCAAATTTTCTTCGTAGAAAAATGGCAGCCAGTGCTCCATCCCAATGTAGGAGCGCTTCTCGGAGATTGCGTTGTAAAGTTGATCATCGAGTAATGAACCCCCTTCGTCGCGCTGACGCGACGACTCGATCCCCCTAGACAGGGGGATCCTAGCACCAAAATTCTCCCGGTATTTTTGGCGAAAATTTGTGACGGTTTTTTCGTTTAACGCAACTTCACTTGCCGGTAAAATTTCAATTTCGCGCAGCTGTTCTTGGGTGATTTGTGTGAGTGGATCGAAGGCGCGAATTGACTCAATTTCGTCGCCAAAAAAATCAATGCGGTAGCCGATTAAATCCGCCGCTTTTTCAGTGACGAAATCGACAATTCCACCACGCACCGCAAACTCACCAGCCATGTTGGCAGAAGGGCTGCGCTCGTAGCCGCTGGTTACTAAAAAGTTGGAAATTTGCGAAATCGAAATTTTTGATTTGGCGGCGATTTTTAATCCGTAATTTTTTAGCTCAGCTGGATTTACGGTTTTCTGTAAAACTGCATTTACGTTGGTGAGGATCAGAAATTTTTTGTCCGAATTTTGCTGCGAAATTTTGTAGAGACATTTGATGCGCGCGCTGGCAATTGCTGCTTTCGGCGAGGCTCGGTCGTAAGGTAAACAGTCCCAAGCGGGAAAAAATAAAATCTCGAATTTTTCAGTAATTTCCGGCGAAAAGAATTTGATCTGCGTCGCAAAATTTTCCATTTGCAAATCATTTTCCGCGACAATCACGCAGTTCCCATTGGTAAAATTTTCGGTAAAATTTTTTAAAATTTGCGACAAAACAAACCCTTGGGCATCGTCAGGCAAACGCACGATTTCAGAGGTCTCGCAGATGTTTTTTAGTTTGATTTTGTAGTCCAAGTTATTTTTTGTTTAAGAATTTATATTTTATTTGTTGGCGTCATCCTTGGCCTGAAAGGCCGAGGATCTCAGGAGTTTTAACTTACGAAGCTAAACTCATGAAATCCTCAACGCTTCGCGTCAAGGATGACGAGGTGGAGGTGGGGGTGACGAAGTGGAGAGAGCATTAAGGATGAAGAAGTGAAGAGTTCTTCACGCCTAAAGAGTCTCTTCATACAAATCCCGCCACTGTGGATTTGTTAACTCAATCAAATCAATTTTCTCTTTTCTTAAAAAATGTTTCAGCTTTTTTTCGCGATAAATTGCCTCGTTGATATCTTCAAAAATTTCGTAATGAACCAACTTATCCAAATTATACTTTGATGAGAAACCTTTAGTTACCTTGTTTTTGTGTTGATAAATTCTTGATGCCAAATCAGATGTGACGCCGATGTATAGGGTTCCGTGTTTTTTGTTGGTGATGATGTAGGTGGCGGAGGTTTTCATGTTTTTATTTCCGTCATCCTTGACGCGCAGCGTCGAGGATCTCATGAGTTTAGCTTCGTAAGTTAAAACTCATGAGATCCTCGGCCTTTCAGGCCAAGGATGACGATGTAGCTAGCAATGATGTCGAGCAGGTCTTGCGCTTCGGTGTTTTCGAGTTGTTTTGAGTGAATTACTTTTTTTACCAAAGCGATTGTTTCTTCGAATTCTGTGAGGCCAATTTCGCCGAGACGTTTTTGATTAACTGTAAAACCTTTGACGAGGTGATCTTTTAAAGTAGAGGTTGCCCAGATGCGAAATGCTGTAGCGTGTTTAGAGTTGACGCGGTATCCGACTGAAATGATGCCATCAAGATTGTAAAATTTTACCGGCTTGTCAGACCCAGCAATGTGCATTTTTTGCACATTGCTTTTTTCATCCAATTCTTGCGATGCAAAAATGTTTTTTAAGTGCTTGGTTATTACCGTTCTGTCGACTTCAAATAAAGATGAAATTTGCTCTTGAGTTAGCCAAATCGTCTCATTTTCCAACCGAACATCAATCTGATTTTCTCCATTTTGGTTTTTGTAAATAACAATTTCTGATGATTTTTTCATAGGTTTCCTCGTGGTTTTGGTGGTTAAAAATTAATTAAAAAAACTGTTGCTAATCACGCCCTTCACCACTCCCTCAACACGAAAATTTTTCCGCGCGGCGATGAAAGGCTGATAGTCGTGATTAAGCGAAATCAGGATAAAATCTTTTTCCGACTTTTTTATTTTTTTGATCAGAGCCTCGCCGTCATTGACGCAAATGACTATTTCGCCGTCGCTTGCCTCCGAAGTTTTTTTAGCAATTACGAAATCGCCATCGTTAATTTTTGGTAGCATTGAATCACCTTTGGCCTTGACCATGAAGGCGTTTTCGGCGGAAAAAGTTAGAAGTTTTGTTGAAATTGCAATGCGGTCGAGCGGGTCGCCATCAAGTAGCGAGCCTTTTGGGCCGCATTGCGCGAGGCCGTAGAGGTTGAGATAAGTGATGCCGCGTTCTGGTGTTTTTAGCACTTGGAAATCTTTAGGATTGTAAGGATTTTTTTTGAGGTGCCCTTTTTTTTCGAGCTGTGCCAAATGGTGCGCGACCACGCTGGTGGATGAGGCGCCGATGCTTTCCTGCATCTCACGAATCGTTAGCGGATCGTCGATATTTTTGCCAAGAAGTTTGAGGAGTTTTTGTTGGAGCGGGTGGAGTTTTTCTTTCATAAATTTTTTTTAGGATTTTTGATTACCCCTCACCCCAACCCTCTCCCCCAAGGGGAGAGGGAG
>CAIYMZ010000167.1 GCA_903927415.1 uncultured Alphaproteobacteria bacterium
TGGCAAATCGGAGAATTAAAGGCGCGGGAGCTTGAGAGTAATGGCAGGTTTATATTCGAGGAAGGAATAATAAAATTAAAAATTTATGATTTTGAGGATGTAGATAGCGTGTCTGCTCACCCAAATCTTTTAATAGAAAATGGATCAACCGAATCCGCAACAAATGAGGTCAAAGCTATTCTCGGAGGAGGTTATTTTGATAATCCAAAACCAACCTCACTCATCAAACACCTTCTTCAAATCTCCACCCAACCAAACGACCTAATCCTCGATTTCTTCTCTGGCTCAGGCACAACTGGTCAAGCAGTGATGGAGTTAAACCAAGAAGAAATTGACAAAAAATCCAAAGATGGACTTTTGCTAAATGAAGAAAAAGAAGTAGGTGGGCGTAAGTTTATTCTGGTGCAATTGCCTGAAAAAATTGATGAGAAGAAAGAGGCTTACAAAGTCGGTTATCGCAAAATTTCTGACATTACAATTGAGCGGGTGAAGCGCGCTGGCGAGAAATACAAATCAGTTGATAACGGCTTCAAAGTAATGACCGTCACCGAGTCAGCTATTAACCGCAAACTGATGAATACAATCACCGCCAGCAAGGAAGAGCTTTTTGCTGAAGTAGCTCTTTCCTACGGCTATGGTTTGAATTTTGTGGTGGAAAACCTTTTAGACGGGATTTGGAAGCTAAGTGGAAGTGATCAGAGGTGCGCCACCATCATTCTTGGCAATGAGCAACTTTCCAATGAAGTGCAGAAGCAAATGATTCTAATCTCGGATAAGATAAAAGATTGCCAAATCTTTGCTCAAGATGCGTGCTTGAATGTCGAAATTATCCACAATCTCTACCAGCATTTTGAGCAAAGACGAGTGGTTATTTTGTAGCTTGGTTTTTTGCATTTTCCAAGCCCTCCAACTTTCTCATCATCTCTTTCAAAATCGTGCTGGTCTCATCCAACTTTTTTGATGCTCCTTCCTTGAAGCTCATGTTTTTTATGATCTCGCCTTGTCGATGGTGGCTGACATGTCCGTAGCTGATAAAAGTTGTTAAAACTTCCTCATGACCAAGATTTTGACTATAAGCCTTAAACTCTTCCGGTGTTGAACAAAATCTTGAAGCTAAGGCGGTTAAGGTATTTCTGAAAGTGTGGGGGGAGTGGTATTTCAAACCGGCATTCTCGAAGGCAGATTTTACGATTTCGTCGATGGTGTTGGTGCTGTGTAGATGGTTTGCTGAGAGGTTTTCTTTGGTGAAGCCACCATTGCCGTCATACTTGTTTTCAATTGCTGGAAACAATGGATCGTTTGGCGAAAACAACTTCTCTTCGCGCAAGAATTTTACCCAGTCAAACAGGTAGTTTTTGATCTCGTCATCAACATTGATGAAGTAGGTGATGATTTGTTTTTTGAACTTGGTTTCAACTTCGTTTGGATCTTGATTTACAAAGTTTTTCTCAAGGTCGATATGCTTCAGCTTTAATGAAAGCAAAGCTCCAACGCGTACACCGGTGAGAATCAAAAAGCAGACGATTGCCTTATTTCTTCGCTCGATTTCGTTGGTGATGGGCATTTTCTCGATCACCATTTTGATCTGCTCTAGGCTGGCAAAATCTCTTGGCTTACCAGCCTTTGCGGCTCTTTTATCGTTTTCAGAAAGGTTGAAATGCTGAATGTCGGGGGCGGTGATTTTCCTGTAACCCTTTTGCACTGAAAGCCAAACAAAGAAATCTTTCAGGTGATTAATGGCTGAAAGCAGGGCTGATTTGCTGATATTATCGCCGGTGATTTTTGATTTGGAGTTTGCGAACCATCTTTTGAATTCCGCCGCTTGTTTTGGGGCGAATTTCTTGAAGTCTTTGAAGTCAGTAAATTCCTCAAATCTGGCGATGGATTTTTTGATCTGAGGAATGGTTTTATCGCTCAAGCCCTTCGCCTCTTTTAGATGGCAAAAGTATTTGCGTTTGATGCGCTCGTTTTCTGGGTGGAATGTTGTTTTAGAAATAGTCATTGGTCGGCAATTTAGGGGTTAAGAGAGAGAAGAAGAAAAAGAACAAATGGAACTGGTATAGAGATAACTCATTAGGTGTTTAGTTGATAGTTAACAGAGAGGGTAAAAAAATGCTGAATTTCTTCCATTTTGCTCGCTGAGTATTTTCTAGTCATGAATGATTCGCATGACTCACACCTGCCTTTTAGGTGCAAAATCTTGTCATTTTTGTTGATCAGAATCACGACATTTGCACGAATCTTTCTGGGATTGCGGCAACTGAAGCAAAACATTTCATCTTGGTTGCAGGATTTCTTCTTGGCACTTTGTTTGAGGTTCAAAAACGATCTCAACTCTTCGCAATGAATCATTGTCGGAATTTTATCATCACTGACCTTCAAGCCGGTTTTAATCCAGTTTCTGACGGTGTTTTGACCTACATTGAAAAGTTTCATAATATCGCTCACGGAGTAAGAGGTGTTGTTGCGAATCAGTCTTGGGTTAAATTTTCTTTTGAAGGTTCGTTGTTTGACTTTGGTTCTTTTTGTCATGTTAGTTTCTCCTTAGTTTTTCAAAGTTGGTCTCGTGGCTTTCTAACCACTTCTCGAACGAGTTTTTCTTATACAAAATCAGTTTACCCAGCTTTGTTCGTGGTGCACCCTTTCTTCTCGATGCCTCACATCTTAAGGACGGAATGGTTTTTTTGAGGAGCTTGGAAACCTCCTCTTCGCTGTAGTAGCCTTCGGGTATGTTGTGCATATTTCGTAAGTTGTTTAGTTAATAGTTAACAGTTAAAACAAAAAAATTTCTAATAACTGGGATCAAGCAAGCCCAAAAACTTGAGTTTGTAAGTCATGGTCTCTCTTGATACTTTGAAGAATCTGGTCATTTCGCGTATTGCCGAATCAATCGGACAGCTCTGATCAATCTCTTCCCATTTTTTCATCATTACCGCCCTTGGCATCAAGATGTATGACGCAAACATATTGGCTTGGGTTTCAAGCGCTTTAGTTCTTGGATCGCTGCCGTCATGAAATAACGCTGAGTTTTTGGCTTCTTTATACTGAGGTCTGTGAAAGACGTAATGCCCGAGTTCGTGGGCAATTGTAAAATTGCACCTTGCTTCCCTTGTAAAATCTGAGGGATTAACGGTGTGATCTAAGCTCTCATCAATCCACACCACACCATTGTTTAAATCCAAAGCCCCCAATGCTCCTGAAAAATCCTTATTCAGATTAACAAAACCGCCGATCTTTAACCTAAAAAGTTTTTCAATGATTAGGTCAATTGGCGTAGCACTATCAAAATTGTAAAACCCTTTCCCTTTGGCTTTTTGTAAAATTATGTCGACCTTCCTCTCAATAACTTCATGGCTACGAAAGCTAACTCCTTTTGCCATCATTTTTTTCAGCCTCCAGCTCCTTCATAAATTTTTCTAAATCTGCCGGCTTCACTCTGCGCAAAAAAGCAGCATACAATTTTGGCTCTGTGTTAATTTTTTCTTTAACATCAGAGGAGATTTTATCAGCCATCGCCAAAAGTTTGTCTGCGTTGACCTTAAGTATGTCTGCCATCTTTTTGATATTTTCTTCCTTCGGTGCGGCGTATTCGCCAACTTCCATTTTGCTGATGTAGGTTGCGCTGATTCCAACCTTTGACGCAAACTCTCTCAAACCAATATTAAGTTTGTGTCTAGTCTTTCTAATAAAATCACCAAATTCTAAGTTTTGGGTTTTTTTATTTTTCATAAGTTTCGTCATTTTTTCATAAATATAGTGCCGTTCCAACCAGTATTCACAGCAACTCACGAGAGTCTGATGGAAAAAGCGTTAAGTAAAACCTAAACACTAAGATTTAGTTGTCAACTAAACGATTAACAAGTCATCCAAGATTTAGCAATTAAAGATTTGTTGCGAAAGAGTGCGCAAGTGAATTTGTCCCAAATTCGTCAAAATACGGACACCAGACGGACACCAAGAAAATCATCTAAGCCCGAAACATCTCTGAAGCCTTGCTAGGATTGGTGGACTTGGGCGGATTCGAACCGCCGACCTACTGATTAAGAGTCAGCTGCTCTACCAACTGAGCTACAAGTCCTTTGAAGTTGTGACGAGAAGCCCCCCTACCCCCCTCAGACAGGGGGGTAGGGGGGGGGTCTCGTCACAACTTCCGAAACATTACGTAAGCATCAACATACCCTAAAGCCGCATGTTTAAAGCCTTTGGGAATGGTGCCGATGATTTCAAATCCGACCGACTTCCACAAATTTACTGCCGCGACATTTGTTGAAACTACGAAGTTAAATTGCATTGCAAGGTAACCAAGTTTTTTTGCAGTTGCAATTGAGTGAAGCGCTAGAGCCTTGCCAATGCCAGCGCCGCGAGTGTTGGTGTCAACGATGTAACTGGCATTGGCGACGTGCGATCCGCGATCGACGTAATTTGGCTTAAGTAAAGAAGCGCCAACAATTCTGCCGTCAATTTCCGCGACAAAAGTTTTTGCATTTGCAGCGAACCATTTGGCGCGAGTCTCGTCCTCCGTGGTTTCAGCGCGATTGACGTAGGTGTCACCACTAGCAATTACTGATTTAAAAATTTCCAAAATCTCGTTGAAATCTTTCGCGGTAGCGGAGCGTATTTTTATCATTTTTTAAAAAATTAACGATCCCAACAATTCAATCGGATTTATTTTTTGATCAAAAAGCAGGCAGATGAAGGCGGAGAAGCAGATTGCTGGTGCAAAGGGGAAGGTTTCATCCTTTTTAATTTTTTGCCAGGCTAGGCCAAATATCAGTCCTAAAATTCCACTCAACATCATGAAGGCCAAAAAGTTTTTAGTGCCAAGTAAAAATCCGATGATGAAAAAAAATTTAATATCATCGATGCCGATTGCTTCGAGCTTGGCGGCAAAATAAAAAAATATCCATAATGTCAAACCAAATCCGGCATATAAAAAAGCCGCGGGAATATTGATGATTACTGCATCGGTTCCACCCTTCGCTATCAGCAACAGAGTTACTAAAATTACTAAAAAATACTGAGTGGAATCCGGGATGAAATATTGTTCAAGATCAACGACGCACATCACAATCAAGGTGCCGGCAATTAAAAAATAGAGCAGCATTTTCCAGCTAACTTCCTGATCTAGAACGAAGTAAATTGTCACAAAAGAAATTAAAAAACCGAGCTCGATGATTGGGTAGCGTAAAGAAATTTTAGTGTGGCATTTGCTGCATTTGCCGCGCTGAAAAATCCAAGAAAAAAGCGGAATTAGGTTAAGAATTTTTAGCGCGGTTCCACAATTGAGGCACTTTGAGCGTGCAAAAATAATTGGTTCTTTGCTGGCAAGGCGATGACTTAAAAGGCTAGCAAAACTGCCAAAAATCAGCGCAAAAATTGCCACCAAAAATAATTCATTTTGCGAATTTAGTTGAGAAAAATTTTCCATAAACTTTTGTTAAAATTGCTAATTTGAAAGCCGGAAAGTAAATTTCGCTGCATCTCAAATCAACAATTCATTGCCCTTTTAAAAATGAAATTCGCGCAAATTTTTTTGTTGAGTTCGTTAGTTTTTTCTTGTTTCGCCTGTAGCCAGAAACCAGCTAAAATAGTGCATCGTGGCAAGAATTTATATGGCAGAAACAGCGAGCTGAATAAAGAAAAATATCAAAAAAATTCTCGCACCGAAACTCGCAATGAAGAATCAAAAAGCGGTGAAATCGAAATCACTTCTGGCGAAACTCTTTACAGCATTTCAAAAAAATATCAGGTCACGTTGCGTGATTTGATAAAACAAAACGACCTTTCTCCGCCTTACAATCTCAAGTCTGGAACCAGAATCATAATTCCAAAACCAAACTATTACGAAGTCAAAGTTGGCGACACGCTTTACGGAATTTCTCGCGCTCACAATATGAAAATCGATAATTTGATTGAAATTAATGAACTGAAAGAGCCTTACTCAGTCAAGGCTGGAGATAAGATCAGAATTTCAAAAATCGAAGAAATTGCAAAATCAAACTCGACAGAAAAAGCGCAGCAAAATTATCGCCTCAGCAATTTTAAAAAAGTTGAAGAGTCAAAATCCGAAGGATTCATCGAAAAAACTTTGGATAAATTCAGCCATTTTTCTTGGCCGCTAAGAGGGCAAATAATTTCAAAGTTCGGACCAAAAAGCGGCGGGCTTTACAATGACGGAATCAACATCAAAGCGAAAGAAGATGCAGAAGTTAAAGCGTCCGAGGAGGGAGTCGTGGCCTATGTCGGCAATGAGTTGAAGGGATATGGAAATTTGGTGATCATCAAACATTCCGGTGGATGGATTACGGCTTACGCACATCTAAAAAATTCTTTTACGAAACGCGGACAACAAGTTAAAAAAGGTCAAAAAATTGGCACAGTTGGAGCGACTGGAAATGTAACTTCACCACAACTTTATTTCGGATTGCGCAAAGGTCGTGACGCAGTGAATCCTGAAAATTATTTAAAATAATGCTGTTTGGACTTTTCTCAAAATCAAAAATTTCTGATCAACTCAAAGGAAGTTCGAATAAAATTTCCTCAGCGATCACACAAATTTTTACGCATAAAAAGCTTGATGTACAAATGCTCCAGGAGCTTGAAGATACGCTGATTCTGAGCGATATCGGCGCCGAAGTTTCTGCTGATATTATCGCTAATCTCAAGGCGCAAAAATTTGAAAAAAATATTGATGAAATCGAAGTAAAAAAATTTCTGATAGGTGAAATAGAGAAAATTTTGAAGCCCTGCGAAAACAAGTTAAAGCTTGATGAATCATCGAAGCCGCAAGTGATAATTTTTAACGGAGTTAATGGTGCGGGGAAAACGACGACGATCGGAAAAGTCGCGGCGAATTTAAAAAATCAAAATAAAAAAGTTTTAATCGCAGCCTGCGACACCTTCAGGGCAGCGGCTTCAGAGCAAATCGTGGTTTGGGCAAAAAGAGTTGGCTGCGAAATTATTCAAGCGCAAAAAACCGGCGAAGATCCGGCAGCGGTTGCTCATCGAGCATTTGATTTTGCCAGAAAAAATAATTTCGATGTGCTGTTGGTTGACACTGCAGGAAGGCTGCAAAATAAACAAAATCTGATGGATGAGCTGAAAAAAATTAATTCAGTTTTGAAAAAAATTGATGCCACTGCGCCGCACCAAAATCTTCTGATTCTCGACGCAACTACCGGGCAAAATGCGCGCAATCAATTGGAAGTTTTTGATCAAATTGTTGGCATTACGGGACTAGTAATCACCAAGCTCGATGGCTCTGCAAAAGGTGGAATTCTTGTGGCGCTTGCTCAGAGATTTAAAAAGCCGATTTACGCTATTGGCGTTGGAGAAAAAATTGAAGATTTGCAGGAATTTGATGCGGCTGTTTTTGCAAAAAATTTGGTGGGGATTTGAATGTGCGGGATAGTTGTTTAAACAAACTCAACAACTCTTTCGCAAGCCCGAATCAAGGCCTGAGCCTTGTTCACACATTCATCAAATTCTGATTTTGGATCGGAATCAAACACCACTCCGGCTCCGGATTGCAGATAAATTTTTTCGTCTTTGATGAGCGCTGATCTTAGAGTGATGCAGGTTTCCATGTCACCATTGCTGGCGAAATATCCGACACATCCGGCATAAAAACTGCGCTTAACTTTTTCAATTTCTTCGATGATTTCCATGGCACGTATTTTTGGAGCGCCGCTGACAGTGCCGGCGGGGAAGCCTGAAATTAGTGCGTCGAGAGCATCTAAATCATCGCGTAAAATTCCTTCAACATTGGAAGAAATATGCATGACGTGGGAATAATTTTCGATGACCATTTTTTCGGTGACGGCGACAGAGCCGGCTTTGGCAACGCTGCCAACATCGTGCCGTCCTAGGTCGATTAGCATCAGATGTTCGGCGATTTCTTTTTCATCGCGCAAAAGTTCGGCGGCAATTTTTTTATCTTCGGCGGAATTCTTTCCTCTTTTTCTAGTGCCGGCAAGAGGACGAATCGTAACTTTTTTATTTTTCAAAGAGACCATGATCTCAGGACTGGAGCCGGTCAAAACGAAGTCGTCAAATTTTAAATAAAATAAAAATGGCGAAGGATTGACGGCGCGAAGAGCGCGATAAAAAGAAAATTCCGAAAGATTTTTGTCGTAATTCGCAGTGAATCTTTGCGACGGCAAAGTTTGAAAAATATCGCCGTCAGTGATGTATTTTTTGGCGCGCTCAACCATGGCGCAATATTCTTTTTCTGAGCAATTTGAGGTGAATTTAAAATCAGTTCTAGCCTTGATTGGCGCAGCTTTGTGAGACTCTGCTAAAATTTTTTCTGTCGTAGAAATTTTGGCGATTACATCTTCATATTTTGTTGTCGAAAAAACCGGCGCGCAAATCAAAGCACAGTCGAAAAGATTGTCGAAAACGATGATTATTTGCGGGCGGATAAAAATGCTGTCGGGGATTTTTAGCTCATCTTTCAACTTGCGGTCAGGAATTTTTTCCATGAGGCGAACCATGTCGTAACCCATGTAGCCGAAGATGCCGGAGCAGACTGCAGGAAGTGGTGCCGCGCCGTAATTCAAGCCGCTCCAATCGATGTGAGATTTTCTAATTAAGTGGCGAAAATTACCCAAAACATCACCTTTTTCTGATGAAAATTTTTGCGGATTTTTCTCGAAATTATTGTTGATGAAAGATTTTCCGCTGCTGCATTTCCAAACTAAATCTGGCATGAAACCAAGCACAGAAAAACGCCCCTTATTATTTCCGTTTTCAGCCGACTCTAGCAAAAAATGATGATGAGGAAAGTGTTTGGCAATTTTTATCGAAGCCAGCACTGGCGTGATTGTATCAGCGGAGATTTTTTTAAATAAAACTGTGGTGCCAGATTTTTTTAATGTGCGATCAAACTCTTTCCTGCTGAAATTGTAGGTCATTTTTCTTCTTTCTTTCCCAAGATTTTTTCATTCACTTTTACCGGATTTTTTTTCAACAAAAACTGATTATATTCCTGCAAGATTTCGGTTTTGAAGTTCTCATCTGCTTGTTTTTTGGCTTGTTCAAATTGAATTCCGCTAGCAGATGATTTTTTTATTTCGCGCAAGATTCCGACTACGAATTCTTCAGCTCCTCCAGCAAGAACCGGTGTGACTTGGTTGATTTTAAGTGCAAATAATTCATCCAAAAATTTATTTTGATAAGGCATTTGGCGGCCTTGGTAATTGATATAAAAAACTCGCGGAAATTCACGGTTTTTTTCAAGCTTGAGCCGGTATTTGGTCACGATTTCGTTGATAGAGCTCGGGTTTGTTTTGATCTCCTCGCCAACTTTTAGCGCCAAGTTTTTCAGGGCTTCGTGTTTTTTATTTTCGAGTAAATCTTTGGTTACTTGTGATTTTACTTGGGCTAAATCCTTTTCGTGAGATGCTTCAATTTCTTCAACTTTTAAAGCGTAAAATCCCTCCGATATTTTGGCGTAGAATATTTTAGAAACCTGATCTTTTTTTAAGGCAAAAGCATTTTGTGCAAAATCTTCAAAACCCTTAATTTCAGCGACTTGTTCACCTTTTTCATTTTGACCAATATGATCAATTTTTACCGGAGAAGAGCTGGCTTTTAAGTTAAATTTTTTGGCAACTTCAGCAAGAGAATTAGAGGTTAAAAGCGCATCATCAATTTCAGAAATTTTTGTCTGCAAAACCTTTTCTTCTCTTCCCTCAGACATTTTTTGCCTAATGCCATTTTTTACTTCAGCAAAAGGAATTGCTTGAGGTTGTTTGATTTCATTTAGCAAAAAAATGTGGAAGCCGAGCGGGCTTTTCAAAACGTCGCTATGGTCGCTGATGTTCAATTGAAACACCTGATCAGCAATTTGGGGTAGTAAATCTTTTTTGGAAATTTGCGTTAGCGTGATTGCTCTGACATCTTTTTTTTGCAACTCTTTCGCTAATTTGATAAATTGATCTTTGGCCCTTGTTTTATCTGATCCCAACGCCTCGCTAAATTTTGTTAAAAAATCTTTTGCTGCCGGTTCCTCATCAAATAACAGGTGATAAAAATTTCTACTTTCTGGCCTGTTAAACTGTTCCTTATTTTTCTCATATTCAGCGAGAATTTCGGCGTCAGAAATTTGCAAATCTTTCACAAAATCTTTTTTAGAAAAGTGCAAATAAGAAATTTTTCTTAGCTCTGGTGAAGAATATTTTTGTTTATTTGTTTCGAAGAATTCCGCTATCTCATCGTTGCTGGCAGAAATATTTCCAATATTTTTGATCGAGATCGTAATCACGTCGGCAAGGCGCTTTTCTTGTTTAAAATTTTCTATTTCAAGAATTGAATTGTAATCCAGCGGAGCAGCCATGGACATAGTTTGAATGATCATGGTAGCAACGATGTCATTGGCAATTTCATTCACGTATTTTTCTTCGTTAAGACCATTTTTAGTAAGAAATTTTTTAAAAATTTCTCGATCAAATTTTCCATCGGGACTTTTGAAGCTCGGATCTTTTGCTACTGCTTCCAGAATTAATTTTTTGCTGGCTTCAACGCCAAAATTATCATGCAACTTTTCGACCATTGATTTATTAACCAATCGTCCCAATACGTCTGATTTGAAGCGTTCTGAATCCAGATATTTTAACGCTTCCTCGCTTTTATTTGAAGCTAAAATCATTTCGCGATCAGATTGAATCGCTTTGTTAAAAGCATTAATGCCAATGGTGGTGCTGCCTATTTTTACTACCCAAGAATTTGGATTGCCCAAAATGAATCCGCTAACCCCAAAAAGAACAAAACTTAAGGCGACAAAAGCCAAAATAATTTTGAAAAAGATATTGCCAGCGAGCTTACGGAATAGTTGCATGAGAGGGGGATTAAAGTTTTGAGAATTTGCAAAGGAAGTGCAACTTTTTAGGATTGGGTGATTCATAAATCAATTGCCAAATTGTGACATTGAAATTCTTGCTTGAGAAAATTTTTTCTCCGCAAAAACTGCGCCCCCCTTCTTCTTAAAAATCAAATCAATGTTAATCGTTCAAAAATTTGGAGGAACTTCGGTTGGAGATATTCCTCGCATCAAAAATGTTGCGCGCAAAGTTAAGGCTGAGCTCGACAAAAAAAACAAAGTGATCGTTGTGGTGTCGGCGATGTCTGGTGTGACCAATCAACTCGTCAATTACGCCAATCAGGTTTCGTCCTTAACCTCGGATGAAGCGCTGTTGGAATATGATTCAATCGTGGCAACGGGCGAGCAAGTGACTTGCGGATTGTTAGCGTTGGAGTTGCAATCGATTGGATATAAAGCTAGGTCATTTCTGGGCTGGCAGCTTCCAATCAAAACTGACGATGTGCATAGTAAAGCACGAATCGAATCAATCGACGCAGAATTTTTACTAAAATCTTTGGATGAAAATGATGTAGTGGTGATTGCCGGATTTCAGGGAATTCATGCTGAATCGAATCGACTTACAACTTTGGGACGAGGAGGTTCTGACACTTCTGCTGTTGCGATTGCTGCGGCAGTAAAAGCGGATTTGTGCGACATTTACACCGACGTAAATGGTGTTTACACCACTGATCCACGCATTACTGACAAGGCTCGCAAGCTCAAGCGTGTTACTTATGAGGAAATGTTGGAGATGGCTTATAGCGGTTCGAAAGTGTTGCAAACTCGCTCAGTTGCTATGGCCATGGCGCATAATGTTAGAGTGAGAGTTTTATCAACTTTCGAAGAGGTGACAGACTCTTCAGGAACAATTTTAGTTAATAACAACGAGGAAATTATGGAACGTAGAGTCATTACCGGCATTAGTTACGCTAAGAACGAAGTCAGAATTACATTGATAAAAATGCCTGATCATCCCGGAGTTTCTGCGGCGATTTTTGGCGCACTTGCCGAGCGCGAAGTCAATGTTGACATGATTGTGCAGAATATCAGCCCTGACAGCAAAACTATTGACATCACTTTCACAACTGGTGCGGATGATCTTGAAAGAGCCAAGCTGGCGATCGAAACAATCAAGGATGAAGTGAAATATGCGCAAGTTTTAATCGATGATAACATCGCCAAAGTTTCCGTAATTGGAGTGGGAATGATCAGCCATTCCGGCGTTGCTCACACCATGTTTAAAACCTTGGCAGAGAAGGGGATAAACATTTTGCTGATTTCGACTTCAGAAATAAAAATTTCAGTTTTGATCGCGAAAGAATACGGTGAATTGGCTGTGCGAGTGTTGCACGATGTTTATGGTCTTGGCTTGTCGTAATGATCAGCAATGATTTGTTGCTTTTAAAATGGTCAAAACTTAAATCGCGCCAAATTCGATTTCACCCATCCCTCCAAAGTTTTAATCTCTTTTAAAATGACTCAAGAACTACCCCTGATGCGTAAAGCAACCGCTGTTTGGTTGGTTGAAAACACCTCTCTGACATTTCAGCAAATTGCCAATTTTTGCGGGTTACACGAGTTAGAAGTGCAAGGAATTGCTGACGGCGACGTCGCTTCTGGAATCATCGGACAAAATCCAATTTTGTCTGGACAGCTTACTCATGAAGAAATCGCGCGCTGTGAAAAAAATCCTGATGCCTTGATGATTTTGAATCAAAGCGTCGCCAGCAAAATTAAATCCACCGAAAAATCTGTCGGCAAATACACCCCAATCGCGCGCCGCCAAGACAAGCCAGACGGCATTGTTTACTTGCTCAAATATTACCCAGAAATCACCAACGGCCAAATTAAAAAATTGGTGGGAACGACAGACAAAATGATCGATTCAATCAGAAGTCGTGCTCACTGGAACATGAAACACATCAAGCCGCGCGACGTGGTTTTGCTTGGCTTGTGCAGTCAATCGCAATTTAATGATGTGATCTCACAAGTGAAATCTGGCGACAAAGAAGCTGCAGAAAAGCCAGCCAAAAAACGCAAATCAGTAAAAAAATAATGACATTAGAAATTGGACAAGCGGCGCCATTATTCGCTCTTTTGAGTGATGAAGGCAGCGAAATTTCGCTTGTGGAATTAAAGGGAAAAAATGTTGTTTTGTATTTTTATCCCAAAGACGACACACCGGGTTGCACCATTGAGGCGCAAGACTTCACCAAAAAAGTTAAAGAATTTGAGAAGTTAGATTGTGTGATTTTAGGCGTGTCGAAAGATAATGTTTTCAGCCATTGCAGCTTCATCGAAAAATATAATTTGGCCTTCAATTTGTTGGCCGATGAAACCTCTGAAACCTGCGAGAAATATGGCGTCATCAAGCAAAAATCGATGTTTGGAAAAAAATACATGGGCATTGATCGTAGCACATTTTTAATCGATAAAATTGGCAAGATCGTTGGAATATGGCGCTCGGTCAATGTTAACGGACATGTTGATGAAGTTTTGAAAGCGCTAAAATCTGCTTGATCTTTCACTTGCCGCAAATAGGTTGCCGCGCTCTTTTTTGAGATGGTCGCGCTGATGTTTTGCAGCTTTTTCCACTTTTTCACAAAATTACATTAATCAAACTTTAGGAGACTGTATGTCTGTTGTTTTAAAAGCAGAAAAAAGAGAAAATTTTGGCTCTTCTGTAGCTAAAAAAATTAGAAAAAATGGTCGTATTCCAGCGGTTATTTATGCTAAAAATGGTAACATAAACTTGAGCCTAGATGTTAAAGAATTTGAACATGAGTATTTTAAAGGAAATGTTCTGACCTCAGTAGTAGAGCTTGAGCTTAACGGTAAGAAAACCAAAGTTATTGCTCACAAGGTTGAGCTTGATCCCGTCTCTGATCGCCCGGTTCATGTTGATTTTTTGAATTGCGAAGTAGGCGCAGAAATTCGCGCTAAACCAAAATTGATTTTCACCAATCAAGACAAATCACCAGGTTTAAAAAAAGGTGGATTTTTGCACATCGTTCTACGCAAAGTCGAAGTGGTTTGCGAAAGTCAAAAAGTCATTCCAGATAAAATTGAAATTGATGTTGGATCGATGCAAGTTGGTCAAAAAGTTAGGGCTGATAATCTCAAACTTTCTGCTGGCGTGAAATTAGCCAAGAAAGGAAAATTTTTAATCGCTAGCATCATCGGACGCGGCAAAGCTGAAGAAGAGGTTGTGGCAGTTCCTGGCGCGGTTGATGCAGCAGCAGGAGCGGCAGCAGGAGCAACTGCAGCAGCAGGCGCGACAACTACAGCGGCGGCAGGAAAAGCAGCTCCAGCAGGAAAAACTGATGAAAAAAAACCTGCAGCTAAAAAATAATCAGGTCAAAAAATTTTTACAAAAAAAGGAGTCCGAAATTAATTTTCGGGCTCCTTTTTTCTTGAATCAGAGTGCCTTTTTCCCCGGTAATCTTGCAAAAATTGGATCAGTAATTTTAGTCGAGAGTAGTGCGGAAAGCCATACTACGAAATAGAGCGGAAAAGGAAAAGCGATCCGTGATTTATTTTTTCCGAGATCGCGCTTGATGATCGTGGCGCATTTTTCTACCGACATTAAAAATGGCATCGGAAATTCATTTACGTCGGTCATTGGAGTTTTGATGTAGCCGGGGCAAATCACGCTTACTTCTATTCCAAGTGGTGCTAAATTTCCACGTAGAGCTTCTCCATAAACTCGAACCGCGGCTTTACTGCCGGAATATGCCGGAGAACTTGGTAAGCCGCGAAATCCAGCGAGAGATGAAATCATGGCCAATTGACCTTTTTTTCTAATTTTCATTTTGTCAATTGCGGGAGAAATCAAATTTAAAACCCCGTTCAAATTGGTAGAAAAAATTTTTTTAATTTGCGCGAAAGATTCTGGTCCGCCGGCTGTTCCTGCAGAAATTCCGGCATTGGCAATTACCAAATCGAGTGCGAAATTTTTTTCGATTTTTTCGATGTAATTTTTAACCGCTGATTCATCGCAAATGTCTAGAATTTCGCAGTAAACATTTGCTTTTAAATGTTCGCATAAAGATTTTGTTTCCAGTAACTTTTCTAAATTTCGACCGCACAAAAATAAATTTGTATCAGCATCGGAATAAGCAATTGCAAGGGCGCGACCAATTCCACTACTAGCCCCGCTAATTAAAATATTTTTTGGATTTTTCATGAAATTTATCAGTTTCGAAGGGATTGAAGGTTGTGGAAAATCGACTCAGGCAAAAAAATTGCACGAGTTTTTTTTAGCGCAAAAACGCGACGTGATTTTAACTCGTGAACCTGGTGGAACTTTGGCGGGAGAAAAAATTCGTGAAATTTTAATTGATGAAAAAATTGAAAAACTTTGTGCCAAAACCGAACTTTTTCTAAATTTTGCGGCGCGTTTGGAGCATGTGGAAAAGCTGATAAAACCCGCACTTGCGGCAGGAAAAATAATAATTTCCGATCGCTTTTTTGACTCAACTTATGCTTACCAAGGCAGCGCTTTTGGCATCGAAAAAAATTTGATCGATGAAGTAAAGAAGATCACCATCGGAGATTTTGTGCCCGACATAACTTTTTTAATTGATGTGCCGGTAGAGATAGCATTTGCAAGAATTGATGGCAGGGCTGGAAATAATCGTTATGAAAAATTGGGTCGTGATTTTCATCAAAAAGTTCGCGATGGATTTTTGAGTTTGGCTACCAAAAATCCGCGCATCCAAATCATCGACGGCACTAAAACTCCGCAAAAAATTTTCGAAGAAATCCTCTCCTTAACCTCAAAATAAATTTTATGAAAAAAAGAAATAAAATCGCATTAATCGGTGCTGGAAATATTGGTGGAACCCTGGCGCATCTGGCCGGATTAAAAAATCTCGGTGACGTTGTAATGTTCGACGTAGTTGACGGAGTAGCCAAGGGTAAGGCTTTGGACATTGAACAATCTTCTGTCGTTGAAAATTACGACGCCAATTTGAGCGGCACTAACAACTACGAAGACATTGCCGGAAGTGACGTAATCATTGTCACCGCAGGCATTGCGCGTAAACCCGGGATGAGTCGTGACGACTTAATGGCGACCAATGTCGGCATCATCAAATCGGTTGCAGAAGGAATTAAAAAACACGCGCCAGACGCGTTCGTAATCGTCATTACTAATCCGCTCGATGCCATGGTTTACGTTATGCAAAAAGTTTCAGGATTGCCGGCGAATAAAGTGGTGGGAATGGCTGGTGTGCTTGACTCTTCGCGCATGTCACTTTTTTTGGCACGTGAATTTAATGTCTCAGTCGAAGATGTTCATGCCTGCGTTTTGGGTGGTCACGGTGACACAATGGTGCCACTAATTCGCTATTCTTCAATTGCTGGCGTGCCAATTCCTGACTTGCTTGCGATGGGCTTAAGCAGTCAAGAAAAAATCGATGCAATTGTGCAACGCACTCGTGACGGCGGCGCCGAAATCGTCAAACTTTTGGGCACAGGTTCGGCCTTTTACGCACCAGCTACATCTGCTATTGCCATGGCTGAAAGTTATCTATTTGACAAAAGAAAAGTGTTGCCAGTAGCGGCAAATCTAAATGGTGAATATGGCGTGAATGGGCTTTATATCGGCGTTCCGGCAGTGATCGGCAAAAACGGTGTCGAAAAAATTCTTGAAATAAAATTGAACGCGCAAGAAGCGGAGATGTTTGGTAAATCGGTTGCGGCAGTGAAGGCATTGATTGCAGAGACAAAGTTGTAAAAAGATCATAGGCCTAAAAGCCATACAACTCTGATTAAATGGCCAATATTGAAATCAAAAAATCCAGGCTTGCTCTTCTTTACTTTTGCATAATCGCGGCTTTTTTTACGATTATTCTGCGCATGGTTTTTATCGTGGCGATGGGCGATAAAGTAAAAATTAGTGGCATTTACGATCTGCGCAAAGCCAGTAAACGCGCTAATATTCTTGATCGTAATGATGTTCTTGTAGCGACGGATCTCAAAACAAAATCACTTTATGTTAGCTCGGTTTTAGTAAAAAATTCGCAAACAATTGCGCGTGGGTTATCAGACATTTTTCCCGACCTTTCCTACAATGAAATTCTTAAAAAGATCTCTGACGGCAAACATAGTAAGCAATGGATTCTGATCAGGCGAAATCTATCTCCATCACAAGTTGATCTGGTGCAAAATTTGCAAATGGCAGGATTGCTTTTTGAAAATGATCGTATTCGTGTTTATCCACAAAAATCGATCACTAGTCATTATGTCGGCTATGTTGATTTGGATCGCAAGGGTCTGTCCGGAATTGAGATGCAGTATGATCGTGACTTGGTTGGGGGCGATGATTTGCGATTAGCGCTTGATGTGCGTGTGCAGGATATTTTGCATGATGAGCTGATCAACGGCATTGCAGAATTTCATGCTCAGGCCGCTGCTGGTTTGGTGATGGATGTAAATAGCGGAGAAGTTTTGGCACTCTCATCAATTCCAGAATTTGATCCAAATTTGCAAAATGAAGCTGCCCCTGATCAGCGCTTTAATCGCGTTACTAATGGCGTTTATGAGCTAGGTTCGGTGATGAAAATTTTTACCAACACTCTCGCTTTTGAAGAAAATTTGGTGAAGATGAGTGATGTTTACAACGTGCGTGATCCGATAAAATACGGGCGTTTCACGATAAAAGACGATCATCCAGTGAAAGATGAAATGACTGTTGCAGAAATTTTTGCTTATTCCTCGAACATCGGAACCGTAAAAATTTCATCCAAAATTGGCGTTGATAAGCAAAAAGATTTTTTGGAAAAAATTGGATTGTTGAAAAAAGTTGATGCGAAATTTCCGGGTTTAGGTCGACCTATTTTTCCACGAATCTGGCGTGAAATAAATCTCTACACCATCTCATACGGACATGGCATTGCTATTACACCGCTACATTTAGCAAGCTCTGTTGCAGCGATTGTGAATGGTGGAATTCTGCACAACCCATCTTTTTTGAAACTCGAAAAACAACCGGAAGGCAGAAGGGTGATCAAAGAATCTACGTCGGAAATAATGCGAGTGATGTTGCGTAAAGTTGCGGTTGAAGGCACGGGAAAAAATGCTAATATCGAAGGTTATGAAGTTGGCGGCAAAACTGGAACCGCGGAACGCGCCGAATATGGCGGTTATAACGAACGTCAAACAATGGCTTCATTCGTGGCAGTCTTCCCAATTTCAAAACCGAAATATTTGGTTTACGTAATTTTTGATCGCCCGAATTCCGCCTTCAACACGGGAGGAATGGTGGCTGCGCCAGTTGCTGGAAAAGTTGTGAGAAATATTGCGCCGCTGCTTGGGGTGAGGCCAATTTCAAATGCGACGAATTTGCCGGCGGTTACGAAGGTTACGAATTGATTTTTTACGAAATTACACATCCGCATCCAACTCCTCTTCCTCTTTCCTCCGCCTCCACATTTTGAACAACAACACTCGGAATTCTGTTCCCACAAATCGCTCGCAGCATTCGCAAATTAAGAGCGGTCCCGCTTCTCTCAGCATGACACTGATCGATGTGTTAAATGCTAAATTCCCCTCTCGCTCGAAGCCAAAATAATTCCGCAAGAAACCGCTACATTCAAAGACCTCGCTCCATTTTGCATTGGGATAAAAATTTTGTGATGAGCTTTTGCAGCCACGTCTTCCGGCACTCCAGCGCTTTCACGTCCAAACATTATCGCATCATTTTTTTGAAATTTGAATTTGCGATAATCGACACTTCCTTTTGTCGAAGCCAAAATTAAGCGCTGATTTTTTGCTAAAATTTCATCGTGAAAAAAATTTTCAAAAGAGTCGTGACGAAAAATTTTTGCTTGATGAAAATAATCCAAAGCAGATTTTTTTATGCGTTGCATATCCAGTGGAAAACCGCAGGGCTCAATGATGTGCAGCTCTGTATCAAAGCAAACGCAAGTTCGAATTATTGTGCCAACATTTCCTGCGATGTCGGGCTGAAATAAAATAATTTTCGTCATAAAATTCTCTAATTTGCACAATCAAAATTGAATAAAAATTTTTTCTTCATTTCTTAAATCGCTTTAATTAAAACGCATTTTTCCGAAAAATCTTCAATTCCAAAACTCCTTAACTCTCCTACAGAATCAATGACAGAAGCAGTCTCGATAATTTTTATTTGCAAAGGAGAAAAAAAAGAATTTCAGGTTCCGCTAGGCACCACAGTTCTCGAAGCCGCTCACAATAACAACATCGATTTAGAAGGCGCGTGTGAAGGCTCTCTTGCTTGCTCCACCTGTCACGTGATTGTTGAAAAAAAATTTTACGACATGCTTGAAACGCCGAGCGAGGATGAAGAAGACATGCTTGATTTGGCTTTCGGTTTAACTCCAACTTCTAGACTCGGTTGTCAAATTGTGATGACGAAAGAGCTAGACGGACTAACTCTCGTCGTTCCAGATGAGACACGAAATGTTTCCATCAATTAAATTAAATTTAACCTCGCTATGGGCAAAAATATCATAATAAAACTAGTCATCCTTTTAGTTGTATCAGCTTTGGTATACAGCGTTTACTGGTTCTTTAAGGTTGGCCAAGTTGAAAAACAGGTGAATAAATTTATCAACGAAAATGCTGCCCATGTTTCTGTCGGAGAAGTTGCAATTTCTGGATTTCCCTTGTCACAAAAAATCACAATCAAAGATTTAAAATTTACAATTCCAAATTCGGTTTTGAACAAGAGACAAGTGATTGTAAAACATCTTGAAGCCAAGGCGGGGATTTTTGCATCTGATTTTTCTATTACTTTGGTGGAGCCAGTGTCAGTGCAAGATATCGACAATAACTCTGCTACCGTTGAATTCAGTAAAGACCCAGAAATTACAGTTTCGTTTTTTGATGGCAGAATCGCTAAATTCAATTACCAGGACCTTGGTTACAGAATTTTAGATGCAGAAAAAAATGTTATTTATGCCGCAAGTAGCTCAGTTATCGCCGTGGAATCTGTTGTTGGAGAAGGAGATAAAATTGTCACAAAAATTACTGCCAATGTGAAAGACATCGAAGGCTTTGATGTTCTAGACATTTACAAAAATGCTTTTGAGAAAAAAGTTATGGAAGGTATTAAAACCGGCGAGATCTCGATTGGATCTGCTGCGGACGCTTCAATTCCATCTCAACTAGCAGATCAATCTGCGCCAGCAACCCCTCCAGTTACCAATGTTGCTCCGGTTACAGCTCTTGCTGTTGATCAAACTGTCACTAGTACCGCTTCAACAATTCAACCAGATGTTGCAACTGTTGCAAATACAACTGATGCAACAAAGCCAGAAGAATTAACGGCTGCTGCAGATAAAACCGTCGTTAAAAATAATTTTATGATGGATATCGAATATGCGCTGACTCCAATTCAGGGTGAGCAACAAGCGCAAATTCCTACCGATCCGACTCAAATTCAAGAGTCTCCGTTGCAGTACAGCAAGGTTATAAAAATCAATGTCTTAGAATTTTCCAATCCGCTTTACAAAATTATTGTTAATGGTGAAGCCAACATATTCCTCGACGATAACACGCCGTCTGGTTCGATAGCGGTAAAAGTAGAAAAAATTGATACATTAATCAGCTACATTGCGACTGGTTTTGTTCAAATGGTGGAGCAAAAAAAGTTACCAGTAGTGTCCGAAGTGCAATCAACAGACCTAGCTGCTAACGGGTTAGTAGCAGAAGATTCCTACCAAGTTTTTTTGAAAAGATTTGCGGATAATTTGAACCCAGTTGCAAAAGAATTGGCTGCTAAAAATGCGGTTAGTAAAGAGGAAATAGCAGAGTTTGATGTTCGGAGAGAAAAAAATCTCGAATTTTTAATTAACGAAACTTCTATCCGTGAAATTCTAGGAAAGTTCTAGTGAAGATTTCCGATGCTCTGTTGAAAGCTAGGGCTGATTTGGATGCAGGTGGTGTGAGTAATGGTAAATTAGATTCTCTAATTTTACTAACTCACACCATTTTTTTTTCGAAAGAACAGGTAATTTTTAATCCAAATTTTGAGTTAAATTTAGAACAGCAAAAAAGCTTTTTTGATCTAATCTCTCGCAGAGCTAAGCGCGAACCAACATCTCAAATTATTGGTAAAAGAGAATTTTTTGGTGAAGAATTTTTTATTAGCAAAGATGTTCTTGACCCACGCCCTGATTCAGAAAGCTTGATTGAATTAGTACTAAAAAATTTCCCCAACAAAACTCAAAATTTAAGAATTTTAGAGCTAGGAGTTGGCTCCGGTTGTTTGATTATAACGTTGCTTAAAACTTACAAAGAAGCCCGTGGAGTTGGTGTCGATATTTCAGATATGGCACTAAAAATCTGTCAAAAAAATTCTGAAATTCATCGCGTTCAGAATTGTCTGCATTTGCAGAAATCAGATCTTTTTGCGACGATCAATTCATCCGAAAAGTTCGATCTCATCATTTCAAATCCGCCATATATCTCATCGCAAGATATCCAAACTTTAGAGCCAGAAGTCAGAGTTTATGAGCCACGAATTGCTCTTGATGGAGGAATCGATGGTCTTGATTTTTATCGCAAAATTGCTGCTGAAGCAGAAAATTTTCTCGCCAAAAATGGCAAAATGATTTTAGAAATTGGTTTTGGGCAGCGAGAAGCGGTAGTCGAAATTTTTGCTGCAAAAAAATTTTCTTTTTTGGAATCGAGGCAGGATTTATCTGGCATTGAGCGAATTTTATTTTTTGAAAGAAATGCAAATCATTAAAACAATTTCACAAATCAGAGCGGAATTAAAAAAAATATCTGACAAAAAAATTGTTTTTATTCCAACGATGGGCGCTTTGCATGAAGGTCATTTGGCCTTGATAGCAAAGGGTAGGGAGCTTTCTGAAATTGTAGTCGTCAGCATTTTTGTGAATAAAGCGCAGTTCAATGACCCGCAAGATTATGCAAAATATCCGCGTCAATTTGAACGTGATTTGGAAAAATTAAAAAATTCTGGAGCAACTCATATTTTTCTTCCGAGTGATTCAGAAATTTTTTCAGATGATTTTGCTTTCAAAATTATTCCAACAAAATTAACCGATTGCCTTTGCGGAAGCGCTCGCCCCAATCATTTCGATGGGGTTGCCCTAGTCGTTGCTAAATTTTTTAATATTATCAAACCCGATATTGCAATTTTTGGACAGAAGGATTTTCAGCAGCTTTTGGTCATTAAGAAAATGGTTGAAGATTTGAATTTCGATGTCGAAATTTTTGCTCATGAAATAGTCCGTCAGACTAACGGTTTAGCTATGTCATCGCGTAATCAAAGATTGTCAGAAAGTGATCAAAATAAAGCAGCACAAATATTCAAAATATTAACAGAAATAAAAAATGAAGTTAAAAATGTTGAAAATTTTGCAGAGATTTTACAAAAAAAATCTCAAAATTTATTACAAAATGGGTTTACAAAAATTGATTATTTAGAGATTCGTGATGCAAAAAATTTGCATTTGATCACTAGGTCTGATGCAGGGTTTCGAGCCCGAATCTTTATTGCAGTTTACCTGAGTGGGATTAGATTAATCGACAATCTAGAGCTCTAGAAACAACTGGTTCCGTGCCAAATTAATTATACACTTTAACCATGATTTATATAATCATCAGCAATGTAGGCATGGCCGTCATGATGATGATTCTTTACCTAAGATATTCCCGTTTCAGATTATCTTCTGCTGCAAAAATTCGTGAGTTGCAGAAAAAATTTGATACAGAATTTGAGGGGAAAAGAAGCGTTGAAAATCAGCTCGCGCAAATAAACAAAGCTGCTAGTGATAAGGTTGAATCTTTGCTGCGAGAGGTAGATGAGCTTCGCAAAGAAAAAGAGAGCGAAATCAAGTTGCGTTTTGGAGCGGAAAAACAAATTGAGTTGGCATTGAAAAAAACCGAAGAAATTGAAAAAAGAATGCAGGATTGGCGTGTGGTTCAAGATGCAGTTATGCAAGATTCAAAAAATGCTATAGTTAAAGTTGGTAACGATCTCTACAAAAAACTAAGCGATAACTACAAAACAGAAGTTGAAACAAACAAAAATCTTCTTGGCAGAGTATCCAAAAATATTTCAGAATTTTTTGATAAATTCGGTGAAAAAGTTGTTGGAGTTAAGAAAGATACAGATGTCAAAACCACTCCTCATAACTCAGTCCACACAGAAATTCATGTCGAAGATCCGGCAAAAAAATTAATCGTTGATTTGGTTGAAACCATGAAGGCTAGTGGTCACTTGGTGAATAAAAATTATTTTTTACCAGCAAATTTTGATGAACATAAGGCTAAGTTGTTGCTTTGTGAGGTGGCGTTCATTCGTTCTGAAAAGCTCTATTTAATCGATTTTAAGGTCTGTCGTTATTTAGCAGAATTTAACCAGTTAAAAGTCAAAAATCAGTCTGCGGCAGATGATCATTTGAAACAAAAGCTCGAAAAATATTTTTCTTACCTGAGCAATCCAAAATATCGCGAATCGATTTTGAAGGTGATGGCAACAACCACAGCTAAATTTGAAAAAAATATTATCACCATCATCATACCAACAAAAGCTGATTTGCAGGTTATTAAGGAAGTTGGTTACTATGATAAATTTAAAAAAATTGAATTCGAAATCATGGATTTCGACGGTGTTAACAATTTGGTTTTATAAAAAATTATGAAAAACATTCTCCCAAAAATTGCCGCTAAAGCTCCATTCAAAATTGCTGTTGAAGCTGGTAA
>CAIYMZ010000168.1 GCA_903927415.1 uncultured Alphaproteobacteria bacterium
AAAAAAGCTGTGCATAAAAATGAAAGCGAAATGGTTTTGTACGATGTTTTTGCCACTGGAAATATTGGCAATATCACTGCTGGAGAATTGGAAATAAACGACGAGGGAAATCATTTAATTTTTACAAAAAATCCGGTTTTAATTTTGAATAAAACAGAAAAATGACTAACAAATTTGGTGAGATTTTTTCATTTACAACTTGGGGTGAAAGCCACGGGGAAGCAATTGGATGCGTAATTGACGGCTGCCCTTCCCTTCTCGCTCTAAACGAGAGTGACATCCAAAAATATCTTGATCGCCGTCGTCCTGGACAATCGAAATTCACAACTCAACGCCAAGAAAAAGATCAAATAAAAATTTTATCAGGCGTCTTTGAAGGCAAGACTACTGGCACTCCAATCAGTTTAATAATTTTTAACGAAGATCAAAAATCAGGCGATTATTCCGAAATCAAAAACAAGTTTCGCCCATCTCATGCTGATTACAGCTATTTCAAAAAATATGGCATTCGCGATTATCGCGGCGGCGGAAGATCATCGGCTCGCGAAACTGCGATGCGCGTTGCCGCAGGAGCCGTTGCTAGAAAAGTTTTAGAGAAAACAGGAATCGAAATTACGGGCTACTTAACCCAAATCGGCGAGAAAAAAATCGATCGCACAAAAATTGATTTTTCTGAAATCGACAAAAATGATTTTTTCTGTCCCGACAAAAATGCTGCAAAAAATTTTGAAGATTATTTGCTGGAGATCAGGAAGTCTGGAGACTCTGCTGGCGCGGTGATTGAAGTGATTGCAAAAAATGTTCCCGCTGGTTTTGGCGAACCAATTTATAACAAGCTCGATGCAAAATTAGCTGCGGCGATGATGTCAATCAATGCAGTGAAAGGCGTGGAAATCGGTGCTGGGATGGATGCGGCGTCGAAAAGAGGAAGTGAATTGGCGGATGAAATGTGGTCAGAAAATGGCAAGATAAATTTTTCGTCGAATCATTCCGGCGGAGTTCTCGGAGGAATTTCTTCCGGCCAAGATATCGTCCTGCGCTTTGCTGTGAAGCCGACTAGCTCAATTTTAATTCCAAGAAAAACAATCGATTTGGATGGAAATAATTGTGAGATCATCACCAAGGGTCGACATGATCCATGCGTTGGAATCCGCGCCGTTCCTGTTGGAGAAGCCATGATGGCTTGCGTGTTAGCAGATTTTCTACTGCTACAAAAATAGAACTTAAAAACTAAATTTTCTTGAATTGAAGCAATCCTAAGCCCTTCAATTGCTTAAAAATTTCCCAAAAATAAATCTTTTCCCGATTCGTGCATTTGTTCGAATTTTTTAATCAACGAATTCCAAAAAATATGAAAAATTTTGCGAAACTTACAGCTGTGATGTGTTTAATGACCACTGCAGCACTTGCTCAACCAGGGCCTGGTGGGCCTCAAGGTGGTGGAATGGGTGGCGGACCTCGTCCTGGACCACAAGGTGGACCTCAAGGCGGCGGATCTCCTCAGGGTGGCGGCGAAGGTAATAAACCACCGATGCAGCAACAAGGTATGCAACAACAACCCGGTGGTGGAAATCCTGGCATGAATAATCCTGGTGGACGTGGCGACATGAATGGAGCTAGACCGGGAGATGGAAGACCGGGCGGCAGACCAGAAGCTGGGATGAATAATCCTGGTGGACGTGGCGACATGAATGGAGCTAGACCGGGAGATGGAAGACCGGGCGGCAGACCAGAAGCTGGGATGAATAATCCTGGTGGCAGACCTGGAATGGAACAACGTCAAGAACGTCGCGAAGATCGTATGGAAAGGCGTCAAGAGCGTCGAGAAGAAATGAAACGCACTAACTAAAACTTAGTAAAAGACCGGTCAGAAAAAACTTCTGGCCGGTTTTTTATTGTCCAACAATTGCCTGATGCAAATTTTGTAGCGCAATTTTTTCATCTTGTGGATGACTCCAAACGTAAGAGATAACCGATAAAAAATCAGCGCCAGACTTAACGACAGAACCACAATTTTGATCAGTAATACCGCCGATCGCAACAATCGGCAGACTCAATTGAGCTTTGGACCATTCGAGAATTTCAAGCGATGGATTTCCTCGCGATTTTTTTGTATTGCTTGAAAAAAATGCACCAAAAGAAAGATAATCGGCGCCTTGCTCTTCCGCTAAAACAGCTAGATCGCGAGAGTCATAACAACTTGCCCCGATCATAAAATTTTTTGGTGATTTATTTCGCGCTGATAAAATTGAACCATCTTCTACCCCCAGATGAACGCCGTCAGCACCAACATCCAGCGCAATTTCGCAAGAATCATTCAACAAAAAAAGGCAGTTATTTGCATGACATATTTTTTTAAATTCATGCGAAATATTTTTAACTTCCTGATCAGAATAATTTTTTAAACGAAGCTGAAAAACTGACACTAGCGAGGTTTCCAAAGCATTCTCTAAACGTTTGGAAAAAGTTTTTAACTCAACTTGTGGGGGAGAAATCAGATAGATTTGAGACATCAGTCATCACATGAAGTCAGGTTATTTTTTACGCCTAAAAAATGCCGGCACATTCAAAATATCATCATCGATTTTGCTGCTATTTTGATTGGATTCTTCTTCATCAAAAATTGTTGCTCCAAAAAACTCACGACGTTTTTTTTCTGCTTCATGAGATTTTTCTTCGTGAATTTCTGGCTGCTCAATCACAATTTTTTCCACTATCGACTTTGTGGTATTTTCAACAAATTTCTTGCCATCACTTTCCTTCTGTTTTGACGAATTCATAAAACTGAACAGACTGAATCCGGCACTTTCTTTTTTTTCAGAAGACTTGGCTTTATGACTTGATTTTGCTGGCTTAGAGGGAGTTGGGCTAGCTTTTTGAACTTCGATTCTTTCTTCCAATATTTCTTCTTGGTCTTCTTCGCTTAAAATTTCATTACTAAAAAAGCTGACTTGAGTAAAACTATTTTCATCAGTGATTTCGTGTTTTTTTTCGGTTAAATTTTCTGCTTTACCGTAGTTAGCATTGGCTTCTTTGAGATAATTTTTTTTCGGTTTAAAATTTGTATCAGCAATTTCTTCTACAGCTTCATTAGCAATTTTTGCAGCGATGCCTGGATCAAAAAAACTCTTAGCAACAAAACTTGATTGAGCAGAGCTTTTGCGCACCTTCCCTTCTTCATCGACATTTATTTTGAATCTGCTTGGCTCAAAACTTTCCTGAGCTTTTAAAGCGTCGCGCCTGAATTCCTCAACATCAATTCCAGTAGCAACGACAGAAATTCTAATTTTACCTTTCATGTTTTCATTGAAAGCCGATCCAAAAATTATGTTAGCGTTAGGATCAACTTCCTTCTTGATTGCATTCACTGCCATATCAGCTTCAAATAGCGTCATATCTGGACCACCAGTCATGTTAACTAACACGCCTTTTGCACCTTTAATTGAGATATCATCAAGAAGTGGATTGGAGATAGCAGCTTCACAGGCAAGAATGGCTCGGTTTTCTCCCGTCGCTTCTCCCGTTCCCATCATCGCTTTACCCATTTTCGTCATAATCGCTCTAATGTCAGCAAAATCCAAATTCACTAAACCTGGCATGGTAATGAGGTCAGTAACGCCACGGACCCCAGCATGCAAAACATCGTCGGCCATTTTGAAAGCCGACTCAAAAGTTGTGTGCTCGTTAGCAATTCTAAAAAGATTTTGGTTTGGAATTATGATTAAAGTATCGACGTATTTTTTTATTTCTTCAATTCCAGCCTCAGCTGTTTCCATACGATATTTTCCTTCAAAATGAAAAGGTTTTGTAACAACTCCAACGGTTAAAATGTCGCGTTCACGAGCAAGCTTCGCAATAACTGGTGCCGCACCAGTTCCAGTGCCACCACCCATTCCAGCAGCGATAAAAACCATGTTGCTGCCCTCTAAATATTTTTCTATTTCTTCAATATTTTCTTCTGCTGCTGCACGTCCGCGATCAGGAAAAGAACCGGCTCCAAGACCTTTCGTGGTTTTAATTCCGAGTTGAATTCGATTTTGCGCCAGTGAATTTGCTAGAGCTTGTGCATCAGTATTTGCTGCCACGAACTCAACCCCTTCAAGATCAGCGCGAATCATGTTGTTGATGGCATTTCCACCAGCTCCTCCTGCACCAAAAATTATAATTCTTGGCTTCAACAGGTCTGGCTGAGGAATATCAATTTTTAGTGACATAATAGAAGAGGTTTTGGTTTTTTTTGTTTGTTTTGTAGGAAAATTTTCGAGCATTTTTTGAGAGTTTTATCTATGAAACTAAAGTTGATTTTATGATTTCATCTTCACGATTAATCGAAATTACTTTTTGTTCTTTATCAATCAAAAGTTCAAAGAAATTAAAAATATTTTTAGAAAAAAGTTTACTAGCATCAGACGCAACTCGACTTGGAAAATTTTCGTGACCGATAATTTTCACGCCATTTATTTCGATTACTTTTCCATTTTGAGTAAGGGCACAATTGCCGCCATTAACTGCTGCAAGATCAACAATGATGGAACCTCGTTTCATCGATTTCACCATTTCTTCTGAAATTAAAATTGGAGCTTTTTTCCCAGGAATTAGTGCGGTTGTGATCACGACATCCTGATTCTTGATCGTGTCTTTGAGTAATTCTTGCTGAAGTTTTTTATATTCATCACTCATTTCTTGAGCGTAAATCCCCTCCCTTTGACCATCAACTTTTTCTGCTAATTTTACCTCAACAAATTTTGCGCCAAGACTTTGGACTTGTTCTTTTGCCGCAGTTCTTACGTCAAAAGCAGAAACAATTGCACCGAGTCTTTTTGCAGTTGCGATTGCTTGAAGGCCAGCAACACCAGCACCAAGAATTAAAAATTTTGCGGCAGAAATTGTTCCAGCCGCCGTCATCATCATCGGAACTGCTTTTTGCATTTCGTAAACTGCATCAATAACAGCGCGATATCCGGCCAAATTGCTTTGCGATGACAAAGCATCCATGCCTTGCGCACGAGTGATGCGCGGTAAAAGCTCTAGTGCAAAAAAATTTATTTTTTCAACAGGAATTTGTTTTTTTGGAATAGCGATAAAAACAACGCCGGCTTTAGTTTTGGAAAAATCAATTTCGGTATTTTGTACCGAAATTATCGCATCAATTTCGGGAAGGATTGATCTGATGTCAGAGATAATTTTTGCTCCGGCTTTTTCAAAATCAGCGTCAGAAATAGAAGATTTTTCTCCAGCTTTTGCTTCAATAAAAATTTCAACATCAAGCTTCTGATACTTAGAAATCAGGTCGGGAGTGATAGCAACACGATTTTCATTTGGAGAAATTTCTTTGAGGACGAGGAGTTTCATGAAAAAATTTATATCTGTTAAGCCCATCGTCGCCTACTTTGTAGGCTATGTTGGGCAGGCTTCGCTAATGATCTACTTCTGGCACTAGTGTGCCAGGTGTAGCTCGTAAGAGCGAAGCCTGGTGCGGTCGAGAAGATTTGAACTTCCACGGGTTTTACCCCACAACGACCTCAACGTTGCGCGTATACCAATTCCGCCACGACCGCAAATTTTAACTATTAACTACTAGAGGTTTTAACCGATTTAACGCCACGATAAACACAGACAAATCGGGGTTCGGATGGGCTTTTAAATCTGCGATAAAATTGTCAAAACGCTCGACTAAAAAGTCTACGGTCTTGATCCAATTATCCACAGAATTCACTTCGCAAAGATTTTGATCTTCACAACTAAAGTCCACAATGCGTTTAGCTACACGCATTTGGTAGAAATATAAATCTTCTAAAATTGTTTTTGCTGAAAGTTTTTGCCAATGATTTTCAAAACTTAAATTCGAAACTTTGCTGCGCAGCCATTTTAAAGAAAATCTGGTGCCTACCGCAAAGTAAATTCGCGCAATAGTTTTTAAGTCAAAACTTGATGACGCAGAAATTTCAGCAATGTCAAAAGCGGAAGCGACCGGATCCATCGCCGCAATTTTTGCAGCTAATTTTCTGTCAACATTATTCAACCAATATTTTTCAATTTTGCGCTCGAATGAATCACGCGATGCTTGTGCCAAAACTTGCGACAACACGCTGGATAGCTCATCGGAAATTTTTCTGAAGCGCGTAACAATTGATGAAACTTGTCCTTTTGATTGATTGCGCAGCAACCACATCACTGATCTTTCGAGCAATTTATTGGCACTCAAAAACATTTGCGTTTGAACATCTGCGGTGATTTTTCCGTCGAGCTTTTCGATCTCTTCCCAAATTTCTCTGATTCTAAAAGAGTCACAAGCAATGATAAAACTTCTGACCACTTCTGCGGCGCTGAAGCCGCTATCTTGGCAGATCTGATTGATGAAGGTGATGCCGACTCTGTTGACGACAAAATTAGTAATTTGAGTAGCAATAATTTCGTTGCGCAGTTGATGACCGAGAATTTCGTCAGCAAATTTTGTCTGCATTATTTTCGGAAAATAAGAAAATAATTCCTGCTCAAAATATTTATCCTTCACCAAATTTGAGGTTACGATGTGGTTGTAAATGTCCATTTTGGAATAGGCCAACATCACGCAAAGCTCTGGACGAGTAAGGCCAATTCGGTCAGTTTGTCTTTTTTCAATTTCTTTGCGTGAAGGTAAAAATTCAATTTTGCGATTGAGCAATTCTGATTGTTCCAACTTATTCAAAAATTGCGCCTGATCTCCAAGAGCAACAGCACCTTGCGAAAAGGCGATTGAAACGGCTTGAGTTTGTAAACGATTGTCGCTGAGCACCAAATGCGAAACCTCATCTGTCATGCTTTCGAGAACTTTATTTCTCTCGTCCAAAGTAATTTTTTTGTCGCGCATTGCAGCGGTGAGCGCGATTTTAATATTCACCTCGTGATCAGAACAATCGACGCCAGCAGAATTATCCATCGCGTCAGTGTTTATGCGACCTCCCGTCAATGCATATTCGATGCGACCTTTTTGTGTGAAGCCTAGATTTCCACCCTCGCCTACAACTTTGCAACGCAGCTCGTTACCATTGATGCGCAGTGTGTCATTGGCGCGATCACCGACTTCTTGGTGTGATTCTTCAGTGGCTTTAACGTAAGTTCCGATTCCACCATTCCACAATAAATCGACGGGCGCTTTTAAGATGGCGATGATGATATCTGTAGGCGTCAACTCATCTTCTTCAATTTTTAAAATCGCTTTTATTTCTGCAGAAATTTTGATTGATTTAGCACTTCTTTCAAAAATTCCTCCGCCTCGTGAGATCAGAGATTGGTTATAATCAGCCCAGCTCGAGCGTGGTAAATTGAACATGCGAACACGCTCAGCAAAAGATTTTTCTACGTCGGGATTAGGATCGAAAAAAATATGCATGTGGTTGAAGGCCGCGACCAACTTGATGTGAGGCGAAAGCAACATACCGTTGCCGAAAACATCACCAGCCAAATCACCAATGCCGATGCAAGTGAAGTCTTGCGATTGTGTGTCGATTCCCATTTCGCGAAAGTGACGCATCACTGAAATCCAACCACCTTTCGCGGTGATTCCCATTTTTTTGTGATCGTAACCAACTGAACCACCTGAAGCAAAAGCATCTCCGAGCCAAAAATTATATTCGGCAGAAACGGAATTGGCGATGTCGGAAAAAGTTGCCGTGCCTTTATCTGCAGCAACTACGAGGTAAGGATCTGACTCATCATGCATCACAACATTTTCCGGATGCGCGACTTTGCCATTGATGACATTGTCGGTGATGTCCAGCAATCCGCGCAAAAGAGTTTTGTAGCATTCAATGCCTTCTTTTTGGATTTCATCGCGGCTCAAGCCAGTTAAATCGCGCTTTACGACGAATCCACCTTTTGATCCTACTGGAACAATCACCGCATTTTTAGTCATCTGCGCCTTCATCAAACCGAGAACTTCAGTTCTAAAATCTTCTTGACGATCAGACCAGCGAAGCCCGCCACGAGCGACTTTTCCGCCTCTCAAATGAATCGCCTCAACCTTAGCTGAGTAAACAAAAATTTCGGCGTAAGGCAATGGCAATGGCAATTCTGGAACTTTTTTGCAATCGAATTTGAACGAGAGATAATTTTTGAAAGTGTGATCGCTGCCTGATTGGTAATAGTTGGTGCGGATTGTGGCATTGATGACTCCGAGGAATTTTCTGATTACCGCATCGTCAGTTAAATCCTTCACCTGATTCAAGCTTTCTTTAATTTTCGCTGAAATTTTTTCGATTTTTTTCTGCCTTTCTGCCGGCAAAATTTTTAGGAACGGATCAAATTTTATTTCGAATAATTCGACCAATAATTTTGTGATGTCGGAATATTTCACCATCACATCTGCGACGTAAGATTGATTGTAGCGAACTCCTATTTGGTAAAGATATTTGCTGTAGGCACGAAGCATGTAAACCTGCTTCCAGCATAGGTCTGAGGTGCTGATTAGTCTGTTTAAAAAGTCGATTTGTGTGACCTCTTTCCAAATTAATGAAATGGTTTTTTCAAAATTTAATTTGGTTTTTTCGGAAAATTTATGCCCCTGTTTGCTTAGGTTTAAATTGAAATAATGGATCCAAACTTTTTTGCGCGATCTGATTTTTTCATCCTCGTCAATGTTGACAGTGTAAGTGTGTTCTTGAATTACGTTAAAACCAAAACTTTCTAAAATCGGCATGATCGTTGAAAGAATTAACTCTTTTTCTGGAGAGTAAATTTTCAACTCAGTCACATCTTCCGGCAAAGTGGCTGAAGATTTGTAGAGATTAAATAAAACTGAATTTGTTTCTAAGCACTCTTCGATGCGTGAAATATCGATGGCGGCACGCCTTGGATCGAAACGATTGATGTAACTGATCGAAAAAGCGTTTTTATATTTTGCAAAAAGTGAAATGCGTTTTTCATCACCAAATTTAGCTTTGATCGATTCAGCTAAATCGTCGCTCCAAATTTTTGTCATTTTAGTAATATTGCGCTCAACCGCTAATTCATCGACCTGTGGAATTCCTTTGTTGGTACGAACAATGACATGGAATCTGATTAAATTTGATTCGGTAACTTGAACGAAAGAATCCGCAACTTCGCCATGATAAACTTCTGCCAAATAATCTTTTATTTTATCGCGCAACTCAGAATTGCTGCGATCACGTGGCGTAAAAATTAAACAGCTGACGAAGCGATTAAATTTATCTTTACGAGCAAAAAATCTAACTTGTGAACGTCCACAAATCGCAACAATTCCCGTGGCATTTTTTAACAAATCTTCAGCGCTGATTTGAAAAAGTTCGTCACGTGGATAGGATTCTAAAACAGAAACCAAATCTTTGTAATTGTGTCCACCTTTGATGTAACCTGAATCAGCAATAACTTTCGCAACTTTGTGACGCACCAAAGGAATCGAATTAATGCCGCTATTGTAAGCAGCAGAAGTGAAGAGTCCGGTGAATCTGAACTCTCCAGTCACTTTTCCATCAACAGAAACTTTCTGCACACGAATTCTTTCGGCATTTGTAATTCTGTGAATTCGCGAACGGTAACGCGATTTTAAAACTTCAATCACGTAAGGATTCTTAACTGAATCGCCAACTTCTTCGAAAGATGCATTAGCAACTTCCGGTCTAAAATCTTCATGCTCTGAACGAAAAATTCCGAAGCCAGATTTCGCCACTTCTTCCAAGCGATGTTCGCCTTTTTTGATTTCTTTAATGTCGAATTCTCTAGCGCCGAGAAGAATAAAATTTCCATCGGTCACCCAAGAAAGAAATTCTTTAATCTCATTTATTTCTTCCGATTTTTTGACAAATTTTTTGGCATTATCGATTTGGGCAAGAGACTTTTTAACTAGCTCCACCATTGATTTCCAATCATTAACAACCAGAGCAATTGTTTGCAGAATTTTTGTAATATTTTCTTCCAAAACTCTGATATCAGACGCAGAGGTAATTTTGTCGATGTGAAGTTGAATTAGCGATTCTTGCGCAGAATTTTTGTCTGCAGAGATTTTTTCTAACTGACCGTTTTTATCGCGAGCTACAGAGTAAATCGGATGAATAATATTTTTGATTCTAATGCCATGCTTGTCGAGATAAGCCACCGTAGAATCAACGAGGAAAGGCATGTCGTCATTGACAATGTCAATGAAAGTTAGGAAGGATTCGAAGCCATCTTTTTCAACTGTTGGATTGTAAATTCTGATTTTGCATTCGTGAGCTTTTTTGCTGGTAAAAAAATTAAAACTTAACAGAGCCGCGTTGTGCAACTCTTCTGGTGAATAATTAACAAAATCGTAAACTTGATTTTCGGAATAAAAAATTTTTTCAAAACTGAAAAAAGCTTCACTGTTAAAATTTTTCGGCTGTTTTTTTTGACGCGAAAAATCAATTACCTGCTCGATTAAATTCTGCATTTTTTGCATAATTTTGATTTTGAAAATTACTTGAGTTTTACAAGCGTGACTACCATCTGCATCCCCTCTAGCCTAGGATTCATCTCGGGTTTTGCGAATGCTTCTGTGTCCCTTAAAATATCAACCATCATTTTTTCCGCGAGATCGCGATGCGTAATTTCGCGCCCCTTCATTCTGATGCTGATTTTTGTTTTATTGCCTTTCTCGATGAATTCTTTGGTATGACGAATTTTGGTATCGTAATCACCTTTGCCGATGTTGATTGTCATTTTGATTTCTTTGACCTCGACGACCTTTTGTCTTTTTTTGGCATCTGCTGCTTTTTTCTGAATTTCGTACTTCATTTTGCCGAAATTAGAAATTTTACAAACTGGGGGATTGGCGTTTGGAGAAACTTCAATTAAATCCAAATTCGCTTCCTGCGCCAGCCTGATTCCTTCAGCAACCGACACAACTCCGACCATTTTTCCTTCATGATCGATCACTCTGACTTCTTTGGATTTTATCTGTTCGTTAATTTTGAAAGGATTATTATTAGCTGGCTGCTGCTGCGGTTTTGTTGGTCTCACGTAAGTTTTGAATTATTAAAAAAGAATGGCGAGGCGCAAGTTAAAAAGCTTCGACTAAATTTCAACTTATGAAATTTTTGTGATGTCTGACAGTAAAAAATCCTTCGAACTCAATAAAATCAAAGCGCAAATCATAATTTTGAAATTGTGAATTTTTGACAATGAAAAATTCTGCCGCTTTTTTAATGCGCTCAATTTGCTTGGGATAAAGAACCTCTTCGACTAAAAATTTTGAGCTTCTCGCTTTCACTTCGATCACAACAATCATGCAGGATTTTTTTGCAATAATGTCAATTTCTCCAAAGTAAGTTTTGTAACGCCATTCAAGGATTTTATAGCCTTTAATCCACAAAAGAATCATCGATATTTTTTCAGCAAAAAGACCAAATTTGTAGGTTTGTTTGCGATTCATTTTTTCTTCGGAACCTTCAATGCTAACTGATAAATCTCTTTTCGATTCGCCCCATAAATTTCTGACAAATTTTGCGATAAGTCTTTCAAACTATGCCCAAGAAAAATTGCATTTGAAATTTCGGAAACCAATTCCGCTTCGCTAAAAATTTTTTCACTTTTATCCGCTTTTTCAACGATCACAACAAATTCCCCGCGCAATTTTTCTAAATGTTCATCGAAGAATTTAATCACACTTTCTAGCTCGTCAGAAATGATTTCTTCATGAATTTTTGTCAGCTCTCTTGCCACGCAAATTTTACGATTTCCTAGATTCTTTTTAATCAAATTCAAAGTTTCAATTACGCGATTTGCCGCTTCAAAAAACACAAGGGTGAAATTCTTCGGCAATGATTTTAGTAATTTTTCTTTTTGAATTTTAGACGTCGATAAAAAACCTAAAAATAAAAAATTATCACATGCAAGTCCCGAAGCACAAAGCGCTGAAGTCACTGACGACGCGCCAGGAATGGGAATTATTTTTTGATTAAATTGACGTAAAAAACCTATTAATTTATATCCCGGATCTGAAATCAAAGGGGTTCCGGCATCAGAGATTAAAGCAAGTGAGCCTCCTCCCACCAACAGTTCCAAAATTTTTTTCCGCGTTTTTTCATCATTGTGATCATTGTAGGTCAACAATTTTTTGCCCTTGATTTCGTAGGCCTCAAGCAAACGAATTGAGACTCGCGTATCTTCGCAAACAATGAAATCAACATTGCTTAAAATTTGCAAAGCTCGCAACGTGATGTCACTCAAATTACCAATTGGTGTAGCTACAACGTAAAGCGCATTTTCAAGTTTTATTGCTTGAACTTTTGAGAAAAAATTCTGCATAGTTTGATCAAATTAAAATTATTTTTACGCATAAATTTATGAAAAAATTTTCACTGCTTTTAGTGCTCTTTCTTTTCGGCTGTCAATCTCTAACTAAAAAGCCAGAAGTCGCACAGCCACTTTCAGAAGAAGCTCCGACTCAAACTCATCAACAATTCGAATCACGCGATTTAATCACCCAAAAAGTCAACGAAAAAAAAGTTCAAGTTGCACTATTTTTTCCATTCTCCGGCAAAAATAAAGAACTGGGTTGGAGCCTTTTCAACTCTGCTACTTTGTCGTTGTTTGAAAATGATTTAAATCACAATATCGAACTAGTTTTAATTGACTCCAAAGACACGGCTCAAGAATCATCGAAAGCCTTCAAAGAAATTATTAATCGCAAAATAAAAGTTGTGATCGGGCCAATATTTAGCTCATCAATTGAAGCAATAGCCCAAGATGCGAAAGACAACAATATCGCGGTAATTTCCCTTTCTAATAATCAGCAATTAATGGGTAAAATTAACAAAGATGGCGGGATTTTTCTCGCTGGAATGATGCCGGAAATTCAAATTGACAAGATAGTTAATTACGCCATGGACAGAGGTAAATTCAGCTTTGCCGTGATTGCACCAAACAACCAATACGGCAAAACCATTACCGATCTTTTTAAAAAAATTGTCAGAAATCGTGATGGAAATTTTATCACTTCCGAGTTTTATGATTCAAATAGCAAAGATTTGGATCGTGTGGTTGAGCGCGTTATCAACTCATTCAGCGTACCTTCGCGCTTAACTGCTGGCAAAAATAAACTCAAAAAAGATGCCGTAATCAATGAATCTGATCACATTTATCCACAAGTAATTTTGATTCCTGAATCAGGAAAAATTTTATCAAAAATTGTTGCTTCAATTAAAAAACAAAACATCGACGAAAGAGACTTTCAAATTGTCGGCACAAGCCAATGGGATGACGTTTCTACGCTCAATGATTCCAATTTAATCGGTGCTTGGTTTGCCTCTCCAGAAAATGAAAAATTTCGCAACTTTGAAAAAGCATTTTATCAGACTTACTCCAGATTTCCTCCGAGAATTTCTTCAATTGCCTATGATACCGTAGCTGTTGTTGCGGAATTAGTTGATCGCAAGAAAGGCAAAACACCGATGATTGAAGATTTTACAAACTACAATAATCCACCAAAAAATGGCTTCGAAGGAATTGATGGTCTTTTTAGATTTTTACCGAATGGCTTGGTGCAACGAAATTTAGCAGTACTTGGGGTTGGTAGTGGTCGTTTTGAGACGCTTGAAAAGCCGGTAGAACAATTTTTGAAATATTAATCTTCGACCTGCTCCACCGCCTCCACCTCAGGAATGTAGTGTTTTAGCATATTTTCAATCCCATTTTTCAAAGTAATTGTTGAGCTCGGACAACCAGAGCAGGAGCCTTTTAAAATTAATTTCACGATTCCATCTTCAAAAGAATGGAAAATTATGTCGCCACCATCCATTGCCACTGCTGGACGCACCTTGATTTCGATTAGTTCTTTGATTTGCTTTACGATGTCGCTATCTTCTTCTGCGCCCTGCTCTGCCACTACTTTTTGCTCGAACATTACCGGCTTTCCCGAAACATAAAAATCCATAATCACCGCAAGAATTTCAGCTTTGATTTGTGGCCACTTTACTGCTTCAGATTTTGTCACGGTGATAAAATCGCGACCAAAAAAAATCGCTTCAATACCAACGATTTCTAAAAGCTGTAAAGCCAGCGGCGACTTGGTTGCCGCCTGTTTTTGATTTTTGAATTCTGCTGTGCCGCTTTCCAAAACTATTTGGCCGTCTGGGATGAATTTTAGCGTTGCGGGATTGGGAGTTTCTTCGGTTTGAATGAACATATTTTATTTTGATTTCAGCCACCACGTATCCGTAGCGAGTGAATATTTCGGTTGGATTTTTGGGAATTGAAAAATGTCGCGATACAGAATTCTGTAAGTGTTGTTATGCCATTGTGGCACTGTGTAATAATTTTCAAGAAGTCTTTGGTCAAGTTTTTGGCAGAGGATTTTTAGCTCGGATTTATTTTTAGCGCGCGAAATTTTCTCAACGAGAGCGTCAACCATTTTGTCATTTAAGCCAGATAAATTGCGACCGCCTTTAATGTTGATTTGCGACGAATGCCAGTAAGAAAAAAGTTCGTCTCCGGGAATTAATGCTTGGCCGAACATGCCGACAATCACGTCAAAATCAAAATTATTAACCCGCGTCTGATATTGATTTTCCTCGACGAAACGCGTCTTCGCTTCAATTCCAAGTTTACGTAAATTTTTGACAAAAGGCGCGATGACCATTTCAAAAGTTGGACTGTCGATCAAAAATTCGACGGCAATTTTTTCACCATTTTTCGGATCAATTAATTTTCCAGCGGAAATTTTGTAACCCGCTTCATCGAGAATTTTTTTGGCTTGAAGAAGATTTTCACGATTAAATCCGTCGCCGTTTGATCGCGGCAAAGAGAAATTTTTGTAACCAAAATCCGAATTCGCAAAATAACTTTCTGTGCGTTTGTAAGCGCCATAAAAAATGTGATCGCGCAGCCATTCGAAATCGAAAGCATATGTCATGGCCTTACGCAGCGCAAGGTGTTGGAACTTTTCGTGACGGAGATTGAGCACGAAAGTTTGCATCGGCGAAGGCAACCCGTGAGTGATTTCTTTTTTAATAATTTCGCCATTTTTTACGGCGTCAATTTTGTAGGAATTGAACCAATTGCGCGAAATATTTTCTTGGCGAAAATCATATTTTTGTGCCTTAAAAGCCTCGACCAAAACGTTATTATCGCGGTAATAATCGAAAGTGATTTTGTCGAAATTGTAGCGCCCGCGATTCACCGGCAAATTTTGCGCCCAATAATTTTTTGCACGCTCGTAAGTGATTGAGCGGCTTGGCTTTATTTCCTTGATTTTGTAAGGCCCAGAACCAAGTGGAGGAGTTAGAGTTGTCTTCGAAAAATCTGTCTGGCTGTAAAAATTTTTTGGTAAAATTGGCAGCGATGCAACAAGAATTGGCAAGTCACGATTGTGATTATTTTTGAATAAAAATCGTACTAAATGCGAGTTGATTTTTCTCACCTCTTTCACGTCGCGAAAGGCCATTTTGTAAGATGGATGACCATCTTTGATGAGAGTATTAAAAGTAAAAACAACATCATCGGCAGTGATCAAAGAGCCATCATGAAAGCGAGCGATTTTTCGCAATTTAAATTCGATCCAAGATTTATCCGCCGCGAGTTTTACGCCTTCAGCAATAAGTCCATAACGCGCAGAAATTTCATCATCCGCACCTTCCATCAAACTATCGTAGAGATATGACAGACCTGACGCGGAGATGCCTTTCAAAATGAATTGGTTGAGATTATTAAACCCGCCCTCCACAGCAAATTTTACCTCACCGCCTTTTGGTGCATCAGGATTTACGTAGTCGAAATATTTAAAATTTTTTGGATATTTGAGATCACCAAAAGTAGAAATCCCGTGCTGAAAATCCTCAGCCGCAATGGCTCGACAACTAATCAAAAAAATCAGTAAAAAAAATCGCATTTGATGAAAATTATTCGTGGACTTAACCACATTGCCAACAACCTCCCACCACTCGCCCTTACAATCGGCAACTTCGATGGCGTACATTTGGGACATTTAAAAATCATCGATGAAGTAAAAAAAATTGCCAAAGAAAAAAAATTATCTTCGGCAATTTTAACTTTTGAACCACATCCGATTTCTTTTTTGCGACCAGAAAAGGCGTGCGATTTTCGTATTACCAGCCTTGCACAAAAGCTGAAAATTTTTTCTGAAGCTGACATCAATTACGTAATCACCCTACCCTTCAACAAAAATTTATCCGAAATTTTGGCACAAGATTTCGTGCAAAAAATTCTCGTTGAAGCCTTGAATATCAAACATTTAACGATCGGTTACGATTTTACTTTCGGCAAAAATCGTGAAGGAAATTTTAAACTTCTGGAAGAATTTAATTTTGATCTGACTGAAATTTTGCCGGTAAAAAATCACGAACAAACTTGCTCTTCGAGCGTGATTAGAAAACTTCTCAACGAAGGAAAAATTGCAGAAGCAAATAAAATTTTAGGAAGAAATTTTACGATTTCTGGACTTGTGAATGAGGGAAAAAAACTAGCGTCGCAGCTTGGATTTCCTACCGCCAACCTTATCACCAAACCACAGCTAATCAAACCAAAATCCGGTGTCTACAAAACCAAAACCTTCATCCCATTTCTAAAAAAAGAATTCCTTTCGATCACCAACTTCGGATTAAAACCAACGCCTTATGCCTTACGCCTTACGCCTAACGCCTGTCTCTTCGAAACCCACATCCCAAACTTTTCTGAAAATATTTACGGCAAAAAAATCATCGTTGAATTTATCGATTTCATTCGCGAAGAAAAAAAATTTGCATCGATGAAAGAGCTGAGGGAGCAAATCGCGGAAGATATAAAAAAAATCACCTTGTAATTTTTTTGTTATTTTTATTTTATTCGCGCCCCGCATTTTCTACAAAAAATCAAATATAATGCAAAAATTTACAACACTCACCTCAACAGCTGCTGCATTGCCTTTGATTAATATCGACACCGATATGATCATCCCAAAACAATTCCTCAAAACCATAAAAAGAACTGGGCTTGGAAAAAATCTTTTTCACGAAATGCGCTTCGATTTAGACGAAAAAGAAATCCCAAATTTCGTTTTGAATAAACCTGCTTTCAAAAATTCTAAAATCCTTGTTGCAAAAGATAACTTTGGCTGCGGATCAAGTCGTGAACATGCTCCATGGGCATTGCTTGATTTTGGAATTCGTTGCGTAATCGCTCCATCTTTCGCGGATATTTTTTTCAATAATTGTTTTAAAAACGGCATTTTGCCCGTCACTCTTCCATCGGATCAAATCGATGAATTGCTAAAATTCGCAGCGGACGAAAATAACAGCGTGACCATTGACTTGCCGAAGCAAGAAGTATGCGCTGCAAATAAAATCTATAAATTTGAAATCGATCCATTTAGAAAACATTGCCTAGTAGAAGGCTTGGATGACATTGGATTAACACTACAAAAATCAGAAAAAATTTCTGAATTCGAAAATAAAAATCGCGCTGAAACTCCGTGGCTTTATTAGGCGGTAGGAAACAGGCGATAGGCGCTCCAAATTCGGACCGACTATCGCCTAACGCCTTACGCCTAAAATTTTTAACAAAAATTTTTTGAAATTATGACAATTTTAGCTGGAAAAAAAGGCCTAATCATGGGCGTCGCTAACAACCGTTCGATCGCTTGGGGCATTGCAGAAGAATGTAAAAAATATGGCGCGGAACTCGCCTTCACCTATCAAGGCGAAGCGTTGCAAAAACGTGTAGAACCGCTCGCGGCTTCTGTTGGCTCTGACATCGTTCTTCCTTGCGATGTCACTGATCCTGAATCAATTAAAAAAGTTTTCGAAGAACTCGAAAAAAAATGGGGCAAACTTGATTTCCTCGTGCACGCCATCGCCTATTCCGACAAAGAAGAATTGCGCGGGAAATATTTGCACACTTCCCCAGGAAATTTCACCAACACGATGAACATCTCCGCCTTCTCTCTCGTTGCAGTTGCAAAGGAAGCAGAACCTCTGATGAAAAAAGCTGGAGGTGGTAGCATCATCACTCTCAGCTATTACGGCGCTGAAAAAGTTATGCCTCACTACAACGTGATGGGCGTTGCCAAAGCAGCTCTTGAGGCCTCTGTGCGCTACCTTTCGATGGATATGGGCAAGGATAATATTCGCGTTAACGCAATTTCTGCCGGCCCAGTGAAAACCTTGGCAGCCAGCGGAATTGGTGACTTCCGCCTCATTTTCAAATGGAACGAATATAACTCCCCACTGCGTCGCAACGTGTCGCTGCAAGATGTCGGAGGCGCTGGCGTTTTCTTGCTTTCTGATCTCGGAAGCGGCGTAACTGGCGAAACTCTTCACGTCGATGCTGGCTATCACGTCGTTGGAATGAAAGCTCCGGATGCGCCGGATATTTCAATTGTGAAAGACGAAGAATAGAGAAAATAGCCTCAACGGCTATTTTCGGCAGTCACGCACTGAAATTTAAACATGTTCATCAACTCCCATCCCTTCCTCATCATCATTTCCTCCCCATCCGGCGCAGGCAAATCAACGCTTTGTCGCATGACGATTCAAAGCGATCCGCTGATTAAACTTTCAATTTCCGCAACAACTCGCAAGCAACGACCACAAGAAATTAATGGCCAACATTATTTTTTTTTGAGCCAAAATGAGTTTGATGAAATGAAAAAAAATGGTGAATTTTTAGAGCATGCAAAAGTCTTCGATCACAATTACGGCACGCCAAAAAAGATGGTTGATGATGAATTAAAAAATGGCAGCTGCGTGCTTTTCGACATTGACTGGCAAGGCGCCAGACAGATCAAAGAAAAATTCGATCACGATTCCGTCGTTTCGATTTTTATTCTTCCACCTTCGATGCAAGAACTCGAAAGACGTTTGCGTGCTCGCGCTCAAGATCCTGAAGAAATTGTTCAGAATCGCATGCAAAAAGCTCGCGATGAAATTAGTCACTTCGGTGAATATGATTTTATTTTGGTGAATGACGACCTAAGCAGCACCTACCAAAAAATCCGCGCGATCATTGAAGCCAAGCGCGTTGCAAGACAAAGCAAAGTTGATTTGAAAAAGTTGATTGAGCAGTTTTCTTAGAGCCTGTATTCAAATTTTTTGTCTTGATTCGTGGTTTATACCAAAACCTGATTCAAGAAACCGATCTTTTACAACTGGACCCCGCAACAAGTGCGGGGTGACAACTCATACTCAGTGTCGCCCCGCACTTGTTGCGGGGTCCAGTTGTAAAAGATCGGTATCTTGAATCAGGTTGGGTATATACCAAAGCCCCTTCAAACCTGAAAAAATCGATCTTCAAGTTCGTCATTGCGAGCGAAGCGCAGCAATCCATGTGTTTCAACCTTCTGGATTGCCGCGCTTCGCTCGCAATGTCGAACTAAAAATTTGAGGTCGACTTCTTCAGGTGTCAAGTAGCTTTAGTATAGAGCATTAGCGATTCTCTCGTCGGCTTTTGTAGATCTGACGCAGCGTTCCTCACTAAATCAACATCCACAAAATTTTCTGATGAATCTTGCCAAGAAAATAACACAGATTTTCTCTCTGATTCTCTTATCATTGCTTCTTGTCTCTTGCGAAGATGGATGTGTTGAAGCTGATCAATTTGATAGTGTCACAGCAGTCATAGAATCGAAGCCGATAAGAGATGGAATTTATGGAACTTATGATCAAGTAACAGGTGGCCAAAGAGCTGATTGGCATGATACCGGATTAAAATCTAACGGTGACAGATTTCTCATCCAAGTAAGTGGTGCGTGGACGCCATGGAATGCTGAAGAGATGAACGAAACTGCATTGAAAAATTTGCCTAGTTGTAATTTTTGTGCAAAAAAACTCGGCGTTCCAAACTGCATTTGTTATAAAAATCAAGCTTCTGCGCCGGCGCTCGATTCAAAAGATGAGCCGCGCAAAGACGTCGATTGCACCAAATATTCTGACCAGAACGATCCAGAAAAATGCACTTGCACCAAAGATCCACAATATGGTGATGCTACACAATACGGTGTTTATCACTTTCCACTTGATGTTCTAGAAAAAAACGAAAGTGAAAAAATTGCTGATCGTCAGAACCAGTGTAAATATGACAAAGGTATTGGTGCTTATATTGGATTGTTTGGTAGGAGGGGGGTTGAGGTTCCTGTAAGGGCCTATCACTTATTTTCAGAAGAAGAGGCCTGTAATATCGTTCGTGATAAAAATGGCAGATGTATTGACCCCAATGGCAAAGATTTGACGCGCTATATTTTCAAAAGTGCCAATAATCGCATTTTCATGAAAGATGATTTAAACGGGAATAATGGCCCTGATAACAACTCATCTGATGACGTGTATCACGAGCATAGCGAGAGCGTAAAAGTTCTCATATATGACCGATATTATTCCGACAATTATGGGCAGTATAACATCACACTCCTGAAAGGAGTCGGAGATAATAACGATCCAGGATTGCTCGAATATCTGGTCAGAATGGTGGAAGATGTAGTGCTGGGTGAGGTTAATGACGAGGATAAAAGAGAGGGGGGAATCCTAGAGTTTTTGTATAAATCCATCGTGCAGGATTCTGGTTTTATTTTGATCGTACAAATTTCACTTTCACTTTACATCGCCTTATTTGGCGCGGCGCATTTATTTGGAATTATCGAAACGATCACCAAAAAAGAATTGATGACCAGAGCGTTAAAAATTGGTCTGATCGTTTTCTTCACCAGCAAAGATAGCTGGTATTGGTATAACAAAATCGTCGTCGCTTTCTTCAAGGATAGCATGGATTACGTTGTGGCGATGATCATGGATTTATCTGATAGCAACATCGACGATTCATCGATGCTTAAGGTTGCGCAGCTTGATCGCGAGAACAATGTTAGCAGTTCTACACGTTTTTCCTATGTCGATCTAACGATCAAAAAATTGCTCTCTCTTGGTACGGCCAAAAAAGTTTTTGGTTTATTTTTTACCAATCTTTTTGGATTCCTCTACATCCCACTCATCTACTCGCTGATCGGATTTTTCATTTACGTGATGCTTTACGTCGCATCAATTTACATCGTCAACGTTCTCAAAATAGTTTTTGTTTTGGCTTTGGGACCAATATTCATATGCTTCACTCTCTTTTCGCATACGGTAGGAATGTTTAGAAGTTGGCTGGGGTTTTTGGGGTCGAGATCGTTGGAAATAATCATACTTTTTGCTGTGCTCTATAATTTTTTGATGCTGATCGATAAAAATTTTACCGCTCTTTTGTCCTACAGATCATGCACAGTTTCTCGTAGCCTAGGTTTATTTTCGGTAAAGATTTTAGAATCTGAAAGCTCTCGCACCTTTATTGAATGGATGATTCTGCTAGTCATAATTACTGGGTTGATATTCATCATGAAATTGGTCATCGATAAGGTTGGAAGTTTAGCAAGCAGCATGTTTTCAATTCAAGTCGCTGGTGGCAAAGGTGGAGCTGGTGGCTCTGGTTTTGGCATGGCCAGTGGTATGATGGGAGCAGCTCTAAGTCTAGGTGCAAAAGGCATGTCAACTTTAGGTGATGGAGTAAAAACTGCTGGTAGTTACGGAATTAGCGGCGCCACAACGCTTGCTAGAAAAACTGGTCTAGCTGATTCATGGAACAAACTTGGTGATGCCATTGGAGTGCGTGGCCCACGCACTCGCTATCGTGATAGCATCATTGATGGTGCAATCAAGGCTGCTCAAAGCAAAGCTGGCGGAAAAACTGGCGCAGAGCGCGATGCTTTTGTTAGAGGCGAGGCAACCAAAGCTCTACAGCTCGAAATGCACATGAATCCAAACAGAATGGCTTTTGCCGGCGTTGATATGACCAACATCGCGCGCAGGTTAGATCAAAAACTAGTCGAAGAGCCACTGAGACAGGCTCTAAAAGATAAGGCTAAAGAGTTCAAAAATCGTGATACTGACAAAATTCCTCTCGGCAAAGAAATGAGGCAAGAGCTCAGGCAAGCCGCGAAAGATTGGTTGGAAAAAAATTCCTCTGCTACTGTTGACATCAACGGCAAGAGTAAGGCCGATAACTATTTTGCTCAATCGTCATTCAAAGATTTGATCAGAAGCGAATCCGAAATGAGTTCATCTCAAGCTGCGCGCCGTTTTGCCGGAAATCCAGAACTACAAAATAAATATCTTCAACATCTCAAGGATAATGAGGCTAGAAGAGAAAGAAAAAAAGCAGAAGCCAAAGGACTTGCTCGTGTTGGTAATATGCTCAGCAGGGGATATCACAATGTGATGCGTGATGCAGAAAATAATCCAAAAATGATGCAGGAAAATTTTATGCGTAAAGCTGGATATGAAGAGCAAAGGACTGATGGACTCATTGGAAGCCTTGGTATTAACACCGCCAAAGGCTTTAATCCGTTAAAAAGAATCAATGTTTTTGACAAGATGCTAAGCCGCAAGTCTATTGCGGCCAAAACCGAAGCAGCCACAAGAGACATCATGCTAGGACAATTATCCGGAGATAGAGGATTGGAAAAACCAGCACCGGAAAAACTTGCTGAAGCGGTTAGAAGTAGCGCTACCAAAGCAGATGAACAAAAGGCAAGAAAAGCGCATCATCAAGCTTTGAAGGCAAGTAAAAAAAGAGATTATTTTCAAAACCAATTGCGAGAAGCGGCAGTAAAAGACCTTGCTCCAAAAATGGCGGCAATTCGCAAATTGGAAAAGAAGGGAAGAATAGCCGAGGCTCACAGAGCAAAGGCTGAATTAATAAAATCAGCACTAGGTGATCTTAACAGAACAAATAGCAAAACACTTTTTGAAAAAACTGCGAGATTGAGTTATCTGCAGCGGCAATTCGGAATTGGAGGTGAGGATGCTCAAGTTGCTCTTTCTCGTGTAATAAGAGATAACAACACAGCTCGTGCTGCAGAAATTGAAAAATCTTTAAGTGATGGATTAATAACCCCAGAGCAGGCGAAGAAAGATTTGAAATCTCTGCAGTCCAATTTGTTTGATACTAAAATGTCCACAGAGTTTGGTGGAGCTGCAACGGCTGGAGGAGCGCAAGCAGTTTCGGCGGCTCTAGCAAGCCACACAAGAGCGCTTGAATCATTTGCACAAGGTAGGCCGCAAGCAATGGTTTCCGATGATGGTAGAAAAAAAGCTGAAGCTAATGACGAGGCTAATAAAAACATGAATCAAGATCGACTCGATGGCGTCAAAAAATCAGAAGAGCTCAAGAAAAAAATTGAAGAACAAGAGAAAAAAGACAAAGAAGCCAAAGATAAAAAAATTGCTGATGATAAAAAAGCAAAAGAAGAGCGCGAAGCAAGAGTGGCAAGAGAAAAATCAGAGCGCGATGCCAAAGAAAAAAGAGAGAAAGAAGAACGCGAAGCAAGAGAGGCAAGAGAGAAGTCAGAGCGTGAGACTAGAGAAGCAAGAGAGAAGGAAGAGCGCGAAGCAAGAGAGAAAAAAATACAGGATGCAAGAGCTGAGCTTGCTAACCAAGCTACATCAGAAGATCGTAAAAAAGAGCTTACCGATCGAATAGCGACTACGGAAAGAGAAGAGCGAGAAGCTAGAGAAAAAAAGGCGAAAGAAGAGTGTGAAGCCAGAGATAAAAAAACCCAAGAAGCATAGGATAATTTTGACTAGCTAGGGAAGTATCGATTAACTCATAGATATCAGAATAAGTTAATAATGGAGTTAAAGCAATCACACCTTGAG
>CAIYMZ010000169.1 GCA_903927415.1 uncultured Alphaproteobacteria bacterium
ATTGTTAAAATAACCCCAATAACGCTTAAGGAATCTGTCCAAATACCACAGGCTCTAATCTGATTTTGATTGTCACCCCGCACTTGTTGCGGGGTCCATTTCGTCACAACCAATAAAATCGTGTCTTTGACGAGATAGACCCCACAACAAGTACGGGGTGACAACCGAGATGAGATTTAGAGCGCATAACACTGAAGCTAATTTTTTTAAGCGTTATTGGGGTTAAAATATTTTGACTTCACTCTTCAATCACCTCTCTTTTTCCTGAAAGATTAGGCGCAGTTACAATTCCCTGTTCTTCCATTTTTTCAATCAATGTCGCTGCACGATTATAGCCGATGCGGAGCTGACGTTGAACATAACTGATTGATGGTTTTTTATCACGACGAATAATTGCCACTGCTTTGCTGTAAAGATCTTCGTCGCTGCCGAAAGAATCATCATCGCCAGAAATTACTCCAGCAATTGGAATTGGCACTTCGAATGAAATTTTTTCCCCTTCGCCAAACTCACTGACATCCTGATTTTTGATAAAATTTACGATATTTTCAATTTCAGTGTCGGAGCAAAATGGTCCGTGAACACGTGTCATCTTGCTACCACCAGACATGAAGATCATGTCGCCTTGTCCTAAAAGCTGTTCAGCTCCCTGCACTCCCAAAATTGTTCTGCTGTCGATTCGCGAAGTAACCTGAAAAGAAATTCGTGTTGGAAAATTTGCTTTGATCACACCAGTGATCACATCAACTGACGGACGTTGAGTTGCCATGATGAGATGGATTCCTGCGGCACGCGCCATCTGAGCCAAACGCTGCACCGAGCCTTCAATTTCCTTGCCCGCGACCATCATCAAATCCGCCATTTCATCAACGATGACCACGATGAATGGTAATTTTTTCGGCTCGAATTCGATCTCTTGGATGATTGGCTGACCCGTTGAGGCATCATATCCAACCTGAACTTTACGCGCTAATTTTTCGTTGGACAAAATCGCTTTTTCAGCTTTTTCATTGTAGCCGGCAATGTTGCGCACAGCGAAACTCGACATCAAACGATAACGCTCTTCCATCTCACCAACCACCCATTTGAGCGCGATCACAGCTTTTCCTGGCTCGGTTACGACGGGGGAAAGTAAGTGCGGAATGCCATCATAAATTGAGAGCTCAAGCATTTTTGGATCGATCATTATGAATTTGCATTCATCGGGGCGAAGACGGAAAAGCATCGATAAGATCATCACATTCAGACCAACAGATTTTCCCGAACCAGTGGTTCCTGCGATCAATAAGTGAGGCATTTTAGCCAGATCAGCAATCATCGTTTCACCACCGATATCTTTGCCCAAAATTATCGGCAAAAAATTTTGCGAAAATTTATATTCTTTGCACTCAATGAGTTCGCGTAAAAAAATCATTTCACGTTTTGGATTTGGCAATTCAATGCCGATCGAAGTTTTCCCAGAAACCACCGCAATCCGTGCCGAGACTGCACTCATCGAGCGAGCAATATCATCAGAAAGTCCGATCACACGCGAAGCTTTTGTTCCTGCCGCAGGCTCAAACTCATGCAGAGTCACGACTGGCCCAATTTTAGCGCCGAGAGAGGTTCCGTAAACGCCAAAATCTTCCAAAACTTTTAACAACATTTTTGACTGACTCTCGACTAAATCTTTACTAATTTTTTTATCTTTATTTTCGGAAGAACGATCGGTGAGTAAATCTGCTGTCGGCAGTTGGTAGGTTGATTTGCCTGATCTTGTAGGCTTTTTAGTTTTACTAATTTTCAATTTTTGTTTTAGCTCTTCACGCATTTCATCTGCTGTATCTTCCTCAACAGATTCAACTTTTTTAACCGCAATTTCTTCACGCGGCTGAAAATTTTGTCGCTCACTTTTGAATAATTGTGCAAAACGCTCTAAAATAAAACGCGCGGTAACAAAATTGTAACGTGCAAAATAAATCCAATCAGCCAACGAAATTTCAATGATGATTGAGATCAGAATAATCGAGATCATCAGCGCCAGTAAAGCTGTAGTGATTGCTGGTAAAAAAGTGATTTTTGCTAGAATGAAGTGACCATTAACTCCGCCGAGAGAATTAAATTCCCACCAACTTGGCTGCGGTAAAATTGCGAAAAATACTGAGAAGCAAAGAATGCAAAATGGTGTTAAAATAATTTTTGGTAAAAAATTTTTCACACCAACACGACTGCTAATTTTTGTACCGATGCTAAAAATAATCAGGCAGAAAAAAAATGCGGAAAATCCTGTAAGCTGAAAAGCCAAATCTGAAATGTGGGAACCAAATGAACCCATCCAGTTGCTGATGTGATCATTGGTTGAAATGGTGTTGAAGGAAGGATCGTTTGGATTAAAGCTGAAGAGAGCCAGTGCAAAAATAAAAGAAAATCCAACTAAAAAAATTCCAAAAATTCGCGTCAGAAGTTTTAAAATAATGCGATAGATTTTGTTCTGCATTTAGTTTGGCAATGGAACTACCGGCAATCCCGGCAAAGTTAATATTGGCGCGTTGGTTTCTTTTTGATCTTTTTCTTTGGTTTGATTTTTTTTATCCACATCTGCTTGTTTTTCTTTTTCTTGCCGCAAAAACATTTCTGGAATTTTCACATTACCCGTATCAATCACAATTGGAGGAGCTTCCGGAACAGCTTTTTCTGCAGTTGTCGCAGAATTATTCGATTGATTAACGTTTGGCGCTGTTTGCCCCGCTGTTGCAGTTTTATTGACTAAACCACTCATGATAGATTTTTCATTCGCTTTAGCCGCTTCCTGACGCCGTTTCCTCGCCTCTGCTAAAATTTTTTTTTCCTCCTCTTTTTCGATATCAAAAATTTTTTTATAATCTTTCAACATCACACAAATTTCACCATTCCAACATCTGCCCTTACCGAAATCACAGCCATAGGTGATTGCTTGCGCGCAAACAGAAAAATTATCAAGCTTTGAATGGCATTCATCAACGCAGCTATTTCCAAATTGGCGCCAAACTCCTTTGGCATTTTCACAAATTGGACGATCATCAAAGGAAGTGGTGCGAAGTGCTTGAGAGTAAGATGGTGATGGTAAGAAAAGTAGAAGAAGTAAAAAGCGTAAGTAAAAAAAAATTTTCATTAATTTAAAATTTTTCTTAATGTTGTAACCACCTCGTCTCCCATTTGTGAACAAGAAATTTGTGCCTCACCAACTTTTGCAATATCTGCAGTTCTGACGCCAGAATCCAAAACATTTTCTACTGCTTTCTCGATTGCATCCGCTTCCAGCATGAATCCGAAAGAATATCGAAACATCATCGCCAAGCTCAAAATTGTTGCGAGTGGATTAGCAATATTCCTTCCAGCGATGTCTGGCGCGGATCCATGGATTGGTTCGTAAAGTGCAAATTGTTTTCCATCAGCCTGTTTTGCGCCAAGTGAAGCTGATGGCAACATGCCGAGAGATCCGGTAAGCATCGAGGCAGTGTCAGATAAAATATCGCCAAACATGTTGCCTGTAAGCATCACGTCGAACTGTTTTGGATTGCGCACAAGCTGCATCGAAGCGTTGTCGACATACATGTGCGAAAGTGCGATTTCTGGATAATCTTTTTTGCCGATTTCGGTGACCACTTCGCGCCACATTTCCGTAGTCTCGATGACATTTGCTTTGTCAATCGAGCAAAGTTTTTTGCCACGAATTTTGGCAAGATCGAATGAAACGCGCGCAATTCTTTCCACCTCTTTTGAATTGTAGGTCATGGTGTTGACGCCTTGCCGCGAGCCATCTGCTAAAGTTTTTACGCCGCGTGGTTCACCAAAATAAAGATCGCCTGTCAATTCACGCACAATCATGATGTCAAGCCCGTCAACTATTTCGCGCTTCAGAGTTGAGCTATCCGCCAAAGCCGAAAAAACTTTTGCTGGGCGAAGATTGGCAAAAAGTTCGAGTTCTTTGCGAATGCCGAGCAGTCCTCGCTCGGGACGATGTTTATATTCAAGCGATTCCCATTTTAAGCCACCAACAGCACCGAGTAAAATTGCATCAGATTTTTTTGCGAGCGCCAAAGTTTCTGCCGGAAATGGCGTTCCAACAGCATCATAGGCGCATCCGCCAAGAAGCGCGTTTTCGGTTTCAAATTTTTTGTCAGTATTTTTGGAGAAAAAATCGAGAATTTTTTTTGCTTGTCCGACTACTTCAGGACCAATGCCATCACCGAAAATTAGAAGAATTTTTTTTGTCATTTTTAAAAAAATTTTTTGATTTCAGAAAATAATTTCTGCGAGATTTCTTCACCTTTTACATTCACCCAGCTCGCAGTTTTTTCATCGAAAGAAAAATAATCGGCACCAGAAATTGGCGAAGAATACCAAATTTTTTGATTGCCGGAATTGCGGTTGATGATGTAAGTTTGCTTAGTTGCGAGCACCACAATTTCAAGAATTCCATCGGAATACTCAACATCGAGTTTAAAATTTTTATCCAACATCTCGATGTGTTCTGAAAGCTTGAATAGCTCAGTTTCACAGAGTTTTAGAAAATCTTTTTCCAACATGATTCAAAAAATTAAATCCTTCAGTCCTCTTGAAAAATTCTGCACAAAGAAAAGAGTGAGAAAATTTCTTTAATGCAGCTCACACAAACTCAATCATGCATCGACTAATTAAACTATCACTTCGTTTAGCAATAATTTTTGTGATCAGCCTTGCAATAATTAAGCCATTTAACTGGTTTTGCCAAATCACTCAAAAATGCGAACCATTTTATTTTTCTTATCACTTTCTTTTGCCAGAAGGAAAAAGGTCAATCGATGTTGAATTTGGAGCGATAAATTATCGTGAAGATTTATTATTTACGGTTGATGCAGAAATTCTAGAAACAGTGGTTAACAGAAAAAATACCGTGATTTACCGCGCCAAAAATCTTTCTAAACGCACAATTTATTTTCGTCCGATACTCATGGTTGAGCCAGAATCTGCAATGAAGCATATCATTCGCTATGAATGTCCATGCTCTCGTAAATATAAGCTGAAAAAAGGCGAGGAGATAGAAATGAAAATGACATTTAGACTTGATCAAAAAGCCATTAGTGACAGCAAAAAACCAAGAAATATCAAAATTCTGTATAGGGTAAAATAACGCGGAATATCAAAATTTGTAAAGGGGCGCTCTCTTTAAATTCAGCATAACAACTGCTCTTTATACCCATTCAAGCTGATGAAAACACCGATTTCTTTTTCAGCTTTCTGAACCCAGCAACAAGTGCGGGGTGACACTGAGTATGAGTTGTCACCCCGCACTTGTTGCGGGGTTCAGTTGTAAAAGATCGGTTTGTTCAAGTTTGAAGGGGCTTTGGTATATCTTACAAAGAGCAAAGTTCTCTTGCCTGATCTTTTAAGCATTATTGGGATTTATGCTCTTCCACCACCACGATGAGGAGCATCAGGATATGGAGTTTCTCCCACATCCCTCTTAGCTTTATCAACTTCTTGATTCGCCACATCTTTTTCTACCCCAATATCTAATGATGCCCCGCCCACAGCTGCTGCTGCTCTATTCATACTTTTAATCAACTTATCTCCCACAAAATCAAGCGCGTGAGCCGAACGATAACCTCTCACATGCCTTTCCGTACCAGACTTCTTACTTAACATCTTTTCTCCTTCTGCAGCCGTAAATAAACCAATATCGGCAAAATCTTTTTGCATAGCCGCGGAAGCTTTTTTCCATTCTAGCGGGCAATCATTAATGGGGTCTCCATTAGAATCAGTCGTAAACCCTCCGCGCGCTCTCGCAAAAGCAATCATGTTTTTTAACCCGTCATTTCCGAGATGAGAGGTATTTTTGATGATCACTGCTTGTATATAAGATTTCAAATGTTCCAGGTCTCCATAAATTGCATCTCGTTCTACCAAATTTGGATTCAATATCCTGATGTTATTACCAATGCCTCCAGCATAGTTTTTGAAAACAGAATCTTGTCTGATTTCTTCTTGTACAATCACTACCGCTCGAACTGCTGTAGGATTAGTTATTCTTGTGTTCGGTTTGGCAACTATTATTGAATCAGCATTCTCATAATTTTTTTTCAAGCGCTCATCCGTAACTTTGCCGGATGGATTGATTAGGGATAGATTGATTGTTGGTGTTGCTGTTGGAGCTGATGATGCTGGAGCTGATGATGCTGGAGCTGATGATGCTGGAGCTGATGATGCTGGAGCTGATGATGATGG
>CAIYMZ010000170.1 GCA_903927415.1 uncultured Alphaproteobacteria bacterium
AATCGATTTTGATTCATGCCTTATCCTCACCGCACTAATCACAGCTATCGCGATGTTTCTCGGACTGATTTTTTTTCCATCAATAATTAATTTTTTAACGGTTTATGAGTGAAATAAGAGAAAAGGTTTTGAAAATTTGTAACGACGCCAAAAAAGCGAGCGTGGAGATTGCCAATCTTGACTCCGCGACCAAAGATCAAGTTTTGCTGGAAGTCGTGAAGCTGCTAAAAAAACACGCGGAAAAAATTATTAAAGCCAATCACCGAGACGTAAAAACTGCCAAAGAACACGGGCTCGATCCAGCAAAAATTGACCGCCTAATTTTGGATGAAAAAAAAATCGCCGCACTGGCAAATGCGGTAAAAGAGATTGCAAAATTACCGGATCCAGTTGGAAAAATTCTTTACGACACCAAAAGAGCAAATGGTCTTCATATCAGACGCATCAGCACTCCGCTCGGAGTTTTACTGGCGATTTTTGAGTCACGTCCGAACGTCACTTCCGACATTGCGGCGCTGGGATTGAAATCAGGAAATGCCGTAATTTTGCGCTGCGGCTCTGATTCCATTCACTCCTCAAAAATTCTCGCTGACATTTACCGCGAAGCTCTCGAAAGATTTAATCTCGACAAAGACGCAGTAATTCTAGTTCCGAATATTGAGCGCGAATACGTGACAGAGCTGCTAAAAATGGAAAATCACATTGACGTTGTAATTCCGCGCGGCGGAAAATCGCTGATTAAAGCGGTGACGGAGCACACAAAAATTCCGCTCTTCAAACATCTCGACGGCAATTGTCACACTTACATTCACGAAAAAGCTGATTTCGAAAAAGCACGAAAAATTTTGCTCAATGCTAAAATGCGCAGAGTCGGAATTTGCGGCGCTACTGAATCGCTTTTAATCGACAAAAAGATTGCTAAAAAAATTCTGCCTTTACTTGTTGATGATCTAGCTGAAGCAAAATGTGAAATGCGGGGAGACGTTGATTCTGTAGAGCACGACTCACGCATCAAAGCAGCGGAAGAAAAAGATTTCTACAGCGAATATCTCGACAAAATCATCTCAATAAAAATCGTTCGCGACATTGACGACGCGATTAAACAAATCAGAATTTACGGCTCTTCGCACACTGAAAGCATTGTCACCGAAGATTCCACTGCAGCGCAAAAATTTTTACAAAAAGTGAATTCAGCAATCGTAATGCACAACGCCTCAACGCAATTTGCTGACGGCGGAGAATTTGGTCTTGGCGCTGAAGTTGGGATTTCCACCGGAAAGCTTCACGCCCGTGGCCCTGTTGGCTTAGAACAACTCACTACTTACAAATACATTGTTGAGGCAGAATGTGGCTTGAGGAAATAAAATTAGTTCATTGAAAAATTCTGTAATAAAAAATTTCTTGAGGATTTTTTTTCTTATTCTTAACAATTGCGCCCATTCCCACCGCTAGATTTTTTAGTGGAAGGGGAATTCGCTTTAGTCTTTCTGTCTCAAGCGGCTTCCTTCAATAATTTTTTTGAATCTATGAAAAAGTTTTTAATTTTAATCTCTTCAATCCTTTCTCTTACAGCTTCCATGGCGCTAGCTAAAACAGAAGGTTCTTCAGTTGGCGTGGCATTTCTCAAATCTCAAGTAACTCACCAAAATTCTTGGGCACCAAGTACAAATTACAGAGACGATTCTTTCGGGGGAGTTTCCTTGAATTACAAACACGCGGTTCAAGTTGCGAATGGCTTCTATCTCGCGCCAGGAGTTTCTTACGATCGCATCGGAACTAAAACCGATACCACTTCAAGCTTAGCTTCTGACAAAGTTGAATTGAATAACAGATTCAGCGCTAGAGCTGACATAGGTTACGATGTTAACGATACTTTGGCGGTTTACGGTGTAGTTGGATATTCAGCGCTTGGATACGAAACTTATAATCACAGCGGCGACTACTCTCAAAAGAAAAATACTTACAACTACACGCCTTTACTTGGCGCTGGTTTCAAAACTGCAATTTGCAAACATTTGGATTTGACGCTTGAATACACTCGTCAACATGCCAATCTGAACACTTCAGATCCTTACCAAAAAGTAAAAACACAACTCCAAACTTACGCTCTCGGTCTAGCTTACAATTTCTAAGCTAAAAGCCTGATTGAAAATCAGAGGGCTGGCTCTTAAAAAAAGAGTCAGCCCTTTTTTATTTCCAAAAAAATGCAAAAAAATTTAATCGAGAATCTCAGTAAAATAATCAGCAAACTTCCGGGTATGGGACCGCGAATTGCGAAGAGAATCGTGCTGCATCTGGCGGGAAATAAAGAAAAATTTTTGCTGCCTTTGATTGAAAATTTACGTCTCCTCAACGAAAAAATTCACAATTGCGAAATCTGCGACAACCTTGATGAGGGAAGGGTGTGCGCCATTTGTTCGAATCAAAAACGTGATGAAAGTTTAATCTGTGTTGTCGAAGAAGTTGCAGATTTGTGGGCGGTTGAACGGGCAGAAAATTACCGCGGAAAATATCACGTGCTCGGCGGAAATCTTTCCGCGATCTCCGGCAAAACCATTGAAGATTTAAATCTAAATTCGCTTTATTCGCGTTTAAAAAAAGGTGAGGTGAAAGAAGTGATCATCGCCACCAGCGCCACGATTGACGGCCAAACCACCGCACATTTTATCGCCGAAAATTTAAAAGATTTTGATGTGAGAGTGACGCGTCTGGCCTACGGAATTCCGGTTGGGAGTGAGTTGGATTATTTGGATGAGGGGACGATTGCGATTGCGTTTAAGACTCGGAGTGAGTTTTAGAACCTTTCACCGCCCGCCGCCGCCACCACCGCCACCGCCGCCCGCAGCCCTCCTATCCATATCATCCCTTATTTTTCCATCAACGACGCCCTCCCTACTCAACTTTGGATCTGCGCTTGGGATAGCCAATTTTACACCTTTAAGAATTTCCTCTAATTTTTTGCTCTTTTCCACTGAGTAATCAGCTCTCTGCAAAGGAAGACACTGATCTTTGTAACTAAGACTCGCTTCTGATTCCTCCGTAGTTTGCCAATGCTCACAACAAAGCAAGCATTCTTGCGTTACCATTACCAAAGCTCTTTCATAAGTTGTTGAACTAAGAATTTCTAAAGCTTTTTTGATTGTTTCTCCGGTTAATTTTTGTGATTTACAAATCGCTAAAACCATTTCTTCGCTTCTTCGTGCAACCGCAATATCAAGAGCTGTATGACCTCTATCGTTACATAGATTTGGATCAGCACCAAAATTACAAACCAACTCTTCCGCAAAGACTTCATTTGATAGCCGCAACTCAATCCCATCAGAATTTTTTTCTTTCCAATTCTTAGCAGCCAAGAGATGAAGGGCTGTATTTTGGAAATATTCACGAGCACTAAGAGCGTCAACCTCTACTAACCCAGATAGTTCTGGATTACTTACTATGCCGTGAGCCGCGTCGTTAAATCCAGCTGCGATTAGATTGATAAAAGAACCGTTTAATAAAAATCTTTTTTCTTTAAGAATATCTAGTGCTGGCATTTCTATTCTCATTCTTGCTTCTTCAACTTCGAGTAAAGAATTTATAAATTTTTGACCAAGAGTTGGATATAAATCTAAAAGTTTCCCAAATCTTACTCTGTCAAATTCTTCAATTCTTTCAATTCCTAGGTAGTCAATCATTTCTTTTTCACGAACTGCTTGCTGCAAGTTTATAGCCTCTCCACAATCATCCTCTATTTGGAAACAAACCCTTCTAGCAATAGCGAGATCAAAATTCTCTGGCTTTGGAGCTGGATATTTCGCTTTTCTTGCGCTTGCTAACTCACGCACCACTACAGCATCAAGACCGGTGGTCGTTGAAAAAAAATCTGTTAATAGCGCTGACCGATGTCCACCTACAAATGGCGGGTTTATTTTTTCTGGATCGCCACTCCGCAGAATTTCAGCCCCAAGAGCCGCTGTCGCAAGGTTTGTAAAAAGATCAAATGGTGTGTAATCATCATCATTTTTCTCATTTAACAAATTTTGATTTTCACGAAACATTGAAAATAAAAAATCTCTCGAATCCATAATGGTATCAGCTGTTAATTCTAATAATGCATCATGTAATAAATTATTTGGCATATTTTTGATTTTTGTTTGTTAATCCTTTCCACACAAACTCCGTAGTAAATGGAAGCAGTGGTGCCACAGTTTCGCACATTGTCACCAAAACCGTGTAGAGCACGTCGTAAGCATCTTGTTTATCTTGGTCAACTTCTTTCCCCCAAAACCGCTGACGGTTCCGACGGATGTACCAGTTGTTCAGCGCCTCAAAAAACTGCACGAATTCTTCACAAGCAATCACCGTGTCATAATTTTCCATTGCGCTGTCGATCCTTGTCACTGTTGATTTCAGCTTAGCCAAAATGTAGCGATCAAGAGTATTATGCGCCCCCTTCGTCGCGCTAACGCGTCGACTCGATCCCTCTAAATAGGGGGATCCTTCACCAACAATTCTCTTCGCCAAAATCCCATCCGCATTGGCGTAAAGACAGAAAAAATTAAATGCGTTGATCAGCGGTTTGATCGACAAGCGTAAAGTGTCACGAATCGCCTTTCCTTCTTTATCGATGCGAAGTTCTTGCCCACGCATCACAGGTTGCGAAATCATGTAGAAGCGCATGGCGTCTGAGCCAAATGTTGAAAAAATTTCGAGCGGATCGGCGTAATTTTTCAAACGTTTCGAAAGTTTTTGCGACTTCTCATCCAAAATAGTTCCGTGACAAATCACATTTTTAAATGGCGCGCGATCGAAGAGGGCAGTGGACAAAACCATCAAAGTGTAAAACCAACCGCGAGTTTGCGCGACGTACTCCGTGATGAAATCCGCCGGGAAATTTTGCTCAAACCATTCCTTATTTTCGAATGGATAATGAACTTGCGCGTAAGGCATCGAACCGCTTTCGAACCAGCAATCAAGCACGTCGGTGACACGTTTGAATTTCTCACCATTCTCTTCAAAAGTAATTTCGTCGATGAAAGGGCGATGCAGATTTTCGATTTTTTTACCGGAGATTTTTTCGAGTTCCGCGATCGATCCAAAAACTTTTATCTTCCCCGATTCCGATTTCCAAACCGGCACCGGACAGCCCCAGAAGCGGTTGCGCGTAATCGACCAATCGCGAGCACCTTCCAGCCATTTTCCAAATTGCCCGTCTTTGATGTGGTTTGGGATCCAATTAATTCCCTGATTGAGCTCGACCATTCGATCTTTGATGTCGGTGACTTTGACGTACCAAGAAGACACGGCGCGATAAATTAACGGCGTATCAGTGCGCCAGCAGTGGGGATAATTGTGGAGGTATTGTTCGGTTTTTAGCCAAGCGCCCGTTGATTTAAGATAGCGGATGATGTCGTCATTGGTGTCGAAAACTTGGCGGGATTTTAGGGACAAACTCGGTTCAAGCCCTTGCTGCTGGACATTGAGCTGCGGGACGGGGTTTGTAACCCCGTCCCCATTTTCATGTCCATTTAGTGAACGTGTGGACGGGGTTACAAACCCCGTCCAG
>CAIYMZ010000171.1 GCA_903927415.1 uncultured Alphaproteobacteria bacterium
AACTCACGTCATTGCGAGCGTAGCGAAGCAATCCATGTGAGAAAAAGACTTACGAATACTAAGAAATACAAATCTTCATAAACTCATCCGCATCAAGACTTGCCTTACCTACCAGCAATCCATCAACTCCAGAAATTGCTAAAATTTCTTTGGAATTTTGCGACGTCACTGAGCCGCCATAAAGCATAAAATATTCATCAGCACGACCTAAAAAATTTTCTTCAAAAATTTTTCTGACCAACTTTGTCATTTCAGCAATTTGTTCTGCAGTTGGAATAATTCCAGTTCCGATCGACCAAATTGGCTCATAGGCAATCACTAATTTTTTAAACTTAATTTCTTTCGGCAGCGAATTTGTAATTTGCTCTTGCACGAATTCCAGATGCTTTCCGGCATCACGAATTTCTTTATTCTCGCCAACGCAAATGATCGCAGTTAAATTTTGACTCACCGCCATTTTTATTTTTTTTGCGATGATTTCATTGGTTTCAAAATGTCCGGCGCGACGCTCACAGTGCCCAAGAATAACATATTCACATCCGACTTTTTTGAGCATGGAAGCGCTGATATCGCCAGTGAACGAGCCCTTTTCCTCGAAGTGACAATCTTGTGCCCCGAGTTTGATCGGACGCTCATTTAAAACAATTTCCGTTAATTCTTGCGGAGAAAAATCTTCGAATTTTTTTCGCTCATTTTTCATCACTGCTTCTAAATGCTGGAAACCATCATCCATCAATTCACTGTCGATATAGTCGAGCATAAAAGCTGGGGGACAAACTACCATCACAACGTTTTTTAGTTTTTCAAATTCGGCAGAAAAATTTTTAAAAAAATTATCAAGCCAAATATCTGCCTCATCAAAAGCGTGATTCATTTTCCAATTTGCAACGATCAGTTTCATAAAATCAATTGTTCAAGTTCTTTGCCAAACAGCTGATATCGCCAGCCCACAACTTTTTCATTTAGAAAATTTTTCTCACAAATCACTTTTCCGATGTCGGCACTGGTGATTAAAAATTGTTCTGAAAAATTTTCTTGAACGGAAATTTTAGCAATTATTTTTTTTGCTTCTTGGTAAGAATTTTTTTGACTCTCACTCATAAAAAACTTTTTTTCTCTTTTAAAATTCTGATCAAAAATTTCTGTTTTTGCATAAAGAATTTGATTTATTTCTTCGCGCATTTCCGAAGTCAAATCAGAAATTTTTTCTACTGACTCGTGAGTAATAATTTTTTCAATCACCTCGTCTTTTAAAAAATGTTGTCGTGGAACGTTAACCTTGCGAGCCCAACCTTCGCGCCACAAAACTAGGCTTTTAATCTGTGCAATTTGTTTTGCATTTCTACCTCTAAAAGAAAAATTCTTACTCAAATTGTCGTCAGTTTTAAACAGAATTTTTTGTACAAAATTTTCCATCTCTTCACGAAGCCACTCGAGACGATTTTGCCGCAATAAACTTTCCAGAAAAATTTGGTGCATCTCTTCCAAAAAAATCACATCTAGCAACGCATATTCGAGCTGATTTTTGCTGAGCGGACGTCTTTGCCAATCGCTTCTTTGCTGTTTTTTATCCAACTGTTTTTGGAAGAGCTGCTCCACTAAATTTGAATATCCAACACTAAAACCAAAGCCACAAAAATTAGCCATGATCTGAGTATCGATTACACCTTGCGGTAGTAAGCCGGACTTGTGATAAAAAATTTGTAAATCTTGTGTGGAAGAATGAAGAATTTTAATGATTTTAGGATCAGAAATAACGCCGAATAATTCGCTTAAATCGAGATCAGAAATGCAATCAACGACGAAATTTTCTTGCTCGCCGGCGGAATTTTTTACCGCAATTTGGATGATTGATAAAATTGGGTAATAGGTGGTTTGACGAGTGAATTCAGTGTCGAGCGCAACTAGCTTTGCCTCTTTGATTAAGCCAATGACATCCTGCAGATGAGGCTGAGAAGTAATGTAAAATTTTTCGGGATTATTTTTTATCTTCAAGCTGTTTTGTAAAGAGGGGTTCGACCATCTAATTGCGCAGCACTTGCTGAAGCAACGCCGGTGCTCGGCGTTTTTTGTCTCGCAATACTGTAAAGTTGATCGGTATCTTGTCGTATCAATTGTTTTTCAAAATCAACGCACATTTCTTTTTGATCTGTCTGAATGGTGGTAAAATTGGCTTCTTTCGCTGCTCTCAGAATAAATTCCTGATCGATCTTCTCTCGTTGAGCTGTAGCCTTCACAGCAAAATCAGGACCGGCTTTTTCTCTTTCAAACGCATCGCGGTCATCGGCAACATTTCTGAAAAGTAAAAATCTTTTTAAACATTCATCACGTGCTGCAATATTGGAGTTTAAGGAAGTAAGAACTGTAATCGCAGTTGGAAATTTACCCTCTTGTTTAAGGGTGGATAAATCTTTTTGATCAATACCACTGCCAAGTTTTAGGCCATCAAAAATTTTTAATTCTTCGTCGCTCGCTCCAAAAACAAATTTTGCCAATTCCGCTTCAGCATTAGCCTGTTTCATGATTTTCAATCTTGCTTGCGCGAACAACTTGATTCTTTCCTCAAGCGGCTTCCCCTCGGTTGTTTCTTTAAAGGCATCAAAAGCAGCTTGCAGCTCTTTTTGCTTAGATTCTTTGAAATCGCTAACATCGCAATAATGCTTAACTTCGGTATCAGTGCGCATGATGGAATAAACGCCGGCAACATATAGCGGAATTATCGGCGAATTGAGCATCGGCGCCACTGTACCAAAAAGATTTTGCGCCATTTCATTGTCGGTCAAAGCATCGAAGACATCTCCAAACTCGCTAATAACTGGAATATTTTCCAATAACCAAGAGATCGCATCATCAATTCCAAGCGCATCGGCAATATCACCGAATGGCCCGAGAACATCGCTAGTGGCCATTGAAGCAATGCCATCACTCAGATTAGTGGAGCCGTCAAAAACTGGGCCAACTAGCTGCGCGAAAGGATCAACCCAACTGAACACATTGCCAAGCAGTGAAAAACCACCGATCGGGGTAAGAATTAGAAACGCCTGAAGAACGCGATATTTCCACATATCATCCTCATTATCCACGCGCTTTTGTAAGCCAGATAGCATATCACCGTTAAGCTTCTGAATTTTCTCGTTAAACTCTTTGACATCTTTTTCATTGACTCCTGCTTCTTTGGCAATTTCGGCAGTGATCAAACTTTGCATCTGGGCAAAGGTAGCTTGGTCCATTAGGTCGGGACTATGCTTCAATGTCTCATTCACCTTTTTCAATATCTCGGGATAGGAAGCGCTTTTTGGATCTAACCGCCAAAGAACTTGGGAGAGTAATTCGTTTCTGCTCTGCAAATATTTTTCGTGACGAGGATCTTCCGATGCCTTGGATTTGCTGAGCAAACCTCTTCCTGCAGCGCCGGTAAGATCTAACAAACCACCAAGACATGATTCTCCGAGATTACTCAGTCTGTGTCCAAGCTGACTTCTCTTTCTCGTTTCCTGCTCTTCTTCTGGGGTTAGATCGCAACCTTTTGCTAAAAAAACTTCCAACCTTTTTTCATTAACTCGGATTTCATCTATAACGCGCCGCTTCGAATCGATAACGTTATTGCGATAATTCTTATCCGGCATTTTGGTGTGAACTATCGGCTCATCTCTTTCCGCAATTCTTCGAAACTCTTCTTCACTTCCCCCGACAAAACTCCAAAGATTGCTGCCAACCTCATCGCCATAGCCATGGCGCTTTGCACGCCATTTTGCCCCCTCTCCTTCGTATGGAAGCATTTCCTGCATTTGAGCCGCGAGCTCTGGCACACTGACTTTACCAGGATTTAACTCGAACCCTTTGATTTCAGCTTCTTGACGCTTGACGTTTTTTAAATGCCTTTCTGCAACCGCACGTTCTTCAAGAATTTTATTTAGGAGATCATCTTTTTCTTCTTCGGAAAGCGCTTGAACAGCAGAGCTCTTCGCCAATCTACCCGTGATCAATTTTAACTGAGCATCGTCATAAAGCCCAGCCGCTCTTTTTTCAAAATCTCCTCGGAGGAACGCTTCTTGAGCTAGTGGATGAAGTGGTAAAGCGGTTGGCATTATTTAATAACGGTGTTTAAAAAAATTTGATGTCGTTCAGAATATTAGATTTGCTGAGTTATTACAAGATTTTTATCTCGTCTCTTGCCTCATTTCTTGACATTGGATGGACACTAAATAACTTTTTAAAATCTTCGCTTCGCTTCAAATTCAACCATTTTCAGAGGTCGCAATGTTTAAAAAATTACTCTCTTTCGTCGCAATTTTGTTAATCATTTCTTGCCAAAGCAAAACAAAAATTACTGACTCTAACAAAGATATAAAAATTACAGAACAGCAAATCATTGATGACAAAACGCCTTACCAAACCATAGAGAATGCGGATCAAGCTGCGGACTTAAACAAAGCAGCAGATGACAAAATTCAAGAAGTTGAGGTACAAGATCGTGTATTTTTTGACTACAATTCCTCATCACTGAATGATGAAGCTAAAAAAATTCTCAGCGTTCAAGTCGAGTGGTTAAAAAGCGATAGTTCGGTTAAAATCACAATTGAGGGTCACTGCGATGAGCGCGGCACACGCGAATACAACATTGCTCTTGGTGAAAAAAGAGCCAATGCCGCAAAAAATTATCTCACCTCAAATGGCGTTGAAAAATCAAGAATCAAAACCATTTCTTTTGGCAAAGAACGTCCAGCTTTTTTTGGAACTTCTGACGAAGTAATCGCCAAAAACAGAAGAGCAGTAACAGTGGTTAACTAGAGGGAGTCATGGTCGCTACAAAACAAGAAGTAATTTCAAACATCTCACAAAAATTTGCTGTTGACAAACAGGCTGCAGAAAAATTGCTCGCTTACGATTACGTGGTTAGAGGACGTTTAAACAGAATGCATGCAACTGCTCAAATTGCCGATGAAGTTCAGCTTCAAGATAGTGTTGCAACAGAAATCACCACCACAGCAAAGGAAGTTGCTAGTGCAATTCCGGTTTTTGGAGCAATTGCTGGATTAATTGGATATGGCATTGATCGCGCTACCAAAGCAGCAACAAGACATTACAAACTTGGAGAGGCTGCAAATATACAAAACATGAATCCTAGCGGAGACCCTGTAGAATGGGCTGATTTTACCAAAGATCTGTCCGAAGCTCTGGCAAGACAAAAGGTTGAAGTAATTGCTGCTGGCAATTTAGAAGATGCTAAAAAATTAGCTCAGAAAGATTCCGAAATAGTTGCGACCGCAATTTTAGGAGGACAAATCAAGGGAACAATTTTGGATCCAGCTGTAATCCCAGCTTTAGTTTACATAGCGAAAGATCCTTCAAAAACGGCGACGCACTCAAAATGTACAAGATTGATGTCTGACGAGCAACTTTCACATAACAGCGGAGCTACAGCCGCAGCAGCTTAACTCTCCATCCCAGCAATTTTTTCTGACAAAGAATTCTGCTCACAGCGCCCGTGCAGATAGTTGAAATCAACTTTGTCCATGTCCTGATCTTGCTGCCCACACGCATAAAAAAACTCATTATCCCCCGCATTATCCCCCGTATTATCCCCCGCGGCATTTTTTCTTTTTTGCAAACATTGTGAACACACGCCTTTCATCATGCATTGCATCGGTGAATTTAAACTAGCGACTGCGATCGGCGCTAATGCTAGCTCGACGATCACATTCTCGTGACGCAATTTCGCGATCGCATGCATCATTTTGTCATTACCCATGGTGAAGATACGGGAAATAGGCGATAGACGGTAGGCGTTAGGGGATAGGAAATATTTTTTTATCGCATCAATCACCGAGCCATGAATTTGCTGATCTTGCGGCCTATTTAATTTTAAATTCGGCTGCTCATTCGTGATTGCAAAAATCGCGACATCGGAATTTCTTTCGATTTTTTCTTGGCGCACGACGTCAGAATTTTTGGGATAGCCGCCGATGAAAATTACTTTGCAGCCATTTTTTTTGTAGCTCTCGGCAAATGTCGCTAGCGGCATATTTCCGCGCCCTCCGCCAATTAAAAGAACAGTTTCATTTTTAAAAATTTCCGTCGGCTTCCCGCTCGGACCCATGAAAACACAAGGCTCTCCGATTTTAAAATTCTTGATCAAATTTGTTGGCCCACTCGCTTCAATCACCACCGTGCTCAAAATTCCATTTTCACGATCAACACCAATCACCGTCAGCGCTAATCCCGCGATCACCATCAACCTCCCCTCAATTTTTTCCGCCAAACTGTGATAATTTTGCAGACGAAAAATATGCCCAACTTCCGTTTGCTGTGCCAAAAGCGGAGCCCTGACGAAGAGCTCAATCACGCGATCGGAGAGACGTTCGACTTTTTCAATCGTGACTAAAAAATCCAAATTAAAATCCCTAACGCCTAACGCCTTACGCCTAACGCCTAACTTCAAAATCTCCGTAATCTCCACATACCCTTTTTTCGCACTCGCCATCGCCTTCACCACATTACCTTCAAAATTCGGATTAAGATCACCAAAAAAACTCACCGCTTTTCCGGAACTTTCGTCAATTTTTGTAATCACGCTGCCAGCCCGCAAAGCCTTAAAATACCTACCTTCGAGCGGGATATCCAAACCATCTTCAATCACTGGAGAAATATTCGGCGTCGTTCCCGCCGCAATTAAAAGTGACTTACATTCAAAGTTTTTACCGTCCGCACATTTTAAATTTTTTATCGCGCCAAATTCATCAAGCTCAGCTTCGAGCGGCGTAATATTTTCGACAAATTCAATTCCTTCTGCCAAAGATTTGTTAAGCTCTTGGTGGTTGAGCCTGTAAGCAGGAGAATCTTGAATTTTTTTGCGGTACAAAATTTTTACCAGCATTTCTTCTTTGGAAAAATTTTCTTTTTTCTCTGCATCACGCAAAAATTCTTCAGCAATAATTTTTTCTTCTTCATTCAAAATCGCGAAGATTTTTTCTTTGCCGATCTTCTCAACTCGCGCCGCAAATTTTTTTATTTGAGTAAAATAATAAGCCTGAGCTTCGCAGGCGGTGTCAACTGCCGTAAGGCCTCCGCCGATCACCACGATCGGCATTCTGATTTGCAAACCGGTAAATAAATTTTCCTGAAACGCGCCCGTTAATTGCAGCGACATTAAAAAATCCGACGCCGCGCGAATGCCTTTGGCGAAGTTATTTTTGAGATTAATAATATTCGGCCGACCAGCGCCAAGACAGAGTGCGACGTGATCGAAACCATATTGCTCAAACGCAATTTTTTCGGTGATTGACGAACCAAAACGAATGCCGCCAAACATGCGGAAATTTTTTCTGCGCTCCAAAAGTAAGCGAATAACTTTCAAATAATTTTTATCCCAGCGCACCGTAATTCCATATTCCGAAACACCGCCGAAACCTTGAATCAAGCGGCTTGAAAGCGGTTCATAAATTTCATCGAGGAATTTTATCGGACGAAATTTTTGGCGATTTCCCTGCGCATCAATGCCAGAAATTTCCGGATTTAGTGGCTCAATTTTTAAACCATCAATCGCCACCACCTCATGACCATCATTGAGCAAGTAGTGCGCCAGAGTATATCCCGCAGGCCCCAAGCCGCAGACTAGAATTTTTTTTCCGGAATTTTTTTGCGAGAATTTTTTTTCTTTTAGCGGATTCCAACGTGTCAGCAGCGAATAAATTTCAAAGCCGTAAGGCAGCGCCAGCACATCTTTCAGCACTCGCGTTTCAATTTGTGGAATGTCGACAGGATCTTGTTTTTGGTAAATGCAGGACTTCATGCAATCATTGCAGATGCGGTGTCCCGTGCCCGCAATCATTGGGTTGTCGATGGTCGCAACCGCAAAAGCTGCGAGCGAAAATCCTTCACTTTTTAGCAAATTCATTTCAGAAATTTTCTCGTCAAGAGGGCAGCCGCGCAGTTCAACGCCGAGTGAATCGATTTTTATTTTTTTCGTTTCTTTGTCCAGAATTCCACTGCGACAAGAATCTTTTTTCTGCTTGTGACAAAAAATGCAGTAATGCGCTTCGCCTTGTGCGCGGTTGAGGCTGTAGCCTTTGTCGGTGAGATCAAAACCTTGGCGATTTATTTTTTCGCCGCATTTCGTAATCAAATTTTGCTGATCAACCTTCGCAGGCAAAATAAAAAGCGCGCCATTTTTATGCAGCTTGCGACCAGCATCGGAGTAAAGCGCCCAAGCTGTGTAGAGTTCTAAAATTTCCAGATTTTTTTCGGCAAAAATTTCTGCGGCGAGTTTTTTTTCGAGTGAGTCGATGTCGGAGAAAGTAAAATTGAAATACTGCAACACCTTAAAACCAAAGGCTTCGTCATCGCTCAGTTTGTCATTCCCGCGCAGGCGGGAATCCAGTATCTCGAAAGATTCCTGGAT
>CAIYMZ010000172.1 GCA_903927415.1 uncultured Alphaproteobacteria bacterium
AAAAAAGTCAAGCGCCGCAGCAAATTTTTCTTTTAAATTTTTATCATTGGTCGTTTTTAATTCTTTTGCCATTTCGTGAAGAAGCGCAATTGCCTTAGAAATATTTAAGTCGTCGGCAAGATAATGAAAAATTTGAGGCGGAATTTTTGAAACTTGAACTTCCGAATCAAGAACAGAGTGAAATTTTTCAATCGCTTTTTTAGCATCATCAAGTGCCTTTTGGTTAAAATCGAAAGGTTTGCGATAGTGAGTTGAAAGCAGAAGATAGCGAATGACAACTCCATCAACTCCTTGACCCAAAAGATCGCGCACTGTGATAAAATTTTTTAGCGATTTACTCATTTTCTCACCATTCACTGTCAGAAATCCGTTGTGAATCCAGAAGCGCGCATAGTGGGAATGTGGATTAGCACAGCAACTTTGAGCAATTTCATTTTCATGATGTGGAAATTGTAAATCTGCACCGCCGCCATGAATGTCAAAATCAGCACCAAGATATTTTGAGCTCATAGCCGAACATTCGATGTGCCATCCCGGTCGACCACTTCCCCACGGACTTTCAAAAACACTTGAAGCGTCATCATCAGAATCTGCCGGTTTCCACAAAACGAAATCGAGAGGATTTTTTTTGTAGGTAGCAATTTCAACACGCGATCCAGCAATCATTTCATCCAAATTTCGATTAGAAAGCTTACCGTAATCAGCAAAAGATTCGACGCTGAACAGCACATGGCCTTGATTTTCGTAGGCATGTCCAGAAGCGATTAATGCTTCGATCATCGTAATCATTTCAGGAATGTGATCAGTGGCACGCGGTTCAAATGTAGGGCGCAAGACGTTTAACGCATCGATGTCAGCGTAAAAAAAATCGATATTTTTTTTAGTTAATTCTTGAATTGAGATGCCGCACTCTTTCGCTGCAAGGTTAATTTTGTCATCAACATCGGTGATATTCCGCACGTAGGTAACCTTGGGAAACACTTCCCGAAAAAAACGAAAAAATAAATCATAAATCACCACACAGCGCGCGTTGCCAAGATGAGGTCGATCGTACACTGTCGGACCACAAACATACATTTTGATATGTTCTGGCTCAAAGGTTGAGATAATTTCTTTTTTGCGAGAGCGAGTGTTAAAAAGGCTGATTTGCATTTTTTATCCGTAAAGCTCCTTGACGATTTTGTTACGCAAAAAATTTTTATTTTTTGTTCCAGAAAATTTTGTAATCACGTCGCCATCTCGCGAAATCAGCACAGTAAATGGGATTCGACCATTGTAGCGGATATTTTTTTTCTGCAAAAATTCCAAAAATCCTTCTTTGAAAACGAGGAAATGCGGCTGAAAATAAATATCTCCAAATTTGGTAAGATGGCTGTGATGCTCTGCTGCATCTAGGTCTCGATCAATCGCTACAGAAATTATTTTTAGCTCAGTATTCTGAAACTCGCGCGCAATTTCATTGATGATTGGAAAATTTTTAGCACAAGATTTACACCAAGTTGTGTGAATATAGAGCAGGATTGGCTTACCGTCAGCATTCTCAAATTCATTAGCAATCTGCGCCGTCGTCATAGCGATCGGCATTTGCTCATTAAAAAGAATATTTTTTGATTGAGGAATTTGTACATCAAGATTGGAAGTAACCTCAACAAAATTTTGCCATAGAATCACTCCCAGAGCTACGCCGATGACAATTGCCAGAAATAACATTTTGTTGATTTTTTTTAATTTTTTTTTTCGAAAATTTTTGTGGGCGGCGATCGAAATGATTTTGTTATCGGACATTTTTTCTAAAAAACTTGAGATGTGAACAATATATTTTAGCTTCGAAATCGTTGTCAAAAAAAATTTCAATCAATGATCGTCAAAATAAAAAATCTAAAACTTAAAACTATTCTTGGTGTTTACGATTGGGAAAAATTATTTGATCGAGAAATTGTGATCAATGTAGAAATGGAAACTGATTTTGTAAAAGCAGCGAGGAGTGATAATTTAAGCGACGCCATAGACTATGACATCATCACTTCCAAAATAAAAAATTTAGTCACGAAAAAAAAATTTAAGTTAATTGAAAAAATGACACAAGAGGTGTTGGAAGTAATTTTGGAAGATAACAGAATTAAAAAATGCAAAGTAGAAATCGACAAAGTTGGAGTTGTGGAAGGAGTTGAATCTTTTTCCGTCACAATCGAAAAAAATAATCCAAATGGACATTAGAACAGAGCAAGTTTTGAAGCTCATTCACTCTCACTTACGTATCAAAAAATTTCTGACGATTTTATGCTATTGCTTGATTGTGAGCGGGTTGTTCATCTATGT
>CAIYMZ010000173.1 GCA_903927415.1 uncultured Alphaproteobacteria bacterium
GCTGGAAGATGTTTTTCTAATTTGTCACCCCGCACTTGTTGCGGGATCTAGAGCCTGTTGACATTCAATTTGCACACACCTGCCATTGTCACCCCGCACTTGTTGCGGGGTCTAGTGTTTGAAATGCCGGGTCCCAATGAAATAAAGCGCGATTTCTTTTTCATCAGCTTTAGCAATCACTTCAGCGTCACGCATTGATCCGCCTGTGGCGACAATGGCTTTGATTCCGAATTTGGCGGCGATTTCGATATTGTCGGCGAAGGGGAAAAAGGCGTCGGAGGCTAAAAATCCACCGCGAGCTTTGTCGATATTTTTTTCGCCGTCGAAAAATTCTGCGGCTTTTTTGCAAGCGATTTCGCAAGCGTCGACGCGGCTTGTCTGGCCAGCGCCAAAGCCTACTGTTTGAAAATCTTGCACCACTACAATCGCGTTTGATTTCACGTGTTTTACCACCAACATTGCAAAAATTAATTGCTCGATTTCAGATTCACTCGCTGATTTTTTTGAGACTAATTTTAAGTCGCTTTTGCTGATTATTTTTTGATCCAAATCCTGAATTAAAAATCCTCCCGACACTGATTTGATCTGACTTCCAGCTGCTTTGATAAAATCCACAATCAGCACCCGAAGATTTTTTTTCGCTGCTAAAATTGCCGCTGCTTTTTCGTCAATTTCGCGCAGAATAATTACTTCAAAAAACATTTTCGAAAGTTCGGTTGCGAGCGCTTCGTCAACTTTGCAATTGAGCGCAACAATGCCGCCAAAAGCAGATTTTGGATCGGACGAAAGCGCGCGTTTGTAGGCCTCAAGCAAGTTCGAACCAATTGCAACTCCGCAAGGATTCGCGTGTTTAATAATCGCGCAGGCTGGTTTTTCGAATTCCAAAATTAAATTGTAGGCAGCGTCGGAATCGTTGATATTGTTGTAGCTGAGCTCTTTTCCTTGAGTTTGTTTGGCGCCAACAATTCCGGAATTTGCCAAGGGATTTAACGTAGAATAGACGGAGGCTTTTTGGTGGGAATTTTCGCCGTAGCGGAGTGTTTGTTTAAGTACGCCGGTTAAAACAAACTCACACTCATCACCCTCCCCTTGAGGGAGGGTCGGAGAGCGTAGCGATCCGGGGAGGGGTCCCCCCCTCGAAGTCGCAAGCGACTTCGATCCCCCCTCAAGGGGGGGATGATTGAGAGAGGAGAACCAGTTAGAAATCGCCACATCGTAATCAGCAATATTTTTGAAAGCCTGCGCCGCCGCGTCTTTCCTAAACTCAAAGGATGTGCTGCCGGAATTCTTTTCCATCTCCGCGATCAAATTTTCGTACTGCTCAACCGAACTAATCACAGTTTTGTAAGCAAAATTTTTCGACGCTGAGCGCACCATTGCCGGCCCACCAATGTCAATATTTTCGATTATTTCTTCCTCGTCATTTGTCTTCGCAACCGTTTCAACAAAGGGATAAAGATTGATGATTAGCAAGTCGATTGACTCAATTTGATGTTTTTCTGCAGCAGCCACGTGCTCAGGATTTCCAAGCACCGCCAGCAGTCCGCCGTGAACTTTTGGATGCAAAGTTTTGACGCGCCCATCCATCATTTCGGGAAAATTCGTGAAATCAGAAATTTCCCGAGCGGGAATTTTTTCTTGCTGCAAAAGTTTGAAAGTCCCACCGGTAGAAATTATTTCAACACCGCGTGAAGCTAGGTATTTCGCCAACTCGACGATTCCTGTTTTATCGGAAACGGAAATGAGGCAGCGGGAGATTTTTTGGAGGTTTGGCATTTTTAAAATTTAAATTTCTGGACCCCGCAACAAGTGCGGGGTGACCAGTTTAGAGTGTGAAGTGACGAGTTTAGAGTGTGGAGTGACGAGTTTAGAGTGTGGAGTGACAAGTTTAGAGTGTGGGACCGCATGTTTGTCACCCCGCACTTGTTGCGGGGTCCATTTTTATTTTTGAATTATTCCTAAAATTTTCCGAAACCCTTCCTCAATCGAAAGTTTTCCATTATCGATTACAACCGCGTCTGGCGCGATTTTGAGTGGGGATTCGACACGATTCAAATCATTTTCGTCGCGCTTTTTTAGCTGCGCTAAAATTTCTTCGTAAGGAATTTTTAGCTGTGCGAAGCGGCGCTGGGCGCGGATTTCAACATCCGCAGTGACGAAGAATTTGAAGTCAGCATCGGGACAAATAACCGTAGTGGTGTCCCGCCCATCAAGCACGCAGCCATTTTTTTCTTTTTTGCCACGTTCAACAAAATCGCGCTGAAAATCAAAAATCGCGGCGCGGAGTTTTTTGTTTTTTGCAATCACTGAGGCCACTGCACCAACATCTTCACCGAAAAGTTTTTCGTTTTCTAAATCAGATTCAGAAATGTTTTTTGTCAGCTCGGAAATTTTTTCATCACTCAATAAGATGTCACCCCGCACTTGTTGCGGGGTTTGAGAAATCACCCGAAACGCAATCAACCGATAAATCGCGCCGGTGTTGAGATAGGCCAACCCAAAATGTGCCGCGATTTTTTTTGCCAGCGTTCCTTTTCCCGAAGCCGATGGCCCATCGATTGCGATTACTAAATTTTTTTTCATTCGAACAAATTTTCCTGTTTTAAAATTTCGAAGATTTCACTGCACGAAATGTCGGATTTTTCTGACTTCGAATAAATCGTGAGTAAGTAGAAACTGCGAACCTCTTTGAGGTAATAGATGACTCTGAAGCCACCACTTTTACCACCATCGACAGAACTATTTCGAACTCGTGTTTTGTAAATTTCAAAACCTCTAAACCCCTCAATTCTAGCGGATCCAAGCCACTTATCATTTTCGAGGGTATTGACGAATTTTAGCAAATCATCGTCGATTTTACGGTATTTTTTTCTTAAATTTTTTGCCTCTTTTAAAAAGCGTTTTGAGTAAGTGGTTTTCATGGCGTGGCAATGTTTTTGATTTTAACTTTTTCTAAGTTCTTTAAAAAATTCTTCTTTGCTTAGCAGCTCCTCCTCACCATTTTCAATTCTCTGCACCATGCGCAGTAAGTAGGGCTTCAGCATCTTATCCGCTTCTTTTTCGGTGATGTATTTTGGATTTTTTTTCTTGGATTTTTTCATAATTTTAGGCTTGTTTTTTCCTTGGGTTTTAGACTTGGTTTTAGTTTTTAGTTTTGCACTTTCCTTCAGTTGCCTCTCGGTCATTTCAATAAAAAAATCTCGAATTGTTAGGCCGTGAGCCGAAGAAAAAGTTTTAACTGCGCGATGCAACGCATCAGGAATATCTAGGGTTAGTTTGCTCATAAAAAATTTAGATTAGTTGAAAATGTAAAGCTGTATTTGCGGTGAAACTGTATTTGTGGTTTTGGAAATGTGAAGGTTTTTTTAAAGCATCTCCCCAATTTTTTTTGTCTTCGCGATTTCTCTCGCCTTTGCGTATTTCTCGTCGTGCCAGAAAATTAAGCAGCCGTTGCAACTTTTGCCGCAGCAGCCCTCTGTGCCTATTCTTGGGGTTCTTGGGGCAATTTTTTCGTCGCCAATTTCCAGCGCGGTGAAATATTTTTTACGTTTATTTTGGTATTTTTCTTGGCGCACATTTCCCGCTTCGAGTTGGTGCGAGAGTTGGCGCGATTCGACTTTTAATTTTTCGGATTCGATGTTGGATTTTTCTTTGCGCACCAAGGAAAATTGCGGCAAAAGTTTTTTTAATTCTTCTTTTTCAAACAAATGAAAAGCAGAAGCAGAAATGCGGATTAGCGGCTTTACACCTGCATTCACGACATCAACGATTTTCCAATTTTTTCCATCCCGTGAGTAATTAAATTCGTAGATGCGCAATAAAATCGGCTCACGTTGCGATGGTGATAAAAATTCCAACACGTCCCCTGCAGCCAGACGGTTCTTGGCCTCAATCACAATCTCATCCCCATCCCACGCCACAACTCTTGCCGCATATTCGTAAAAACTTGTCGAGCCCGTGCTTTCATAATCATGCGCCAAATCAGTCAGGCGGCCTTCGTGGAAGGCGAGAGTGTAGCCACGATTGGCAACGGAATTAATCTCGTCCATGTAATCTTCGTGATTCCAATTTTGCGGATCACGCATGTAGTCATCGATCGCGGCGCGGTAAACGCGAGCAACGCTTCCGGCATAAAATTCAGTTTTGTTGCGACCTTCAACTTTGAATGAATCGAGTCCGATTTTGATGTATTCGTCGAGCTTCGGCAGCAAACACAAATCTTTCGAATTTAAAATGTAGGAGCCGTGGACGTCCTCCTCAAAAGGCATCAGCGCCCCAGGGCGAATTTCTTCTTCGAGAAAAAAATCGAATAATTCTTTGTTGTCTTCGTTGATTTCGATTTCGTGTTCCGTGTTGTCTTTGAGTTTTATTTTGAGTTTGTAACCCCATCTGCAACTGTGCGCACAACTGCCCTGATTGGCTCCGCGCTCTGCCATAAAATTTGAAAGCAGGCAACGACCCGAATAAGTCATGCACATCGAACCATGCACGAAAGTTTCGATTTTGATGTTCGGACATTTTTTTCTGATCTCGGCCAGCTCTGCGAATGAAACCTCGCGAGCCATGACCACCAAGCTCGCGCCCTGCTTCTCCCAAAAATCTACCGTCAGCCAAGAGCAAACATTTGCTTGCGTAGAAATGTGCAATTCCAAATCCGGCGCGTGCGTTTTTACAAATTGAAAAACTCCCGGATCAGAAATTATCAGCCCGTCTGGCTTTACAGCCTTAACGGTTTCGATAAATTGCGGCAGCTTCTCAATGTCTTTATTGTGCGAGAAAAGATTGAGCGTGAGATAAACTTTTTTGCCACGTTCGTGAGCGAATTTTATGCCTTCGACAACATCCTCCAAAGTGAAGCCAGACTTGACGCGAAGGGACATGTCAGGCGTGCCACAATAAACAGCATCGGCACCGTAAAGGATGGCGGTTTTGAGGCGATCGAGAGTGCCGGCGGGGAGGAGGAGTTCTGGTTTTTTCATGAAATTTAAAATTTATTTTAGAACCTGTTTAGGTTCTTTTTAATGGACCCCGCAACAAGTGCGGGGTGACAGCTCACACTCAGTGTCA
>CAIYMZ010000174.1 GCA_903927415.1 uncultured Alphaproteobacteria bacterium
CACCCTCCCCTTGAGGGAGGGTGATTAGACCGAGCATCTTTTAACGTAGTGCCAACCTCATGACCAACCTCTCCTTCCACCATCTCCTAGACGCCAACCAAATCTCCGAAGCCGACATTAAAAAACTCATCACCCTCGCCGAAAAATTTCGCAAGCAAGGCCACAAAAAAACTTTTACTAGCGCTGATTGTCGCGGCCTGATTCTTGCGACACTTTTTTTTGAGCCGAGCACTCGCACACGCTTCTCTTTTGAGTCAGCAATGCTGCGACTTGGCGGGCAAATCATCACGCTCGAATATGGCGAATCATCTTCGGTGAAAAAAGGCGAAACCCTCTCCGACACTGGACGCATCATGAGCAATTATGCCGACATCATCGTTGCTCGTCATCCACAAATTGGCTCGATTGCTGATCTTTCGAAATATGCAACCGTTCCCGTGATCAATGCTGGAGATGGTGCAAACCAACATCCGACGCAATCTCTCGTCGATCTTTACACGATTTTTTGCGAGAAGAAAAAGCTCGATGGTTTGAAAATTGGAATCCTCGGCGATTTAAAACATGGTCGCACTGTGCAGTCGCTGCTTACTCTCATGAGCCGTCATCCCAAAAATCAATTCACGCTAATTTCACATCCGTCTCTCGCGCTCGATCCAAAAAAGAAAAAAATTATCGCAGAAAATGGCTGCAAAATTTTCGAAACTTCTGATTTAAAAACCGCGATTAAAGATCTCGACATTCTCTACGTAACCCGCGTCCAGCAAGAGCGCTTCGCTGATAAAAAAGAATTTGAAAAAGTAAAAAATCTTTACCGCATCGACAAAAAACTTCTCGCCACAGCGAAAAAAAATTTAACAATCATGCATCCTTTGCCACGTATCAACGAGATCGACGAAGCAGTTGATGATGCACCGCAAGCCAAATATTTCGCGCAAGCTAACTACGGCGTCTACATTCGCATGGCGCTTTTATCTTTAATGACCAAATGAAAATTGCCGTTTACGGCTCTGCGGTTGCAGAGTCTGAAGAACTCACAAAATCCGCTAAAATTATCGGCGAAGAAATTTTTAAATCCGGCTCTGCGATAATCACCGGAGCCTGCAAAGGCCTGCCTTTTGACGCGGCAGAAAAAGCAAAATCGCTTGGCGGATTTTCCATCGGCTACAGCGCAGTCACAAAAAAAGAAAATCACGAAGCTGCCTTGAAGACGCCACTGGCCTGCTACGACGAGCTCGTGCTCATTCCCGAAAATTACAAGCATCGCGACAATCTCGCGGTCTGTTTAAAATATCGTAACGTTTCCTCAGTTGCAGATTGCGACGCGGCAATTTTCATCAGCGGCCGCTGGGGCACACTCAACGAATTCGCGATTGCTTACGACGCCGGGAAAGTCATCGGCGTGCTCACGGGTTCCGGAAAATTTACCTCACAAGTTCAGCATTTAATCGAATTTTTTGGCAAAGAAACCAAGGGCAAAATTATTTTTGACGACGACCCGCAAAGCCTTGTGCGACGCGTAATTCAACAATTTCAAAATGCCTCTGTCTGAGTATAAAATTCTCGATAAAATTTTGAATCTGCCGCTGAAGGATAAAAATGGCCGCGAGTTCAAAATCGGCTCCTACAAAACTTCGCATCACGATGTCGTCGCTGAACATGGCCTGATCTACAAAGGCAAAATCACCAATCCAAAAAAAGCGATTTTATTTCGAATCAACTCCGCCTGCTACACCAGCGACATCTTCGGCTGTCAGCGTTGCGACTGTCATTGGCAGCTCGAAAAAGCGAAAAACATGATTCACGAAAAAGGTGGTTTGATCATCTACCACTTTCACCACGAAGGTCGCGGATTCGGCTTCACCAGCAAGCTGCGATCACTGCGATCTTTGTCGCCAGTTGATGCAATTTTCAAAGCGCATAATGAGCTCGACCACCGTCGTTACTACTCCACGGTGAAAATTTTAGAAGATCTTGGAATTAAAAAAATTAAACTGATCACCAATAATCCAGCTAAACAAACGATGTTAGAATCGCAAAATATCGAGGTGGTAGAACGCGTCCCGCTGGTTACAAATTCGAAACATTTGCATGATTACCTCGTCACCAAAAAAGAAAAACTCGGAAATATTATCGACTTCAATGACAAAAATAATGCCAGAAAATAAAAACATCATCATCCTCGGATCTGAAGGAGCTCTAGGTTCAGCACTAATTGCCGAATTGCAGCGGAAAAAATTTTCAACGATCATTGCTGTCGACAAAAATAAAAAAACGCAGCACAAAAATGTGAATTATTTTTGCGTTGATTTTTCTGACACGGCGCAAGTTGAAGTTTTGTCAAAATTTTTGCAGAAAAATTTAACGGGTGAGAACTTGGTAATTTCAACGGTTGGCAAGTTTGGTGACGATTACGAATCAGAAAAATTTACCGCCGAAAATTTACTCGATTCACTGCAAATAAATTTGCTCAGCATTGCAAAAATTTCTTTGGATTTGAGTAAAAAATGCGTCACTAGCGGAAAAAAAATGCGCTTGGTGATCATCGGCTCAACCGCTGGCAGCGTGGGCAGCCGCGACATTGGCTACGGGATTTCAAAGTCAGGATTAAATGGTTTGGTGATTAGTCTTTCAAAAGTTTTTGCGCAAAAAAATGTGACGGTGATTGGCGTGAATCCAGGAATTTTTATTTCAAAAATGTCGCAAGGAGTTGCGCAAGAAAGGCAAAATGCAGTGATCAACCAAACCCATTTGAAGCGCGCCGGCACTGTCGCCGAGATCGTCAACACCACCCTCTACGCCGCACTCGACGCTCCAGATTTTCTGACCGGATCGCTGATTAATGTTAATGGCGGGCAGTGTTCTTAGAACTTTCTTGGAAAACCTTGGTGCAAGACAGGGTGAGTTCAAGAACCTAGCGCAACTTTACGTCGTTGTTAACCTCAAAAGGGTTGCAACAAATAAAGTGCGCAATTATGGCAAAAAACTACACTTGGATTTCTCTTCGTGAACGTGAAATAATTTACAAACTTAACCCCCAATAACGCTTAACCCACATCCACCCGATTCAGGCAAATCGCGGGCTTGTTAGGATTCAGCATGTAAGCGAGTAGTGATGAAAGAACGTTGGTGAAGTAGTTGATTTTCGAGCGGTATTTGGTGTGAACGAGGTGGCGGAAATCTTTTAGTTGTCCAAAAATTGTTTCAATGATTCCGCGCTTA
>CAIYMZ010000175.1 GCA_903927415.1 uncultured Alphaproteobacteria bacterium
GTCACAGACTCACTTCTGAGCTTGTGACGAAAAACCCCCCTACCCCCCTTAACAGGGGGGCGGCACCGAGTTTGATTAAAATAAATTAGTCAAAAAACATGACCAAAAAATATTTCGGAACCGATGGAATCCGTGGCACGGCCAACAAATTCCCCATGACTGCAGAAATTGCACTTCGCGTCGGGATGGCCGTCGGCGCTAAGTTTACCGATGGTGCACATCGTCACCGCGTCGTCATTGGCAAGGATACTCGCCTTTCCGGCTACGTCATTGAACCCGCGCTCACAGCGGGTTTGGCAGCTGTCGGGATGGATGTGTTTTTGGTCGGGCCGGTTCCGACTCCGGCGGTGTCGATGCTCACGCGCTCAATCCGCGCCGATATCGGCATCATGATTTCAGCGTCGCACAATCCTTACCACGACAATGGAATAAAAATTTTTAACCGCGACGGACAGAAACTTTCCGACAAATTAGAAACAGAAATCGAAGCGCTAATTGACGGCGACATCACGCCTTTCCTCGCTTCACCAGAAAATCTCGGCCGCGTAAAAAGGCTCGACGACGCCTCCAATCGTTACATCGAATTCGTAAAAAATTCCTTCCCCAAAGAAAAAAACCTAACTGGATTAAAGATCGTCGTCGATTGCGCCAACGGCGCCGCCTACAGCATCGCGCCGAAAATTTTTTGGGAATTGGGCGCGGAAGTTGTCGAGATTGGCACTGAGCCAAACGGCTTCAACATCAACGAAAAATGCGGCTCAACTCATCCAGAACTTTTGGCGAAAACAGTTTTGGCAGAAAAAGCCGACATTGGAATTGCGCTCGACGGCGACGCTGATCGCTTGCTAGTCGTGAATGAACAAGGCCACGCCGTTTCCGGCGATAAAATAATCGCACTCATTGCCGACAAACTTCACGCTCGCGGCGAGCTCAAAAAAGACACGGTTGTGATCACGCAAATGTCGAATTTGGCGCTGGAAAATTATTTGAGTTACATCGGCGTTTCGACAATCCGTTCACAAATCGGCGACCGTTACGTGCTCGAAGAAATGCACAAAAATGGCTGTAATTTTGGCGGAGAGCAATCGGGTCACTTAGTGCTCTCGGACTACTCCCCGACAGGTGACGGACTAGTCGCCGCACTGCAAGTTTTATCGGTAATTTGCGACGCAAAAAAACCCGTCAGCGAAGTTTTAAATCTCTTCGAGGCCTTCCCACAAATTTTACGAAATGTAAAATTCGACGCGACGAAAAAAAATCCGCTCGAAGAAGAATCGGTGAAAAAAATTATTGAGGAAAAGTCGCGAGAGCTTGGGGCTGAAGGGCGAATCTTGGTTCGCAAATCCGGAACTGAAAATTTAATTCGGGTGATGGTTGAGGGACAAAGCAGGAAGCAGATCGAAAAAATTGTGGATGAGATTGTTGTCAGAATTATTACGTAAAAACTATTCACCAGTCACTCATTCTTGTCCGATAAGGGATTTTAAAAAACGATGATGCTAACTTTTCTAACAAAACGCACAAAAAAACCGAGTCATTTTTGCAAATGACTCGGTTTTTAGATTAGATTAAATTCGACTAACGAACTTTGATTCCGTATTTTTTACCAAGATAATCTTCGACAGCTTTGCGATCTTCAGCTTTAAGAACACCATCATACATGATGATTTCTGAGATGTAGCCTTTCCAAGGATTTGCCCAAGCACTTGATGCGTAGTAGTTTCCAATTGTAAAAGCAGTTGAGGTTGAAAAGCTGGCAAGTGTTCCATTCGTTAATGAAACAGCAGTGCCATTTATGTAAAGGGCAGCTGTACCACCAGGGCCGGAAATTGTCATAGAAGCAATTTCAGGAACTGCTGTCATAGCACTACCAATTTCACCAGCGTTAACTGCAGTTGCAATTTGTCTAGTTCCATCATTACTGCCATCAGTTGTTTTGATATATCCCCATCCAACAGTAGCATCAGCACCATTCCAAAAAGCAGATCTTTGGGTAGCTGTGGAAGCAGAAGTATCTCTGTAAACTACAAAGGTTGTAGAAACATCCCCTGTAACAGCTGGAACTGCAGAAAGAGCAATGCGCGAAGTGGCTCCACCTTTGAAGGCTACTGTTGGTAAACCATTAATACCGCTAGCTTTATAATAAATATCACCAGCAGCACTTGCTGTTGTTGTGCCAGTAAGTTTTGCAGATGATTGTGGGTTGATATCATACCAATTGGCAAGGGTTGTTGCGGTGGTGAATTCTTGAGTTTCAGAATCAGCAAAACTTTCTTCTGAAGTTGTTTCAAGCCAAAGAGAAAGGCCCTTTATGCTTGTGACAGGAGCACTTTTTGTGAGAGATCTGGCAGTATTTATCTTCATTTGTGCAATAAGCCTGCTGCCCTGTGTAACGCCGGCAATTAGTATTCCGATGATTAAGATCACTATTGAAAGCTCAATTAGTGAAAATGCCTTTGATTTAGATTTGCGCATAATGAATTGATTTTTGTTGATAGATATTTTTTGACCAAAAAGTAAAAAACCGGATCAATTAAAACTCTGACTTTTGCTTGGTCAAGAGATAATTTACTCAGCGTATTATTTTTGGTATAGTGCTCCCCATTTTCCAGGCCACGTTCTCAATTCCTAACTAAGGTTCTGTTGACATTCAAACTCCCCAAATAAACACACAAGCAACTTGTACGAACGAAAGGAAGCTGGAAGCGGTTTTGTCATATCTCGTTGCTACTCTTCTGAAGTTTTTAATTCTGTTGAATAGTCGCTCGATCAGGTTGTGTTGTTTGTAAAGTTCCTTGTTGTAATAGCGCAAAACTTTACGATTTATTTTGGTGGAATGACTGCTTCGGCACCGATGCCGTCCTCAATCGCTGCAACTATGCAATCCGCATCATATCCCTTATCCGCAAGAACTGCCTCGACTTTTTTTGAATCAAAATCATCGAGTAATTCTGTGGCTTTTAAACAATCAGAAACTTCTCCTCCGGTTAAAATAAAACGTAGAGGTTTACCGCGATTATTGCAGGTAGTGTGAATTTTTGTAGTAAAGCCGCCACGGCTGCGTCCTAACGCCTGACTTTCTTGACCACCGTTTTTTTTAACGCTCCGGCTGAGTGTTGATGAGCGCGAACAATTGTTGAATCAATCATCAACCATTTTGTATCGGCACTTACTGCCAAAGTGTTAAAAATAATTTGCCAAACTCCTTTTTTTGCAAAGCGACGGAACCTCTGAAACACACTGTTCCAATTACCAAATTCTTCAGGCAAAGAGCGCCATTTGCAACCATTCTCGCCAATCCATAACACCGCCTCAACAAAGCGGCGATTGTTTTCAGCGCTGCGCCCAGGATCGGATTCTTTACCAGGCAAAAAATCTTTTATTTTATCCCACTGCGCAGAGCTCAACTTGTATTTGATTGCCATAAAACTCCGTTTTTAGGAGGAGATTGGGTGGGGATGGTTGAATGTCAACAGGGTCTAGACCTTTTCCCTAAAAAATTATTAATTTTTTAACCCCCAATAACGCTTAACCCACCTCCACCCGATTCAGGCAAATCGCTGGCTTGTTAGGATTCAGCATGTAAGCGAGTAGTGATGAAAGAACGTTGGTGAAGTAGTTGATTTTCGAGCGGTATTTGGTGTGAACGAGGTGGCGGAAATCTTTTAGTTGTCCAAAAATTGTTTCAATGATTCCGCGCTTA